>CAZWJO010000028.1:14501-29758 GCA_964634905.1 uncultured Sangeribacter sp.
TCAACTGAGACCATCACCTACACTCCAAACATATAATAAGACCAGTTTTATTAGATTTATTAGACTTATTAGACTAATAACTCTCACAACTAAAGACTAAAGACTCAAGACTAATAACTAAATAACCACATTATGAAAGAAGAACTTATCCGGAAGGCATACGAAGTTGCCAAGGAAAGATATGCCGCAATCGGCATCGACACTGACAAAGTGCTCCAACAAATGCAGGACTTCCATCTCAGCATGCACTGCTGGCAGGCTGACGACGTAGCTGGTTTCGAACCACGCGAAGGGGGTCTGACTGGTGGTATACAGGTCAACGGTAATTATCCCGGGGCAGCCCGCAATATACATGAACTCCGCGACGACGTGCTTTATGCTATGAGCCTCATTCCAGGCAAGCACCGACTCAATCTCCATGAAATTTATGGTGATTTCCAGGGCAAGTTTGTTGACCGTGACGAAGTGACTGTAGAACATTTCCAGAGCTGGATCGATTGGGCTAAGGAACACGACATAAAACTTGACTTCAACTCAACTTCTTTCTCACACTCAAAGAGCGGCGACCTCTCCCTCTCCAACCCTGACAAAGCTATCCGCGACTTCTGGATTGAACACTCAAAGCGTTGCCGTGCTATCTCTCAGGCTATCGGTGAGGCTCAGAATGATCCATGTATCATGAACACTTGGGTCCACGACGGGAGCAAAGACATTACTCTCAATCGCTCTCTCTATCGTGAGCTTCTTAAAGGCTCTCTCGACCAGATCTTCGAGCATCGCTACGACATGATGAAAGACTGCGTAGAGTCTAAAGTGTTCGGTATAGGTCTTGAAAGCTTCACAGTAGGCAGCAACGACTTCTATACCGCGTATGCAGCTCAGCGCAACATGATGATCACACTCGACACAGGTCACTTCCACCCAACAGAAAGTGTAGCCGACAAGGTGAGCGCTATGCTCCTCTTCGTTCCTGAATTGATGCTCCACGTATCTCGCCCAGTACGTTGGGACTCCGACCACGTGACAATCATGGACGATCCGACTATGGATCTCTTCAGCGAAATCGTTCGTGCAGGCGCTCTCAATCGCGTTCACTACGGACTCGACTACTTCGATGGCACTCTCAACCGCATCGGAGCTTACGTAATCGGCAGCCGGGCTGCTCAGAAGTGTATGCTCCGCGCACTTCTCGAGCCGGTAGATACACTCCGCGCCTACGAACTTGAAGGCAAGAATTTCCAACGCCTCGCACTTCTCGAAGAATGCAAGAATCTCCCATGGAATGCTGTATACGATATGTTCTGCCTCAATAACAACGTTCCTGTAGGCGAAACATACATCAAGGAAATCGAAAAATACGAGGCTGACGTCACTTCCAAGCGTTAATCATCTATTTTGAACTAAATTTACATAAGGTATGGAGATTTAAAATGACTCCATACCTTATGAAATTATAAATATAGAATTAACTATTCACTTATATGCATTTATCATAAGAGCATCATCATATTTAACTCTCCAAAAATTATGCATTATGCATTATGAATTATGCATTAATTCGACTCATAAATGATTTTCCTTGGATTATTAATCATAGCTATCGGCTCATTTTTCCAGTCGAGCTGCTATGTACCAATAAATAAGATCAAAAACTGGAGTTGGGAATCGTATTGGCTGGTGCAGGCCATCTTCGCCTTCCTCATTCTTCCCTTCCTCGGAGCGCAGCTTGCTGTCCCTGAAGGGCATACGCTTGGCGAACTTTTCTCTACAACTTCATCATTCAGCCTTTGGATGACCATCCTTTTCGGTATGCTTTGGGGTGTAGGTGGTCTGACTTTCGGTCTGTCAATGCGATATCTTGGAGTCGCTCTCGGACAGTCTATTGCACTTGGCACTTGCGCCGGGCTTGGCACAATCATGGGACCAGTGCTACTACAAATTTTCTTCCCTGAAAATGATCCCCTTTCTCAGCTTACATTCTCTGTCATTCTCGGTGTTATAGTGACACTTATCGGCATTGCAATCATCGGCATTGCGGGAGGAATGAAAGCAAACGGACTAAGCGAAGAGGAAAAGAAAGCTGCAGTCAAGGATTTCAATTTCCCGAAAGGTATAATGATTGCATTGCTTTGCGGTTTCATGAGTGGATGCTTCAATGTTGGCCTTGCTTTCGGAGCAGATATCAATTTCGGTGAGCTCACTCCAGCCAACTACAGCACTCTACCGGCTACATTCCTTGTAACGCTCGGCGGATTCGTAATCAATGCCCTTTATTGCTTCTATCAAAACCAAAAGAATCATACTTGGAGCGACTATGGAAAGAAAGACGTGCTTATCAACAATGTGTTCTTCTGTATCCTTGCCGGCGCACTGTGGTATAGTCAGTTCTTCGGACTTTCCATCGGCAAAGGCTACCTGGTAGAATCTCCTACACTAATGACACTTTCATTCTGTATTCTGATGGCTCTAAACGTAGTATTCTCTAACATCTGGGGCATCATTCTTAAAGAATGGAAGGGATGCTCATCTAAGACTATCGGAGTACTCGTCGTTGGAATAATAGTCCTTATAGTTTCTTGCTTCCTTCCCCAGTTAATTTAAAAAACAACAATATACAACGTAAAACGCACAACGTAAAACGTAAAACGCAAAATAAATATGGCATCAGTTTTAGACAACAACCCTGGTCTTGCACATCAAGTTGGACAAGTGGCAGAAGCTGCCGGATATCTATGGCAGAAAGGCTGGGCTGAACGCAATGGCGGCAACATCACCGTCAACGTGACAGAACATATCACAGACGAAATCAAGGCAATGCCTGCGATTGCAGGACCTTTCCCAATTGGTTTCACTCTTCCTAACTTGAAGGGATGCTGGTTTTACTGCAAAGGCACACAGATGCGTATGCGCGACCTTGCTCGTTGGCCCATGGATAACGGGTCAATTATCCGTATTTGTGATGACTGCGCAAGCTATGAAATCGTGGCAGACAAACCCGTGAAACCTACTTCTGAGCTTCCTTCCCACTTGGCAGTCCACAACTACCTCATCGGCAAAGGATCTAACTATAAGGCAAGTCTCCATACACATCCGATCGAACTCGTGGCCATGACCCACAATCCTGAATATCTAAAGAAGGATGTCCTTACCAAGATCCTTTGGTCAATGATTCCTGAGACAAAAGCATTTGCTCCACGCGGTCTTGGCATCGTACCTTATATGTTGCCCTCTTCTAATGATCTTGCAGAGGCTACTATCAAGGCTATCGATGATGATTATGATGTAGTGATGTGGGAAAAGCATGGAGTATTCGCTGTAGAAGCCGACATCATGTCGGCATTCGATCAGATTGACGTACTCAACAAAAGTGCCAACATCTTCATGTGTGCATGCAACATGGGCTTCGAACCAACAGGTATGTCAGATGAACAAATGACTGAAATCTCAACAGTTTTCAATCTCCCCAAGTAAGAAAATACCTATTATTACAATAAATTTAGCCGGAAACGAATATCTTCGATTCCGGCTATTTGATATTTTTAAACTTATTATTACTCAACATTCGCTCGCTAAAGTTGACTGTTTTAAGGTTATAATGGTTAAATGGTTATATTTGACAGAGAAAACTCTTTAATGTTTATCTGTTTCATTAGGCTAATATAACTTCTTAAACTTTTAACCTCTTAACCCTTAAGTTGAGCTTTGCGAAACTTAAATTTGCCTATTCCAACTTTTTTTCCTAATTTTGCAATGATAAAAATGATGAATATGAAACTATACAGGTTTTTCCTTACTATATGCCTCGCTGTTTTCGGCTTCGTAAGTGCCAAAGCTTACGACAATATTGATTTTCATTGCGATCAGGACACTTCAATTATCAACACATTGTTAAAGAGCCCTGAACTCAAGGATATGACACCCGAAAACAGAGTGGCTTTCTTTGCAAAAAAACTCGTAGGAACGCCATCAGCGGTAAGATCCCAAATATTGGAAGCCGACACAATGGTCTTTACTATAGATGTCCACTCCTTTACTCCACTGAGCTTCATTTCTACTTGTCTTGCTCTTGCAAAATCTTATCAGACTTCTTCATCTCCAAATTGGAGAGACTTTGCAGACATGTATGAAAACATTATGTTCAAGAAAGGAGAGGCCACCGATTTCGTATCAAGATTTTTATATCCATCCGATTGGATTGCAGATAATATTTTCAGAGGGAATGTTACAGACGTAACATTCAACCTTGAAGGATTATCAGCCCGGAAAAAGGAAAAATCACTCGATTATATCTCCCATCATAAAGAGTCGTTTAAGGCTTTTTCAAATCAGAATAATCTTGACAGATTAAAAATGCTTGAAATGGGATTTCGCAATCATCAGATTCCTTATTTATCAAACGGAGACCTGATGAATCCCAAGCGATTTAATCCTCAAGCCAAAGACGGGGATCTTTTCTTCCTTCTTACTCCGGACTTCAATCTCGACAGTCGTGAGATGGGAATTCTAACCAGAGATGGGGATAAACTTCTCATTATCCAATTATCACCTTCAAAAGACACAGTGACTTTGGAGGAACTTCCTTTTGAAAATTATATCAAAAGAAACGTAAAGCGTATCCAGGGCGCAAGAATTATTCGTATTGCCAAATGATAAGGCCAATTAAAGTTGTTGCATTTGACCTTGACGATACTCTAATCCCTGAAGCTCTCTTCATAAAGAGTGGTGTCAGGCATATAGCTAATATTATCAATAAAAGTCATCCCAAACTTCCACATCAACGAATAGTTGGTTGCATGGAGACTGCGATGATGACGCGCAGAAACCATTACTCAGCACTTGAATTGCTTTTGGAAGAATATGGAATAAGAGATAGCGTCGATATGAAACAAATTGTCGCTGAATTCAGAAATCATGCGCCAGATCCGTCGATCTATCATTTGCCACCTTCGATGAGACAGATTTTGAATGATTTGAAAAATAAGGAAGTTCCAATCGCACTTATAACCGACGGAAGAAGCCTGACCCAACGAAACAAAATCCAAGCTTCTGGCCTTCAATCCTTTTTTGACAACTCCAATATATTGATATCTGAGGAAACGGGACACGACAAATATGACCCCGACAATTTTCTCTATATTATGAGGAAATATGCCGGAGCCAAAGAGTTTCATTATGTTGGGGATAATCCTTCAAAGGATTTCCTCCATCCTTCAAAATTGGGCTGGCAAACACATCTTGTGCATACCTTTCCACTTGCTATACATCAGGGGATGCCAAGATAGCGATGGATTTGAAGACTTAATGTCCATCGCGGGTCTTGAAGTACTCTTCTTACAGTACGCATTGTGTTTGATTCCCTGACTTTTTTATCAGACACATAACATGGTTGAAGATACATCAACGTCTTGTCGACTCGGCAAGGAAGATCAAAATATACTTCAAGATCTTGACCTACATCTACGACTTTGATTTCGTCAGCCCTTTTTACCTTTATCTTTGCATCTCCAATGACATCTTCAATACCAATCTTAGGGGAAACCGTGACCCAATCAATACCGTCCGGAAGAATATTAGTGCCATTAGTCTCAATTGCAATTTTCTTCCCGGTAGCTTGATGCAGCAGACGAATAAAATCTGCATCAATCCACATCGATGGTTCACCCCCAGTCAAAACTACCCAATCTGCCTTATATAAATTCACAGCATGTATAATGTCTGTATCGGTCATAGCAACCCCTTCATTATGTCGGGTGTCGCAAAAAGGACATTGAAGATTACAACCTGAAAACCTTATGAATACACTTGGATATCCAGTATGATGTCCTTCCCCTTGAAGGGAGTAAAAAATCTCGTTGATCTTTTTCATTTTAATCTTCTTCGTAGGCTGCAATATTTCCTTCAGATTCTTGCACCTCGCATCTGTAACATTCCGGTATAGAATCCACAATCCAACGGGCTATATTCTCGGCGGTAGGATTAAATGGCAAGACATCGTTGAGAATTGCATGGTCGAGTTTGCCTGCGACAAGCTCTTTTATTTTTGTAAAATCTACCACCATCCCCGCTTCATTTAGTTGCTTTGCACGACATTCCACAGTTATCACCCAGTTATGACCGTGAATATTACTGCATTTACTCTCGTATGGCAAAGACAACCGATGAGCAGCAGATATTTCAAGTCTCTTTTTAACGTAGTACATAATTCCAATATAACCTTTTTAACCTCAATAACCTTCTTAACCTTCAACTTGAGCCTTGCGAAAGTTGAGTTATTCATTAATATCGATTCCTGCATCGCGGAGAGCCTCCAAACGCTCTACACATGTTCCGCACTTACCACAATGCTTCTCGCCTCCTTTATAGCAAGAATATGTCAATCTATAATCAACTCCGATTTTCTTTCCTATTCTTGCTATATCGCTTTTCGTTATGTTAGTATACGGAGCATCAATCACAATTCCATCGTAGGTCCCTTGTCTTATTGCTTCGCTCATAGCATTAATGAACCCGGGGCTACAATCAGGATAAATAGCATGATCGCCACTATGATTAGCAAGCATGACCTTCTTAAGACCTCGACTTTCAGCGAGACCGGCTGCTACCGCAAGCATAATTCCATTTCGGAATGGCACTACGGTTGACTTCATATTTTCGTCGGTATAATGACCTTCCGGGATTTCCTCACCACCAATTAATAGAGACGACTTGAAGTATTTTCCCATAAAATCCAAAGGAATTACTATATGCTCTATACCCAGAATCTTACAATTCTTCATAGCACACTCAATTTCTCGGGCATTGTGACGAGAACCATAATCGAATGTCACTGCAAGCGCTATCTGGTCTTTTTTATCATAAAGAAGAGTAGTGGAGTCCATCCCACCACTAAGGACAATTATCGAATCTTTCATATCAGAACTCAAGTTGGGATATTCTTCTTTGTCTTGCCATCTCCTCATGCTCTGTATCCCCCCAATTTGCGAATGGGTGGATAGAAATACCCCCGCGGGGCATAAAAAGGCCTTTCACTTCAATGTAACGGGGATCCATCAAGTCACGCAAGTCTTTCATTATGATATTGACACAGTCTTCATGAAAATCTCCATGATTACGGAAAGAGAAAAGATAAAGTTTCAAACTTTTGCTTTCTACCATACGTGTCCTTGGGATATATGATATTTTAATATGTCCGAAATCCGGTTGTCCGGTTTTTGGACACAGCGTTGTGAATTCAGGACAATCAAGTCGCACAACGTATTCATTTTCCGGATGTTTGTTTTCAAAAGTCTCCAACAATTGCGGAGAGTAGTCAGTGGGATATTTTGTCCCTTGATTTCCGAGGAGAGTAATTCCCTCGAGTTCTTTTTCGTTTCTCATATCAGTTGATCATCAAAGGTGAATCAATAATCCGGATATCTCCGGAAGCAATTGGAAAGACAGTCCAACTCCGACACAAAATTACAAAAAAAACCGCTATTTTACAATAGCGGATTATTCGAATTAAGATTTATTAAACACAAACAATTACCTTACGCACAAATCATACGTCGGCCCAACGTAAGAAAGCATGCTCTGCATGCGTCACACAGCGTCCAGCACTAACTTCTCAGGACACGAGTCGAGCTTAACTTATAGGATGAGCATACAGAGAATATGGGCAACTATAGCGGCTACAAGGCCTCCGATGGTGTGAGCTAAAATAGCTTTAGAAGTCAGATTACGATAACCCATTGAGTCAAGCATTGCCGTGTGAGTGCTAAGGTAACCGCTCCAGCACATGCCTATGGCTGTAAATACGCAGATTGCGTTTGCATCTACCCAACCTTCACTCATGAACTTAGGAAGCAATCCGAGGGCTGCTCCGACAGCACCGAGAGCTGTGATGGGAAAGCCAATAAGATGAGGATCATGAAAACCGAATAACCATTCGAAAATGATATTGATCTTACCGACAACTTTAGGGAGAAGCTCGATGCCTTGATAAGCGCTACCATCATATCCATTGGGACCCGCTCCGAATGTGAGCATCATGACAAGTGTCGAGATGACAAGAACTCCAGGAATGATGGCAATTCCTACTTCGACACCCCCTTTACCTCCATCAAGAACCGCATTGAGAATCCTTGTAAACAATGAATCTTCCTTATTTTTTCCTTCCTCTTCAGTCTTTTTGATTTCATCGTATACCTCGTCAACGGCCTCCATATCTCGATAATCCGGGTGAGAACGAAGTATAAAATGCTGCATACAACGAGTGGAGACTACACAACCAACAATGGCACCAAAGAATCCAATGAAAGGCTCAACCGTATAGCCAAGACTCACCATATAGATAATCACAAGAAGCCCCATACCGAAAGCTGTTCCAAAATTGGTCAGTGAAATAAACTGATATTTCTTAAAGTACTTTGCAAATTCCTTGTCTTTAGAGATAGTAATAATGGCTGGATTGTCGGATAGAAAGGTCATAACTCCTCCGAGTGAGGCAACCCCTGGAAGATTAAAGATAGGCTTCATTATCGGATGCAGGATTTTTTGAAGCATATCTACGACTCCAAATTCTACAAGGATTCTTCCCAATGCACCAGTAAGCACACATACTGCCATAAGGAAGAAACATGTGTTTAGAAGCAGATCGTGAGCAGTAGCCATCATGGTCTTCATCATAGGAGCAACACCCATTTTAAGAGCTATTGCCCCGAATATCACAAAGATCCAAAGAAGACAGACAATTCCAGAGATTATTGATTTCCGTCCGGATTTTTTCTTAGTTTCCACAGATTGACTTGTTTCAGATGAAAGGTTTGTTGTGTTTTCCATAACTATCGGAAGTTAAGTAAATTCATGTGCCATGTAAGACCGACTGAACCGTACATTGTATCTTTCTGCATAAGGTCATTCGAATTATAATTAGTACCATGTGACCCAAAAGCAGCTAAATGCATTTTAAGAAGATGTCTGTTATTACGAATTGGATACCATTCTGCTACGATTCCACCGATGGCAATCTGTGTGCCCCTCGCAACTTCAGTTTTATCAGTCAAATTTATACCTCTATTACAATCGTAAGAGGCCTTCGCAGTAAGTTTCCATTTAGGAGAGATATCCCATGATAATTCTCCCATAAAGGTGTTGTTCTTAAATATATTATTGTCAGGATACGTACGGGTCATGAGATCTACTAAGAGTGTAAATCTATCATCTAACACAAGCTTATTACCCAGAGCGACATAGTTACAGTACTTCCCTTTAACGTATTCTATTTCATTTACAGACCATATTGTCTCAAGACGCAATCTATCAGAGAGATTATGTCCACCGCGCCACATTAAGTTATATGCATACAAGTTTCTTTCTGCTGGAGTAGCAAAAATGCTTTGGGAAATCTGAAAAAGTAGATGGTCATTTGGAGTCACATGATAGCCAGCAGAGACACCAAATTGGTAACAAGCCACATTTGCCACGAAAAGATTAGGACACATAAGATTGATAGGAGCTCGATCGTATTCATACCCACCAATCAAAACCACCTGCTTTCCTGCACCAAAATCTAATTTGTTGTATTTGTAGTTTATGTCAAGTATATCGGTTTGATCCCAGAAAGAATTATCCTTTGGGGTTCTTGAAAAACGCTGTCTCCAAGTATAAGTCAAACCTTTAGTAAGCTCTCCGTGAGCCTTCAGCGCAATGTATTTACCTATGAATCCAGTCTGAGAATTATCAATTTTATCTTTATGACTTACAAGTTGCCAGTCAAGTCTGGCTTCGAGGTCAAGGGAAATAATATGATCCTCCGATGTGCTGTGTTGAGAATCGTCTGCCTTCGCTGCAAAAAATGTTAGCGACAAAGCCATCAAGACGGCGGCAACTGACTTATTAAGTTTCATTATGCAACAAATTTTATAAAGAAGGGTCTTTGACCCATTGTGGATTTCGTGGCACAAAATTAGAAAAATAATTGTTATAAGACAAATTTTATCATGAATATTTATCGTAATTATTTATCGAATGATCAAATATTCAGAAATCATTCACAATTTAATCAAATTTTACAGAAACATGGACTATAGAATTTGGATATATCGCATATTTTTTGTAACTTTGCGCACAAAACAGAACCGCATATCAAACAAAACACCATGACAGTAACCGATAGATTCTTAGAATATATAAAATTCGACACACAAAGTGACGAAGAGACCAACCTGACCCCCTCAACACCCGGACAAATGACCTTCGCTCGCCATCTGAAGACGGTGGTAGAAGGAATGGGACTTGAAGATATAACTCTTGATGATAACGGTTACCTCATGGCAACACTTCCTGCCAATACAGACCGAGATCTTCCAACAGTTGGATTCATCGCCCACATGGACACAGCTCCAGATATGAGTGGGCGGCACGTCAATGCAAGAATTGTAGCAAATTATGACGGCACAACCATCACGCTTAACGAACAGCAAGGTATCTATTTGAGTCCGGAAGAATTTCCCGAGCTACTTAACTATATTGGCCAAGATCTTATAGTGACAGATGGCACGACTCTTCTGGGTGCAGATGACAAGGCTGGTATAGCAGAGATTCTGACTGCCGTAGCTCGTCTACAGGCAAATCCGGATGTAAAACACGGTAAGATAAGAATAGCATTCAATCCTGATGAGGAGATTGGCAAAGGAGCTCATAAGTTCGATGTAGAGCGATTTGGTTGTGATTTTGCTTATACAATGGATGGAGGAGCAGTCGGAGAACTCGAATATGAAAACTTCAATGCGGCATCAGCCAAAGTGACAATCAAGGGCCGCAATGTTCATCCCGGCACAGCCAAGCATAAGATGGTGAATTCCATTCGGGTTGCCAATCAATTCATCCAGATGCTTCCACGTTGGGAAACTCCTGAACATACAGAAGGATATGAAGGTTTCTACCATCTCATCGGAATTGAGGGAAGCGTAGAGCAGACCGTTTTGACTTATATTATCCGCGATCATGACCGGGCTCGGTTTGAAAGCCGCAAACGGGAAATAGAACATCTTTGCCGAAAGACTAACATGGAGCATCCGGGAAGTTGCTCTGTAGAGATCAAGGATCAATATTACAATATGAGAGAGAAAATCGAACCCGTGATGCATATCATTGAGATTGCAGAAAAGGCAATGCGTGAAGCCGGTGTGACTCCGAAAGTTCAGCCAATCCGTGGCGGTACGGATGGAGCACAACTTTCGTTCAAAGGTCTCCCATGCCCCAATATCTTCGCAGGTGGTGAAAACATGCATGGCCGATACGAGTTTGTCTCCATACAGTCAATGGAAAAAGCCACCGACGTGATCTTCAATATCGCCAAGATCGTAGCCGAATAATCGCTCATCGAACTACTCGACAACCCGACAACCCGACAACTCGACAACTCTTGAAAAAACTGATAGTAGTGACGGGGCCGACAGCCTCCGGGAAGACAGACTTAGCTGTCAAGCTCGCACTGGAGCATGACACGGAGATAATCTCAGCCGATTCCCGACAAATCTACAAAGGGATACCTATAGTCACCGCTGTTCCTGACGAAAGTCAGCGAATGGGGGTGACTCATCATCTTATGGAGATGCTTCCTCTCGACTCTTATTATTCTGCTGCAATGTTTGAGGAAGATGCTCTCAGAATTGCAACGGATATCTGGAAAACGAGAGATGTTGCGATTGTATGCGGGGGATCTATGATGTATGTTGATGCTCTTCTTTATGGGATAGATGAATTGCCTACTGTTCCTGATTCCATTCGTCTTACACTTATGGAAGAATGGAAGAAAAATGGGGATGATTGGCTTTGCGACCGATTGAAGAAACTGGATGCAGAATATTATTCAAAGGTAGATCTTGCCAACATGAAGAGAGTGTTTCATGCTGTTGAGATATGCCTTGCTTCTGAAACCACTTATACGTCATTGCGCACCGGGAGAAAGAAGCAACGGGAATTTGAGATTGAAAAGATAGTGATCGATCTTCCACGAGAAGTACTTTTCGACAGGATAAATCGCAGGGTGCTGAATATGGTTGAAAATGGTCTTGAGGAGGAGGCTCGAAGGGTCTATCCGATGCGACATTTAAATTCTTTGAATACCGTCGGACTGAAGGAGATGTTTGCTTATTTCGATGGAAAGATGGACTTTGATACAGCTGTTGCGCGCATTCAGAAAAATACACGTGTGTATGCTAAAAAACAGTTGACTTGGCTCAAAAAGTCAACTTTCGCATACGAAAGTTGAAGGTTAATAAGGTTATACGGGTTATTGTGTTTAAGGGGTAGGCATTTGTATCGTCTAAGCCAAATCAAGATTACTGGCAAAATTAGGTAGTAAGCATGCTCCGCATGCGTCCAGGAACGACAAATTGTAACTTATTTTACCAACATTGGGTTAAATGTTAAAGGTTATCATAAGAATATAGAAAAAATGGATAAAAACAAAATCATGAAATATGCGGCGGTCTTCCTGTTAATAATAGGAATAGCCTATTTTTGGAATAAACTTGCCCCTGGGACGATTGAAAATGATTTTAAATCAGAGTCAAATAAAGAATCCTCACCTACAATAGATATCAATGACTTAGACAAGGTCTCGATAGGTAAAAAGCTGCCGTCAATAGTGAAAGATTATGAAGGTTTTACTGTGAGTTTCAATCCAGAAAACAAGACTCCAAACTATGTAGCATGGATACTTCAAGGACATGAGACCGAAGGCGCTACTGCCCGAAGCAACAACTTTTGGACTGACAAAGATCTAAAAGGATGCCCGGATACAAGAGATTATTCTCGTTCAGGTTATGACCGCGGACACATGTGCCCGGCAGGAGAACAAAAGTGGAGTGACCAAGCTATGCAGCATAGTTTTGTGATGGCAAATATATGTCCTCAGAAGCATGAGCTAAATACAGGGGCCTGGAAGACCCTTGAAGATAAGGAACGGGTATGGGCCAAACGTGATTCGGCTATTGTGATAGTCGCTGGTCCACTTTATGACACGTCAGACACCGAGACCATAGGGAACAATAAGGTAAGAGTACCGTCCGCCTTCTTTAAAGTGCTTCTTGCTCCATACGCCACTCCTATGAGAGCGATTGGATTCGTCTATCCCAATATGAAATGCGATGGGAATATGGAGGCGTATGCAGTAAGTGTGGACGATGTTGAGAAAATGAGTGGTTTTGATTTCTTCTCTTCATTGCCAGATGAGATTGAGGATGATATCGAATCAGTCGTTTCATTCAGAGATTGGAACAAGAGAAAGTGAATAGTGAACAGTGAATAGTGAATAGTGAATAGTGAACAGTGAATAGTGAACAGTATATTAGCGTGATGTCGATAGATGATACTATAGTTGCAGTGGCTACTCCTTCAGGAAAAGGGGCACTGGCCATAATCAGATTGTCGGGAACGGAAGCCATTGGAATAGCGGATTCAGTTTGGAAAGGAGCTAATCTTAAGGATTGCCCATCTCATACCGTCCATCTCGGCAATATTCTTGATGAATCTGGCAATATCCTTGACCAGGCTGTGGCAACCATTTTCCGAGGTCCTAATTCATTTACAGGCGAAGATGTAGTTGAATTTACTCTTCATGGATCTCCTTGGATTATCAGAGAAGTAACCAACTTGCTTCTTCGTAAAGGTGCACGAGGAGCGGAACCGGGAGAATTTTCTCGACGCGCATATCTGAATGGGCGTATGGACCTTGCATCCGCCGAGGGAGTAGCTGATCTGATCGCATCGTCATCTAAAGCCGCCCATCGGCTTGCCATGCAACAAACCCGTGGAGTTTTCTCAAAAGAATTCAATGAATTGCGCGACAAGCTTATTGAGCTTGCATCCCTTCTTGAGCTTGAACTTGATTTCTCGGAAGAAGATGTTGAATTTGCCGACCGTAGCAGACTGATAGACATCGCCACTCTCCTACTCTTGAAAATAGACCGACTGACTGACTCATACTCTACAGGACGTGCCATTAAGGAAGGAGTGCCTGTTGTCATCGCAGGAATGCCAAATGTAGGGAAATCGACTCTTCTAAACGCTTTGCTCCAAGATGATAAAGCGATAGTTTCCGATATACCCGGAACTACACGCGACATCATAGAAGACACATGCGAAATTGACGAAGTGCTTTTCCGTTTCATAGACACAGCCGGACTCCGAGAATCATCCGATAAGATAGAGAGCATAGGAATCGAACGAGCAAGGAAACGACTCAATCAAGCATCCATAGTACTTTGGCTTATTGACCCACTCTCCCCTATCGGCGACCAGCTTACAGAAATGAACGCCTCTCTCAAAGAGCTTGACCAGACCCAGAAGGTAATCCCCGTGATAACCAAGATATCAGCACCCGGGATGACAGAAGCATCCGTCAATGGATTGCAGAAATATCTTGAAGAAGTAATAGCCTCGGAAAAGCTTACTAATTTCAATCAAGACATCATAAAAATCTCGGCAGCTGAAGGAGTCGGACTTGAATCATTGTGTGAATCATTAAAGAAAGCGACCACTGGAGAATTTGATCCTGAGAAAGAGCTATTATTGACGAATGCCCGTCATTATGGAGATCTGTTGAAAGCAGGAAAGGCACTTCGCCAAGCATTGGAACAGATGCATGCCGGAGCCAGCGCCGACTTCATCGCCATGGACATCCGCGAGGCGACAAATGCATTGTCATCATTGACAGGAGCGATAACCACCCCAGATCTCTTAAATTCCATATTTTCAAGGTTTTGCATCGGAAAATGAATTCTCTCGAAAATCTCAATCTGACAACTTGACAAAAATTCATAATGACAACTTGACAACTTGACAATTTGACAAAATGACATCTTGACAATTAAAACAATAAAAGACATGGCTATAGCCTTTACCTCTGCACCCTCATACTTCTGGCTCAACACTTGGGTCCTTTCCAACATCATCGAATTAGCAACCCAACGTTTCTGCGACCGCTTTGTGGACTATAGAATTGACCCAGGTCATCGTCTCTACGACCAAATGACACAAGCAGCCCGCTCAATCAGAGCAAATATTGCTGAAGGATCCGGAAGGCATGAGACATCACTCGAAACAGAAATGCGACTGACAGATGTAGCTCGAGCCAGTGCACATGAGCTTATGGGAGATTTTATGAATTATATGATGCGTCATTCACTATTAGCATGGAAAACAGATGATATAAGATTCAAAGAGATAATTGAATTCAAACTTGCAAAACCTCAGTACTCCCAAAACTT
>CAZWJO010000029.1:0-29370 GCA_964634905.1 uncultured Sangeribacter sp.
CCTCATAAAAGCAGATGTTCCTTCAGGCACATCTGCTTTTTTATTAATTTTTCTCTCCTCATTCTTGCAATTTTGAAATTTCTGTGTTATTTTTGTAGTTGCAATTTACGTTCCACTTTGAATCTTCATAAATAATGAATAAATACGGTTATATACGTGTGGCTGCAGCTTATCCGAAAGTTGAACTTGCGGATCCAGGCGTAAACTCAGTCAGAATATCAGACATGATCATGAGTCTTTCAAAAAAAGGGGCTCGCTTGATCGTCTTCCCTGAACTTTGCCTGACAGGATACACCTGCGGCGATCTCTTCAACCAACCTACACTCCTCAACGCAGCAATGCGCCAACTCGGATTTCTCCAGCAGGTAACAAAAGAATCTCATGTGACAGCCGTAGTGGGTCTCCCTGTCCGCTATAGAGGGCGACTCTATAACTGTGCCGCTGTAATTCAATACGGTGAGATTCTTGGCATCGTGCCAAAATGTTATCTTCCTAACTATGATGAGTTTTACGAAAAACGTTGGTTCTCATCCGGCCTTAAACTTGATATTCCATCAGGAAAGGAATACAATGTCATCGACTTCGACGGACATAGAATTCCTTTTGGAATAAATCTTCTCTTCCGTATCGAAAATGCAAAGTTCGGTGTCGAAATATGCGAAGATATGTGGGTGCCAAACCCTCCAAGTACAACTATGAGCGTAGCCGGAGCAGACATAATTGCCAACCTAAGTGCTACCAACGAGGTCATTGACAAACATGCGTTCCTTCTTTCTCTTATTAAAGAACGCTCATCAAGATGTAAGTGCGGGTATGTCTATGCTTCAGCAGGAGCTGGAGAGTCAAGCACCGACCTCGTCTTTTCGGGCAATGCGATTATAGCCGAAGATGGCCAAATTCTTAAGAAATCAGACAGATTCAAACGAGTAGAAGGATATTGCATCGCTGATATAGACGTCGAAAAACTACGTAATACCCGTCAACGCCAGTCAAGCTTCGGACAGAATGATATTGTCCTACCTACTTTTGGATTAGAAGAGTTCACTGCTACTCAGGCTGAACCAGCCAATCTGATGCGTGAAATTAATCCCTACCCCTTCCTATCCTCCAACAAAGAAAAATTTGAGGAACAATGCGCAGAAATAATTACAATCCAGGCATGGGGACTCGAACAACGTCTTTTGGCAACTCATTGCAAATGTCTCGTTGTCGGTGTCTCCGGAGGACTTGACTCAACTCTTGCGCTCTTAGTTGCAATAAGAGCATTCGACGACCTCGGTCTTGACAGAAAAGGAATCATCGGCGTGACCATGCCAGGTTTCGGAACTTCTGATCGCACGCACAACAACGCCGTAGATCTGATGGAGCGCATGGGCATTACCCACATAGAAATAAATATTTCAGAAGCAGTCAAACTTCATTTCAAAGATATCGACCACGACATCAACCTGCATGATGCCACATACGAAAACTCACAAGCTCGAGAAAGGACTCAGCTCCTTATGGACCTTGCAAATAAATATGGTGGAATGGTGTTAGGTACAGGCGACTTGTCTGAACTTGCTTTAGGATGGTGCACTTATAATGGCGATCACATGTCAATGTATGGCGTAAATGCATCCGTTCCTAAAACTCTTATTCGCCCTCTCGTAAGACGAGTAGCTCAAGATTATGATGAGGATACTCGCCATATACTCGAAGATATTGTAAGCACTCCAATCAGTCCGGAACTCGTACCGACAGACAACGAAGGAAATATCGCACAAAAGACCGAAGACCTTGTGGGTCCATACGATCTTCATGATTTCTTCATCTATCACTTCATAAAAGAAGGCTTCTCTCCTGCCAAAATATTTGTCCTCGCATGCAAGGCCTTCGCCGAAGGACCTTACGCTGATGGCCGACCGACCTTCAGCCGAGAAACGATAAAAAAGTGGCTTATTGTTTTCCTACGCAGATTCTTCAATCAACAGTTCAAGCGCTCATGCATGCCCGACGGTCCAAAAGTTGGACCGGTATCATTCTCACCGCGTGGAGATTGGAGAATGCCTTCCGACGCTGTAGCGCGCCTGTGGATTTCAGAAGCTGAGGCAATTCAAGTATAAAACTCATGGAAGAAAAAGAAGAATTTAATTTTCAGCAGTCCGAATCTCGATATGACGAGTCTGACCTCAAAGAGGCTTTAAGAGTGTTAAAGGCAGGGGGTATCATCTTATATCCTACCGATACTGTGTGGGGTATAGGTTGCGATGCAAGAAATCCTGAGGCAGTCGAAAGAATCTACAAGCTCAAGGAAAGAGCCGACTCTAAGTCTATGTTGGTACTTGTTGGTTCAGAAGGGATGCTTCAAAGGAGTGTCAAAAGTGTTCCAGATATTGCTTGGCAACTCATAGATGTAGCAGTCAATCCGATGACTATTATTTATGATTTTCCTGTTGGAGTGGCAGACAATCTCAAAGCTGAGGATGGAAGCCTTGGAATAAGGATAACATCTGAAAAGTTCAGTCGTACACTATGTGAACGGCTCAAAGGACCTATCGTATCTACTTCTGCAAACAAAAGCGGCAAACCCACACCAATGACTTTTTCGGAAATATCTTCTGAGATAAAAAATGGTGTTGACTATGTCTGCAACTTCCGCCGGAAGGATAAGGCATCCTCAAAGCCCAGCAACATCATTAAAATAACCAGGGAAAATATTGTCAAAGTAATAAGATGATTGGAAGAATGGCTTCTGTAAAGTTGGAGCGATGGAAGCTCGTGTTGACGGACTGGATTACCGCCAACATATCTTTCATACTCTTCAATCTTCTCAGATATTTCGAATCATCTTGGACTATTCATTCTTTTGAATCCGCATTCAAGTATATTTTCCAGCCTAAGCTTTGCGTTGAGCAAGCGATTATTCCTATCTTTCTCCTTGGTCTGTATTGGCTTTCCGGTTTTTATAATAGTCCGTTTGGCAAATCTCGTTTCAATGAATTTTTGAATACAGCTGTAATATCTGCCATTAGTACAATTCTTATACACCTAACTCTTCTGACCAATGATCAGATGAGCGACATATCAGCCAATCTTCTTCAGATTTTCATCATTTACATTATATTCTTTTCTTTTACTTTTTTGGGGAGGCTCCTCGTCATCAACAACCAAATAAAACATTTTAAGAGTCGCGATTGGAAATATACTGCAGTTATTGTAGGGAACAGCAGGAAAGCCCATACGATGGCATCAAAAATGAATGAAAGTAAGGCTGTGATCAGCTACTCAATAAAAGGTTTTTTCAAAATTCCTGAAGAATCTGATTTTAATGAAGGAGGACTGGAACTTGATACTATTTTAGATTACTGTAAAGAAAATAATATTGATCAGATAATTCTTGCTCCTGAAAAATCTGATGAAGAAAGAGTTTTGAATCTTGTGTATCGTCTGTTTCCAATTGGAAAGCCTATAAAGCTATCTCCAGATATGTTGAATTTCATGACTTCTTCAATCAAACTTAAAGATATCTATGGTTTTCCTTTGGTAGATCTTACCTATTCAAGCATGTCAGAGTATGAAAAGAACATCAAAAGGACGATAGATGTAGTAGCAAGTAGCCTAACTCTTCTTATTTTGAGTCCATTGTTTCTATACCTTACAATAAGGGTTAAGAAAGATTCAAAAGGACCCGTGTTTTATCGACAGGAACGAATCGGACTTAAAGAACGTCCTTTTCAGATTATCAAATTCAGGACTATGCGTACAGATGCTGAAAATGATGGACCTCAACTTAGCAGCGACAATGATCCCAGGGTAACAAAAGCCGGAAAGATCATGAGAAAGTATCGTCTTGATGAGCTTCCTCAATTTTGGAATGTCTTGAAAGGAGAGATGAGCATCGTAGGTCCACGTCCCGAACGAAAATTCTACATCAATCAGATCATCAAGCAAGCTCCTTACTATACACTTCTGTATCAAACTCGACCGGGGATAACGTCATGGGGTATGGTAAAATATGGATATGCTTCCAAGATTGAAGAAATGGTAGAACGCTCTAAGTATGATCTACTGTACATCTCAAACATGTCGATTCTGGTAGATTTTAAGATAATGCTATATACGGTCTTGACAATCATGGAAGGAAAAGGTAAATAATAGTCATAATTCAATCAACAACTAATATCTTGGCATATAAAGAAGCACATAATAAATTCACTGAATGGTGGGCTGAAGTGGTCCAATGGCGTGAACGTCATATCAAGGAACGCAACTTCGTAATCATGCTTGCTCTAATAGTAGGTGTGGTCTGCGGGTTTGCCGCTCAACTCCTTAAGTATCTAATACACTCTATTGCGCACTTACTGACTCAACATTTCAGCGAAACCACCGGCAACTGGCTCAATCTTGTATATCCAGTCGTCGGGATAATCATTGTAACGCTTTTTATCAACTATGTTGTAAAAGATAATGTCAGCCATGGAGTGACTAAAGTATTATACGCTATCTCCCGTCGTAAATCTCGACTAAAGAAAAAACATTGTTATGCCTCTCTCGTAGGTTCTGCCATTACAATCGGTTTTGGAGGTTCAGTCGGAGCAGAGGGTCCTATTGTATATACTGGAGCTGCTATAGGCTCAAATGTAGGTCAGGCATTCCGCCTATCTCCAAGAATTCTGATGCTTCTTGTGGGTTGCGGGGCAGCTGCCGGTATCGCCGGGATTTTCCGAGCTCCAATAGCCGGGATGCTTTTCACTCTTGAAGTTCTGATGATAGACTTGACAGGCACAACTGTCATGCCTCTTCTTATATCATCTATTTCTGGCGCCACAGTGGCATACGTCCTTGAAGGATATGGCGCTGAATTCTTCTTTTCTCAGAGTGAGCCTTTCCACACTAACCGTATACCTTGGACCATCCTCCTTGGAATTATTTGCGGTTTCGTCAGTCTTTACTTCACCAGGGCTATGTTCATGCTGGAAAAGTGGTTTGGCGCATTCAAAAGTCGATGGGTTAAAATATCTGTAGGAGGGGTAATTCTCGCAGGCCTCATCTTCGTATTCCCTCCACTCTATGGTGAAGGCTATGAGTCAATCAATACTCTCCTTGAAGGCAATACCCAAGGAATTCTTGATGGCACAATCTTCTATGGAGACAGAATTAATCCTTGGTCGATTACGCTTTTCGTAGCTTGCCTAATTCTGACAAAAGTATTTGCAACAACTGCTACCAATGCTGCAGGAGGAGTAGGCGGCACGTTTGCTCCCTCACTTTTTGTCGGTGCCATGACAGGTTTCTTGTTCGCTTATATATTTAATCTTATGGATTTTGGAATCGAGCTGAGCCAGAAAAACTTTAGTTTGATGGGTATGGCTGGAGTCATGAGCGGCGTAATGCATGCTCCACTCATGGCAATCTTCCTTACGGCGGAAATGACAGGCGGCTATAATTTGTTCTTACCGTTGCTTATCGTATCTACCCTTTCATATATGACTATCCTTGCCTTCGAACCATACAGTATCTACACGATGCGCTTGGCAGAAAAAGGAGACCTTATCACTCACGAGAAAGACCGCACTGTCCTTACACTACTCAAAATCGACAATGTGATTGAACGCGATTTCATAGAGGTTCATCCCGATATGAGCCTAAAGCAGATGGTAGAAGTAATATCACAGTGTAATCGAAACTTATATCCTGTCACGGATTCTCAAGGGATGTTGAAAGGTATCGTGTTGCTTGATGACATCAGAAATATAATGTTCCGTCCTGATTTATATCGAAAGATGCACGTCAGCCGATTTATGGCTATGCCACCGGCAAGGATTGAGATTACAGACACTATGGATAAAGTAATGAACACTTTCGACAAGACCGGTGCTTGGAATCTCCCAGTGGTAGACAATGGCAAATACGTTGGATTCGTCTCCAAATCAAAAATCTTTAATTCTTATCGCCGTGTGCTTAAGCACTACGCAGATGACTAAAAAAATGAAAAAAGAAGACCTCAAAATAGTTTTTTTCGGCACACCTGAATTTGCGGTGGAGAGCCTCGATGCACTCATAAACAATGACTTCAATGTAGTGGGCGTTGTCACTATGCCCGATAAGATTGCCGGACGTGGGCATAAACTTTATCAAAGTGATGTCAAGAGATATGCAGTGGAGCATAATCTTCCAATTCTCCAACCCGAGAAACTTAAATCTCAAGATTTCCTTGACAGTCTTAGAGACCTGAATGCCGACCTATTCATTGTGATAGCTTTCAGAATGCTCCCTCGTGAGGTATGGCAAATGCCACGATTAGGCACATTCAATCTTCATGCCTCTCTATTGCCAAAATATCGAGGAGCAGCCCCTATCAACCGCGCTGTGATGAATGGTGACACAGAGACTGGAGTCACTACTTTCTTCCTTAAACATGAAATAGACACCGGCGATATGATCATGCAGCGTAAGATAGAGATTCTCCCTGAAGACAATGTCAGGGATGTCCACGACAAACTGATGCATCTTGGAGCTGCAATGGTAGTTGAAACCGTAAATGCAATTACCGAAGGGACACTTACCACTACTCCGCAGCCAGAAGGAGAATTCACACCAGCGCCCAAAATTTTCAAAGAAGATTGCCATATCGACTGGGCAAAAACATCTTTTGAAGTGCATAATCAAGTGCGTGGACTCAGTCCATATCCTGCCGCATGGAGTGTAATCAAAGAAGAATCAGGGCGTCCACTGGAAAGCAAGATTTTCCGTACCGCTTTGACAGAGGCTCATGTTGGGGACAACCCTGTAGGTTCTATTAAAATTGAGGGCAAGCGAATGCTCGTGGCATGTGCCGACAAATGGCTGGAAATCCTCGAACTTCAACCCGCAGGCAAAAAAAGAATGGCAACCGAAGCTTTCCTACTCGGCTACCATCCTTTCTGTATGCAGTGAATAGTTTCAAAGTTTGATTTGAGATGCAATACTCTCAATATCAGCAAGTTCTTTGGTTGTGAAGTCTTTCGACTTCATAGCTTTAAGAGAATCTTCAAGCTGGCCTACACTGCTACATCCTATTATGACTGAAGTCACTCCCGGATGTGCCAAAACCCAAGAAAGTGACATCTGAGCAAGAGATTGACCTCGATTAGCAGCTATTTCATTAAGCTTCCCAATATGTGCGACAAGTTCTTCACTGATCTGAGAGGACTTAAGAAACCTCTGTTGCATTGCCCGGGAATCCGAAGGTATCCCATTGAGATATCTATTGGTGAGAATGCCTTGAGCAAGAGGGGAGAAAGCAATGAAACCACATCCATTTTCTCTTACGTTGGCAAGCGTGCCATCACTTTCCACTCTCCTATCAATAAGATTTAACCTATCTTGGAAAATCAGACATGGAGTGTCCCGCTCACGCAGATAGCTGAAAGCATATTTAGTTGCCACTACGGGCCAACGAGATATTCCCACATATAGAGCCTTACCTTGCCTGACAATATCGACAAGAGCCTGAAGAGTCTCCTCAAGAGGAGTCTCAGGATCATAACGATGACTGTAGAAGACATCAAAATAATCAAGTTTTGTCCTTCGAAGGCTCTGCTCTATCGACGCCATTAGATACTTACGCGATCCCCAATTTCCGTATGGACCGGGCCACATGTCATACCCAGCCTTGGAAGCCACAAACATTTCATCCCTATAAGGACGAAAAGATTTTTCATATACAAATCCGAATGTTTCTTCTGCTGTTCCATATCCCGGACCATAATTGTTGGCAAGATCAAAAGAGGTCACTCCATGATCAAATGCAAACCTCATAATATCTTTGCTCCTTTCAAGCGGAGCGGTCTCTCCAAAATTATGCCAGAAACCAAGTGAAAGTTCTGAAAGAAGTATTCCACTTCGGCCGCTTCTGCGATATTCCATTCCTGCCTCATAACGTCTGGAATCAGCTTTATAAATCTCTTCTATCATAATATATCATTTTGATTTCGCAAATTTAATAAAAATTATTCAATTTTTATCATTCTTATTTTGTCAATTCCCAAAATAGCAGTAATTTTGTAGTTGATATATGCATTGAGTCTACATTTGGCTCACGATATAATAATATTTTGATTTATAACAATGTTTATGCATTGTCTACCATATAAATACATCATTAAAAGAACTCTTTCAGCGGTTGTGCTTCTGCTGATGTGTTTCTTATATTGCTCCGCTACCCAACAAACAGCCAGTAAATGCGGGATTAAGTTTGCACTTCTTGGAGACTCTATGACTTGGATCGGGGGCGATTCGTGTGAAAAAGCCACCGGATGGAGTCATATTCTTAAGGAAAGTGGAATGGCAGAATCAATTGGAATGTATGCAAGAAGTGGGGCCACTTGGACAAACACAGCTCAGACAAAACGTGACCCATCGTTCTACAGCGAAGTTCTTCACGACGATAATGTAGTCTATAATCAAGCTATTCGTCTGATTGAAGACAATAAAAATGGACTTATTAAGAGCCCGGATTGCATAATAATTTTTGCCGGAGCCAACGACGCTTGGTTTGCTAATCGTCGTCCGGGAATCTATGATACATGGGATAATACTTCCCGGTATTCCTTATCTACAGATCCATCAATTATTACCTCACTTTCAGGAAGCGTAGCATTGGTATGCGACTTGCTTCAAGAGGAATTTCCGGAAGCATGTCTGACAATTGTTACGCCGATTCAAATGTCTAAAGTTTCATCTGAAACTATCCATAAAACATCAGATATCATTGAGGCTGTAGCCCGTGCTAAAGGTATTGATGTGATTAGACCTGATAAAGAAGTCGAAATTACTCATGAAATAGAGTCTAAATCTCCAACTTTTACCTACGATGGAGTCCATACAAATCCCGATGGCGCCTATCTGGTAGGAAACTATATATTATCACATCTTCCCTACTACCAAAGTATTAAGAACTAAAACAGGAAGTAATATGGTATTCTCTAATCTTTTCTTCATATTCTGCTTCATTCCCCTTTTTGGAATATTATACTATCTTTTTGGATGGCTTGATAAAGCGAGGATTAATTTTGCAGACAAAAAAGATCGTCATCTTAAGCGTCCAATGCTCTTCCGAAATATAATCTTGACCATTTTCTCGATTTTATTTTATGCATGGGGCGAACCAATTTATGTATTTCTGATGCTTGCAGTAGTGTTGGTCAATTATTTCTGTGGTATACTACTATATAAGAAACACAATATAATTGGGAAAGCGTGGCTATTTATTGGAGTCGCAGCTGACTTGGCAGCTCTTGCAAGCTTCAAATATCTTGGTTTCTTCTCAGGAATAGTCAGAAGTATTGGTTTTGATATGCCTGATCCTCAGATAGCACTTCCAATCGGTATCAGTTTCTATATATTCCAATCAATTTCCTACTTGGTAGACGTCTATAGAGAAGATTCAAAACCACAGAGGAATTATTTCGATCTCTTACTGTATATCTCTATGTTCCCACAACTTATAGCTGGACCGATTGTGCGTTATGGTACAGTTGCCAACGAAATAACACACAGACGTGCTACAGCTGACGATGTTGCCGACGGAGTCTACAGGTTCATCATAGGTTTGGGTAAAAAAGTGATTATAGCGAATATAATGGGAGAAATCGCGACATCTCTCCTTGGAGGAAGTCTTGAAAATATGTCTGCTGCAGCTGCATGGGTGGGAATAATTGCATTCTCCATCCAAATATATTTTGACTTCTCCGGATATTCAGATATGGCAATCGGAATCGGAAGATGTGTGGGATTCCATTTTCCGGAAAACTTCAATCATCCATACATCAGCACATCAATGACCGACTTTTGGCGAAGGTGGCACATGAGTTTAGGATCCTTTTTCCGTGACTATGTTTATATCCCAATGGGTGGCAATCGACGTCATCAGGCATTGAATATCATGACAGTTTGGTTTTTGACCGGTATGTGGCATGGAGCAAGTTGGAACTTCATAATTTGGGGCCTTTATTTCGGACTCATCATTATGATTGAGAAGTATACCTTACTCAGATGGAGAGTACCCAAGATAGGTCTCTATGTATATAGTGTATTCTTGATTATCATAGGTTGGGGAATTTTCTATTTCGATGATTTTGGAAGAATGTCACAGTTCTTTACGGCATTCTTCGGGCAAAATGAATCGCAAGGACTTCCCATGCACGTGGAGAGTATTCTCATCGACAATCTATGGCTTTGGGTGGCAGCACTCATTCTTTGCCTGCCAGTCAGAAAACAAGTGGAAAAAATTGGATATAAGATGGCTGATAAGATTCCATACGCCGGTAATTATTCAGTTCAATTTTGCCATGCTATTATTTCCATTACAATTCTTATTTGCAGTGTTGCCCTTCTTGTAGGCGCCACTAACAATGCATTCATTTATACAAGATTCTAAAATAAAGATGGACCAGCATACAGAAAAAGATATCCCAAAAGACGGGAAAGGAAAACATGGCGCGTCTGTCATGTATATAATATTGGTTGGAGTTTTCTTCGCCATAATGACAGTAGTGTTTGTATTTTTTCCAAGAACTGAATATTCAGAACTTGAGAAGAGAGACCTTGCTGAGTTTCCCGATATTTCAGACATCGAAAAGATCAAGAAAGATCCGGCAAAATTCACTGAAGAGGTGTCTACATGGTTTAGCGACACGGAGCCTTATAGAGATGAACTGATGACAATGAGCATGAAAATCCGTGGCGCTATGAAAGGGGATTTCCGAAATGACGATGAAACTGTATCCTTCCGTCCTTCGGAGTCCGCAGTCAATCCAGCATCTGAGGATACCAAGCATCAAGACGAGAACGTAGAGAAAAACAATAAAGATAATGAATCTGCTGAAGAAGCAACCGCAGCAACAGAAGAAGAAGATGATATGGAAGACGGGAAAGCAAAATTAGGAAGTTCCGGAACAATAATTATTGGTAAAGGAGACAAAGTCAGAGCCCTTATGGCATTTGGAGGCACCGCAAAGGGTGGAGGCGGCTATGTCGATCTTCTCAATACGCTTGCTAATGAATTCCCAAATGCAACTGTCTATGCGATGGTAGCTCCTCTTGCAACAGAATATTATCTTCCTGCCAAGGCTTCTAAAGCAAGTAATCCCCAAAAACCTTTTATATACAGCATCCGTGACCGTCTTTCTCCAAAAGTGAAGTTTGTGGATATTTACGATGAGTTGCTACAGCATAAAAAAGAGGATATTTATCTACGTACAGACCATCATTGGGCTGGCCTTGGAGGCTATTATGCAGCCAAACGTCTTGCTGAGACTGCCGGTGTGCCGTTCCGAGGTCTTGATGCTTACGAAAAACATGTAGTCAAAGATTTTGTAGGCTCTATGTATGGATATTCTAAAGACATTTCTGTCAAGAAAGCTCCTGAAGATTTCGTCTATTATACTCCTACACAAGTTGGATATGATGCAGAGTATGTGACTTATTCATTGAATAAGAACTTCAAGATTACTCATGAGTCAAAGCCTTTTAAATCAGCATTTTTTAAGAAATTCAAAGACGGCAACGGGAATGCATATTTAACTTTCATTGGCACAGACCAAGCATACGTGAAAGTAAAGACGTCAACTCCAGGCAATAGAAAACTACTTATAATAAAAGATTCATACGGGAATGCAGTCCCCGGTAATCTTTTCTACAGCTTCAATGAAGTGCACGTGATCGACTTCCGTTATTTCACACATAACCTAAAAGACTATGTGGCAAAAAATGGAATCACGGATATTGCAGTTTGCTTCAATGTTTTCAACGCATATAGCAGTGGAAGCGCTTCAAAAGTTAAAAAGATGCTCACTCAATCAGGTGGCATTTCAGCGCAACGTGATTCAGAGTCCAAAACTGATAAAAAGAATAAGGAAAAAATTCTGCCCGACAAAGAAAAGAAAGAGCAAACAATAGAAACTACTTCGACTACAACAAAAGAAGTGACCGAACCCATTGATCCTATAAAATCAGAAAACCCGGAAACTCCAGTTGTCCCTGATAAAACAGAAAATCCAGAAAATCCGGTAACTCCGGAAAAAACCGAAGAATGAATTATGGCTGACTTCAGACGCAAGCCGGAATGGCTCAAAATAAAACTCCCGAAAGGATTTAAGACAAGTCAAGTGGTAGGTCTTCTCAACGAGAAGCACCTCCATACCATTTGCTCAAGCGGCATGTGTCCAAACCGTGGAGAATGTTGGGGAAATGGAACAGCAACTTTCATGATTGGAGGAAATGTCTGCACACGAAGTTGTAAATTTTGTAATGTAGCTACAGGAAGGCCACTTCCTTTAGACAAAAAAGAAATTGCTGATATAGTAGAGTCAGTCAAATCTCTCAAGCTTAAACACATCGTAATTACGTCTGTAGACCGTGATGATCTTCCGGATTTAGGAGCCGGACATTGGGCTGAAATGATTCGAACTCTAAAGAAGGAATGTCCGGAAGTCACTATGGAGGTTCTTATACCCGACTTTCAAGGTCGAGAAGAACTCGTCAAGATGGTTATAGATGAAAAACCGGATGTAATCTCCCATAATCTTGAGACTGTCAAGAGACTCACACCTGAAGTTCGCTGCCATGCCACATACGATACGTCTTTGAAAGTCATCCGTCAGATTGCCGAAAGTGGAATTCGCTCAAAGAGTGGCATCATGCTTGGACTGGGAGAGACTCCAGAAGAGATAGTTCAAACTATGGACGATCTTCTGGCAGTAGGTTGTGAAGTTATGACAATCGGACAATATCTTCAGCCAACTGCCAAACATTTCCCTGTCAAAGACTATATACATCCAGACACATTTGAAAAATATCGCCTTGAGGGACTTCGCCGCGGTTTCCGGCACATGGAGTCAGCTCCAATGGTGCGATCCTCCTACCACGCTGAGCGACATATCGATTGATTGGCCAATTAGATGTGCACTGATTGTGTTTATGTTTTATTATTTATCAAAATTAAGATTCGAGACATCAACCTTTACCGGAGCAACTTCACACTTTGATTTTGTGACAAAATGGTGAGGTGCAAATAGCTCAATGCCAGCATCATTAAACGCATCTTGAATATTCTGGAGCATATCCGACATTATGTAGGGCATATCATCGGCTTGCTTGATGTAAGCATTAATTTGATAGCACATATAATTGTCGTTTAACTCGGTTTCAAGTACAAACGGGGCAGGATGTTCAAGTATTCCATCAGTTTTGAGTGCTGATTCTATCAATAAACGATGGACTGTGCGCCAAGGCACGTCATATCCCATCGTAAACATGGTATGGATAATGAGTCCGTGCTGACGAGCTGACGCTGAATAATTTACGGTATCTGAGGTCGTGATAAAAGAATTTGGAATCGTGACTATTTCATTTTTTATTGTTCTTATTCTTGTGATGAAAGGCGATTTTTCAATGACATTTCCCATTGTATTATTAACCTTTATAAAATCCCCCGTCTTGAATGGGCGCATATAAGTTATCACAAAACCGGCAATGAAATTGGATATCACCGAACTTGATCCTAACGATACTATTAGGCCCACAAACACTGATATTCCCTGAAATACTCCTGATTCCGAACCAGGAAGATAGGGATAGATCATTGCTATCATGAATGCGTAGAGTAAGAACCGAATGATATTGAACGTTGGTTCCGCCCAGTCAGAATAAAATCCGTGAATCTTCAGTTTTTCTGTTTTGATCTCTTCTGATATATATCTCAATCCCTTGACAATGTATCTTACGCAATACCATATTATGGCAATGATGAAAAGATTAGGGATGTAGTCAAATACAGCCTTGACTACCATTTTTATTGGATCAATAATATAATTAAATATCTTCATAGCCAGACTCTCCGTCTGGGGAAAGATAGAAAACAGAATGGGAATCGTGATTACAAAGAAAAATAGCAGCACGGCATACCTCAAAAACCTGCATAACACCAACAGTATCCTGCAAAGATAATTAGTGTTTAAAAGTTCATAATCCTTTATTACCAAAGGTTTAAGTTTATGTACTTTGAGCCATATAATTTCCCTCCTCAACTTTCTGAATAGGAAATTAATGAGCTTTAGAATCAGATATTGGCAGAAGATGACTATAACAAACAGCGCCGCTCTTTTCAGGATTTGCCATAAGCTATTCTCTTCTTTCATAAGTGTGATTTTATCGTCGATTATCGGCAACCATGTGTTTGCCAACACCGAAGGAGTAGTAGAGTGCCAAAGCGCATCATTCTCTGTCACACTGATGATGACCTTATCTCCGTACATTATGTCGATATAAGAGTCATTGTCTAAAAGATAGACAGAGTCTCTTCGTAAACTTCTATCCTTTCCGATCTTGATTAAGGTTTGTGTAGTCGTTTCCGCCCTATCTATAGCGGAATGTCCCCCTCTTGCAGCATATATCTTGAAAAGAGTGTCTTCTTCTACCACAACTGGAACACCCGGAGTGACAGCCCTCAATGAGTCAATCCGTTGCTTCTGCGCTACTTTTTTCAATGAATCCTGAACATGATTCTGATTGTTTTCATCGAGTTTTGACTTAAGTAATATCTCATTGAGTTTCATCTCCTCTAATTCAAGCATCAACTCAATCACTCTTACGGAGTCGGATTTTGACTCCACTTCATGACGATTTTGATCTTGTGAGTTTTTGATAGTGTCAGTATCTGAACTATTCGGAGATGACATAAACAATTCTCCAGCTTTCTTCAAAATCTGGGACTGGGCAAACGTTGGATACAATACTTGACCAAAAATCAAAATTGTGAACATAAATATTTTCCACTTATTTTCACATCTACCCAAGATAAATGTCTTGAATAAATTTTTATCAGATTTGCAGCGCATCTTAGTTTATCTTGTTTGAGATGCAAAATTAAGATAAATACTAAAAATATCCAAATAATCGAAGATTAATATTAAGGGGAAGTCGCTTTTGAGAGCGGCTTCCCCTTGAAGAAAACGGACAAATCCTGCTTATAGTCCGCTTGGGTTCTGTATCAAATTCGGATTTCTCGAAACTACATCATACGGATAAGCAAAATATTCATGCTTTCCTTTGACGAATCCTGTCTGCCCGACATTTGGATTAGAAGTCTCTACATACAGACGATGCTTTGCCTCTCCCTTAGTGAAGAATGCGTCGTATGTAGACGGAATGTCTTTACCATTGTTAACTACGCCATCAGTTTCACCCCAGCGAACCATATCGGGGAAACGAACACCCTCAATCCACATCTCAAACATCTTTTCATTCTTAACTTCTGTCATATTGAGAGTTGTGGATACATGTGCAGATCCTGCACGGTTCTGGATAGCCTGAAGATACTGTAAACCATCATTGTCATTAGTCTGTGCACATGCTTCTGCATACATTAAAAGCACTTCTGCGTAACGGAAAATTGTAAGATTCTTGAAGCCATACCATCCTTTCTCGTTATCTTCCTGCCATGGCACAATCTTATGAGCAAAGTAGCCGCCAAAACCATAAAGACCACCCTCTGCCTTGATACCTATTTGGTCTGAGGTCTCAAGCTGTGCACGTGTCAAATCTGTAGGCACACTGTTCCAAGCCATTTCATATAGGAATTCGTCGCCTGTCATGAATGTTGCCTTGCGGCGTGGTGAGTCACCATCATTCGCGAGCATCTTCTCTGCAAAATCCTTACGAATTGAGTGTCCACCCCAACCGTCCGGACCAATGAAAGAGGGTTTATTGGCAAGTTTATCAGTACGCCAGTTCCAGAACTGGATCCACATCCATGAAGTGCGTTGGATTTTGTTAGAGAAGTCAGATATATTGGCATTGTCAAGGCAGTTTGCCTGAAAAATCATCTCTTCGCAAAGGTCGCCCGATGCATGGAAGAGGTTGGCCCAACGGTCGGCAGGAACAAGTTCATATTTACCGGAGCTAATCACCTGCTTCAGGTCAGCTTTTGCCTTTTCATAATCACCGCGGAAAAGATGTGCCTTACCTGCCACAGTGAGAGCAAAACCTTTAGTTACTTTTGAAGCTCCAACTTTATCAGAGGGATTTGCGCGCTCTTCAAGATCAGAAACTGCCATCTCTGCTTCATTAGCAACCCATTCAAGAAGACCGTCATGGCCTCCCTCATAGTTTGTAGGGCGTGCATCTCCCGGAAGGATATGGTCAACCAATGGAGGACAATCCCAACCAATTGCGAGCATAAGATGAGACCATGCACGTAGAGTGCGAGCCTCAGCACGTACACGCTTCTTGATAGGACTATCATCTGAAATATTTTCAAGAATCAAGTTGCTGTCATACACCACTGCATAAAGACCGGAATATGTATTCTTTATCACTTCATTCTGACTGTCATAACGGAATTCGTTGATCTGAGCTCCAAAATCATTGTCGCCATAATAGTTGCCGGCTGCAAGCATGTCGTCGCCTGCTTCGTTAAAGAGCACCGGTAGAGCAACATAGATACCCTCATTTCCTGCTATATGGAGACAGAAACACTGATATAGGTTATTTAAAGCATTCTGTGCGTCATCATCAGTCTTGTAGAATACTTCTGTAGCAATCACTCCCTTTTGGTCGATATCAAGTCTATTCTCACATCCGGTGAGAATGGATGCCGCACATACGACAGAGAGGGATAATAATATTTTTTTCATGATGAATTTTTTTTCTTTGTTGAAAAATTATTTCTGTAAAGGATGTCAATTAGAAACCAATTGTAGCACCAAAGGTGATCTTCTTCATAGTAGGATATGATGCTATATCAAATCCCATACCATCAGTCTTGGCAGTAGTCGCTGTCTCTGGATCCATACCTGGATAATTTGAGATTGTGAAGAAGTCATCGAGTGAGAAGAATACGCGGAGATCCTTTATGAAGGCCTTCTGTGTTATCTTCTTTGGCACTGTGTAGCCAAGTTGCAGCTGCTTGATCTTGAAATATGAGCCGTTGAACATTGAAGCACTTGAGCTCCAGAAATTCCAATCATGTGCTACTATTCCGACATCCGGCATCTTTGCATCCTTATTTGACGGTGTCCATGCATTATCCATATAATATTTCAAGGAGTTACGAAATGAGTTATCTGCACGGTAGAGAACGTTATAGATCTTGTTGCCTGCCACCCCGGTTCCGAATGCAGTGAAGTCAAAGCCCTTGTATGCGAGGTTGATTGTTATACCGTAAGTGAACGTAGGAATTGGAGATCCTATATAAGTCATATCTTCCATACTAAGTTCTGACGAGTGCACTATGTCTCCAGCTTGATTGCGGAAAAGCGGATTGCCGGTTTCTTTCTCAACTCCAACATAGTCAAAAGCACGGAAATACCAAAGTGAATAGCCTTGCTCAAATGCAGAACGAACCATGTTGTTAGTTCCATCAACTCCACCGTTTGAACTTTCAATGCGAGGTAAATCTTCGTAGAGATAAGTTACTCTGTTACGAAGTGTGGAGATATTTGCTGTGATTCCATACGTGAAATCACCTACATTGTCTCTCCATCCAAGTTCTGCTTCAAAACCCCGGTTGTTGACTTTACCAGCATTGATGGTGGTATTGCCGTTGGCATAAACTTCGGGAATTGGAGTGATGGTGACAAGAAGGTCCTTGGTGTTCTTGTTATAGAAGTCAAGTCCCACAGTAAGACGTCCGTCAAGGAAACGGGCATCGAGACCAAGATCGACCTGCTCTGAAGTTTCCCATCTCAGATCAGGGTTAGCCATGCCGCTTGGATATGAACCATAATGCTGAGCAGGATTGTCACCATACTGATACCATGCCTGATTATAGGCAATAGGTGAGGTATAAGGGTAATTATTCAGGACATTAATGTTACCGTTTTTACCCCAAGAAGCTCTGAACTTCAAGAATGAGAGTACTTCAGGATTGACATGGTCGCGTACGAAGCTTTCGTTGCTGATGGTCCATCCTGCTGATACTGATGGAAACTTACCCCAACGTTTATTCTTGGGAAGCTTGGATGTGTCGAATGCATCAGCACGGAAGTTAAACTGTACGCTGTAGCGATTGTCGTATGAATACATTACGCGTCCGAAATAGGAAAGGCTTGTAGCCAAATTCTCGATATTTCCGAAGCTCTTGGTTGTTGTCTCTGCTGAGTTCACAAAGTCGAGATATTCGAATACTGAAGTATCACCATTGAGAATTTTTTCTCCTCCGTTTCCTTTTGCTGATGCTGTCACATTGTCAGATTTGGATTGTGTGTAAGACATACCAATCATGGCGCTTGTGAAGTGCTTACCGAAAGTCTTGTTGTAGTTGAAGAAGTTTTCCCACTGATAGTAGTAGCTATTGTTGGCAGCTGCCGAGATCTCATAATCGTCAGCTTTTGCTTGGCCATTCATAAAGTATGGCTTGGAATAGTTATGGCTGTTGCTTTGCGCTATTCGATATGAGAATCGTGAAGTAAACATAAGCCATTTCCAAGGGGAAATATCAAGATAACCTGTTCCACGAACGGTAAATCCTGAGCTACGGTTATTGTTGCGATCTCTCTGGAGAAGTGGGTTACCGTTGTCATCGTTCTGAAGTTTCGACGTGCCGTAGAATTTTCCATTAGGAGCCACCCAGATATTTTCCGGTTTTGTGTTGTATATATCCCTCATATCTGTTGTGAACTCATCTACACTTTCGAAATATACCGGAGTAAGTGGGTCAAGAAGAAGTACAGGGGCAAGCATTGATCCGTATGCGCTCTGCTGGGTGACGGAACGGGTGTGCCATCTTTCGATATTAGTATTCGTTCCTATCTTGATCCAATCATATAGCTTATAATCGGCATTCAACTGGGCTGTGAGGCGCTCGTAAGTATCTTTCTTGCCTCTTACGATACCGTCATTGTTTACATAATTGAGAGATGTAAAGAAATTACCCTTATCGTTACCGTTCTGGAACACTACAGAATGTTGTGTAGCCCAGCTTGGAGCGAAGACTGTATCAACCCAGTCAGTGCCTTTTATTTGGTTTTTCCAATCTTCGCCGGCATCTTTGCTTATATATCCAGCATCTATACATGCTGTCTTCACGTCTTCGCCGGCCCGCTCCTTATATTCGATGAAATCAAGAGGTCCAAAAATTTCTGGAGTCTTGCCAAGACGCTGGTTTACGGCCTTAAACTGATAAATCACTTTTGGTTGTCCATTCTGAACTGCACCGTTCTTGGTAGTGATTAGGATGACACCGTTGCCTGCTTCTGCACCGTAGATTGCAGCTGACGCAGCGTCTTTCAAAATCTCCATAGACTCGATCATGGATGGATCAAGATACTGGATATTGTCAACTTTCAATCCGTCTACGATCAAGAGCGGGCCGAGGTTGCCGGAATTAGATGAATAACCACGGATACGGATCTTAGCGCCTTCGCCCGGTGCACCCGAGGTGTTGAGGATCTGAACACCAGCAGCCTTACCTTGAAGAGCCGCACCGGCATCAGTTGTAGCCAATCCTTTGATGTCATTGGCAGAGACTGAAGAAACAGAGCCTGTTAGGTCACTTTTCTTTTGAACGCCATAGCCGACTACTACTAATTCATCCAAGCTATTGTTTTCTTCGTTCATACTGACACTTACCTGATGTTGACCCTTCAATGCTACTTTTTGTGTAGCAAATCCCACGTATGAGACAACAATGGTCGAATTGCCGTCTTTTACTTTTAATTTGAAATTGCCCTCAAGATCGGTTGTCGTACCGTTTTGAGTGCCATTTTCAAGAATTGATGCCCCAATGAGTGGATCACCATTGCTCGCATCAACCACCGTACCTTTTACTTCGAATTGTGCCCAAGCTGACATAAAGCTAACACACAAGAACGTCAGTAAAATCAGGAATCTTGTTTTCATAAGCTTTTCGTTAGGTATTAGTTTAAATTGTTATTGGTTACTTCTCGTTAGTTTTAGTTAACACCATGTTGCAAAATTAAACATACCTTAACATTTGGCTATGCATTTTTAGATATTCTGTTTGTATTTTTAGATATTTTTAATGTTTATCAGAAAATTTAAAAATTATTGATTACCAATCCTTATGAAATTAAGAAAATTCCTATATTCGTTTTCTACAAGCAAAAATTTTTACTTTTTAAGTATTTCAGACGGAGCCTTACCAAAATTTTCCTTAAAGACTCTGCTGAAATATGCAGATGAAGAAAAGCCACACATTTCACTCACTTCTGTCACGTTGTATTTTCCACTTGTCAATAAAGTCATAGCATGATTTAGGCGTATGGAACGAATGAATTCTACTACCGACATGTCTGTAATAGCTTTTAGCTTTTTATAGAGCAACGACTGACTGATCATCATGGCAGAGGCAAATTCACCCTTCCCAAATAATTCATTCGAAATATTATTTTTGACACATTCCATAGCTTTTGAAAGAAATTCATCGTCAATGATATTTCCTTCTGCATTTTCATCATCATTTTCTGTAGAATGTAATACCACCTTCTTATCGATGGTTTCATACTCTTGATATTCATCTGATATTGCATCATCTGATTTTGGAATATTCTCTTCTCCAATATAGGGCAAAGAATAATGCGGAGCATTCTGCGACATTTGAAGCGTAAGAAGAAGTTTCTCAAAGGCATGTCTTCGCAACATACCTAAATAATAATGTCGCACTATTAGTGCTATCAAGGCAAGGATAGATATCAAGAATATTACTCGAAACCACAACTTTTTCCAAAACGGGGGTTGAACATTTATTGATAATGATCGTTCAGATACGATCCCTCCATCATACATTCGCACATTAAGAGTATAAGCCGAAGGAGCAAGTTTCGTATAATTGATTGATGAAACTGGTGATAAATCGGTCCAATCCTTGTCTATACCGTCTAATTTCCATGAATACATGACATTCGACCCCACATTTCCAAGAGCAAGCAATGATAGTGTAAATGAATCATTCGGATACTTTAATTCCAATTTCATCAAACTATCAATTGGCATTGTCAATTCATCTTCATAAACATTACGTATGGATTGTCCTGAAACCTTAATGTCCGAAAAAAAGATTTTTCCTTGACTTTTATAGTCTAAAATCTTTTCAGGAAAGAACGTTACAATACCATTATCAGTTCCAAATGCTAATTTTCCATCTTCCAATTTGCATGATGAATTTTCTCTAAATGCATCACTTGTAAGGATATCTTTCCCCGGTAATGGCAGCATTTTACCTTCTTTAGTTTCATAACAACTCATTCCTAAAGCCGTCCCAATCCAAAGTTTCCCATTCTCCTTGATAATGCTCCTTGTGAAGTTACTGTGAAGACCTTCATTTACAGTCAGTCGTGTATTCTTACCTGTCTCCCTGTCCATACGAATAACCCCATTCCCAGAACTGCAAATCCACCAAGTACTCCCATCGACGAGAATCTGTTGCACAACATTGTCAGTCAAAAAAGTTTCGGTCTTTCCAGAATCCTTTTCAATTAGGATTAATCCATCTCCCCCACCTGTCAAAATCTTCCCTTTTTCTTGCTCCGCAAAACAGAATACTGGGTGTGATTCATATTTTTTGGAAGTATGGGTAGCAGGGGAATAGCAAATTATATCTCCTTTTACTCCTCCAAACCAGATATCTCCATCACTGTCTGTAAAACTCGCAAATACGTATGCCCCTTTTCCAAAGATGTCTGCTTCTTTTTCTGTCAAATGGTTAAGTTGGCTGTAGTTTTTTGGATTTAATACATAAACACCATGACCATACGTCGAAGCATAGATGAAACCCTCCATATCCTGTGCAAGAGAAAGGAAAGACAATTGTTGTTTTCCATAAAGTTGACGCCATGGACCTTTCATTGAATCCCTTATACTGATACCATCATTAGTGGCAGCCCATAATTTACCTTCTTTATCGGTAAGCAAATAATTGATTTCATTATTATGAAGCGATGATGAAGCATTATGTCGGTGCTGAATTCTAAAAGCATCTTCTCCATCTATATCAGAATATTGAAGACCTGCACTCGTTGTCGCTACCCACAGGCGACCCTGCAGATCCGTTATCATGGCAAAGACACTGTTCCCTTTTAAGGATGCAGGATTGTCTACATCTTCTTTTATCTTTTCTACGACTCTATTGTCGGAAGAATTTAAAACCATTATTCCTCCCCCTTCCATTCCCAACATATAAGTATTGGAATCAACCACCAATACTGATCTAATGATGAGTCCCGGAATTTCATTAGACTCTTTATGTGAAATAGTTTCGTTCCTTAAGCTGTATTCCCAAAGTTCGCCTTGATAAGTGCCCATCAATATCCGATCGAGATATTTATCAAATGCTGCATTTGAAATATATTGACCAAATGTCCCCGGCATTTTATGTAATTTATGATCTTCTCCTGAAATTATGTATATATGATCGTCTGCAAGTGCGAACATATCGGAGTGACCACACCTTATTATATATGAATATCCACGCAACTCAGGATGATATCGATCTATTTTCCCATCTTGATATAAAAAAATTCCTATGCTCGTACTTATCCACAGCTTACCCTTACCATCTATTACAATATTTGAAATCCAATCTTTCTTTTGAAGAATATCAGAAATAGAAAACCATAGCTCAAACCTGTCTTTAATTCTGTCATATCGGAATATTTGACCATTTTGACTGGCCGCGACCAACACCCCTTTATTATAAGCAACCTTCATTTGCATCACATCAGAAGTTGAAACCGGCAAATCATATAGTGACACATTCTGGGTCGTAGCTCTCAATATACCTATTCTCGATGCTCCCCAAATGAAGCCATTATCATCAACAGTCAGCGACGTGATACCTGACATAGGAATATACTTTTCCCCTTTGACGCTTACAAACTCATGAAATTGGGGCACAACTTCAGCCTCTGAGTCCAATCCCCAAAAAATTGTATAGAGAATAAGGAACAAGACTTTTATCCACATGCTATAGTAAATATCTTGCATGCTATATTTTTCAGTTTCCGAAGAATCCGACATTTTTTCTTTTTGTTTATTATGCTTTGTCAGTAAACAGAATCCTTTGATTAAAATGACATACAAAAATAAACAAAATATTCGATTCGGCAAAAAAAACATAAAAAATTATTTTTTCACGTAAATATACTTTTTCATTATCTGATTTTATATGAAGATTATCTAAAAGTACAAACTTTTTTTGATGATATTGTTTAACTTTGCAAAATCAAAATAATAAATTTCTATATTTTCATCATGAAAAAACTCATTTCATTATTGCTGATTATAATGATCAGCGGAGGGGCCGTCTCAATAAATGCACAGTTCTTCCAGCAACCGGATGAATCTTCTCTTAATGGCAAAAGAGGTCCTCTTAATGTCAGGAATGCAAGATATCCTCGTCTACTTCCCGACAACAGGATGGAATTCAAGGTTAAGGCTCCGGATGCCAAACAGGTTCAGATTGACCTTGGAAAGAAATATGATCTCACTAAGAATGCTGAAGGAGAATGGACAGGAACCACAGAGCCGTTGACACCAGGCTTCCATTATTATTTCCTAATCATAGACGGAGTTCAAGTTGCCGATCCAGCAAGCGAATCTTTCTATGGGTGCAGTATGCATACCAGTGGGGTGGAAATTCCATATCCCGACGGAGACAATCGTTTTTATGTAGCCGACGTGCCACATGGTGACATCAGAATGAAGCGATTCTATTCTACTACTTCCGGAGATTGGCGTCGGGCATATATATATTGTCCTCCCGGTTATGATGCTTCAAACGATAACTATCCTGTGCTTTATCTGCAGCATGGAGGTGGTGAAGACGAAAGGGGATGGGCAACCCAAGGACTGACAGACATTATAATGGACAATCTCATTGCCCAAGGGAAAGCCACACCTATGGTTATAGTAATGGCTGACGGCAATACCCCTGACTTTGAAAAGGAACTCCTCAATGATATCATTCCCATGACAGAGAAAAATTTCAGAGTAAAACCGGGAAGAGAAAACCGGGCTCTTGCGGGTCTATCGATGGGAGGAATCCAGACTCTTAATACCGGTATTCCAAATCTTGATAAGTTTGCATATTTAGGAGTTTTCAGTTCTGGATGGTTTGCTAATCCTAATCCTTTCGGTGGAATGATGGATTCAGAAAAATATTATGATATGCTCAACCAAAATAAAGACGCTTTCAACGATGGATTAAAGGTCTTCTGGCTTTCCATGGGTGGAAAGGAAGACATCGCATACGAGAATTGTCGTGTCATGCGTGACCGGTTTGACAAAATAGGAATTAAATATGATTATTTCGAAACTCCCGGTGGTCACACATGGCCTGTATGGCGTGAAAGCCTTTACAATTTTGCACCGCTATTATTTAAGAACTAACCTCAATTTCTAACTACCATGTAAAGCCAGCATGCCCGTTCCCTGTGAAGGAAACGGGCATCATTTTTTCTGCTGCAATTGTTTTTTTGAGTTATTTTTTCACTTTTTTATCAATACACTCCATTATTGATAGTGGATCCGTACAGCCAAGCATATATTGCCGCCCATCTTTGAGTCTGACAAGAAAGCAATCAGACGCTTTCCCATAGTAAGCAAAATATTTGCCAATTGATGATTCTCTAAACCAACCCCAATATCCAAACCATCCACCGCTTCCCAAAATTCGTCGTTCTGACATGGTCGGAGGGCATATCATTACCGACTCGATGCTATTCAAAGGAATTGATTTGATGCGAAGGGTCATGTTTACATTAAGGTACATGTCATCAACTGATACACTTATCGGCGTAAAAAACAATGCCAAAACACACATCACGACCAACAATCCTCCAATGATATATGAAAGAATACATAGATCTCTATTGAGATTAATGATCATCAATGCTACAAGGACTAAAAAGCCAATGATAGTCACGATCATCGAATATGTACTTATTTTTACTTTCCGAACCATAATAGAAATTTTATATACAATGCAAATTTAACAAAATAACTGTAAATTACCAAAAGAATATTTGACTACAATAAATATTTTCGCTATTTTTGCACAGTATTTCTTTAATATTTTTGAATTTTGAATGATGAAGTCAATCTTAAAAATGTTGGGAGGTCTTCTAATCGGTGGGCTAATCGGCTTTATCATTGGAGGTCTGATTGTAATCTTATTTACAGATACAACTTGGAATGAATATCTCCAAAAGTATTATTCAATCGATATATCTGAAGGGGTTGCTGTATTTCTTGTTGCCGTTGCTTCACTCCTCGTGTCTCTCGCCATCATAGTCCCAATTCATGAACTCGGTCATCTTATATGTGGATTGCTAAGCGGCTACAAATTTGTCAGTTTCCGTATATTTAATTGGACCATTATTAAAGAGAATGGGAAAATCCGCATAAAGAAATTTGCAGTAGCCGGAACCGGAGGGCAATGTCTTTTGACTCCTCCTAATCTTCCACTTGAAAAAATCCCCACAGGTTGGTACAACTTTGGAGGACTTCTTGCAAATATAATTCTTCTGCTAATAGTCCTTCCTTTCTTCTTCCTTGATCTCAATCCATTCGTGGCCGAATCACTCGCCATTTTTGCTATGATTGATCTAATCATGATTCTTCTTAACGGCATCCCAATGCAAGCAGGAGGAGTAGGAAACGACGGCCATAACATAAAACTACTGAAGAAAAATCTTCTGAGCAAGCAAGGAATAGTCAATCAACTCCGGGCAAATGCCCTTATCCAAAATGGTATCCGTCCGAAAGATATGCCGGAAGATCTTTTCTCTCATCCAAAAGATATAAACTACAAGAATGCTCTTGAAGTGTCAATCCCTTTAATGTACACAAGTCGATTGATTGATAATTTGAAATATGACGAAGCCTTGGAGGAAACAGAAGCGCTTTACTCGCATAAAGATGAGATAATGCCTCTTTATGTAAAAGAAATAGCTTGTGAACTCGTATTCCTATATTTAAGGACCGGGAATATCGAAAAAGCAGCCACACTGCTCGACAAAGATCTCAGGAAATATATTGACACATATCGCAAAATGATGTCATCAAAAGAAAGAATTCTTGTAGCGATTGCCCTTTATCTTGACAAAGACGAAGCCAAAGCTCATGAAATATATGAAAATTTCAAAGCAAGAAAAGATAAATATCTTCTCCAAGGTGAAGTCAAGAGCGACCTCTCCCTCATAGAAGAGATGCTTCAACTACAATAAGAATAACTCAACTTTCGCAAGCTTAAGTTGAAGGGTTTATCCCATTAACCTTAAGTTGAGCTAACGAAACTTAAATAATTTATAGAATATGGAAAAAGATTATTTCAGCAGAAGAATGACAGTCAGGAATTACGCAAAAAAGCACATTCCTGAAGACTTGATAGACAATATACTCGAAAAAGCAATGCGTGCTCCTACGTGTGGCAACATGCAACTATATAGCGTCATCGTAACCCGAGAACCTGCGAATATCGAACGCCTCGCTAAAGAACATTTCAACCAACCGGCAGCCACTGGAGCAGATGTGATTCTTACGATTTGTGCCGATTTCAACCGTTTCACGAAATGGTGTGAGGCAAGCAACGCAAAACCCGGTTACGATAACTTCCACTCATTCATGATGGCACTGACAGATGCAGTCATTTACACCCAGCAGATTGTGACAATTGCTGAAATGGAAGGAATAGGGACATGCTATCTCGGCACTGTAAACTATAACGCAAAGCAAATTTCAGAACTTCTTGAACTCCCGAATCTTGTAGTGCCAGTAGCCTCTATATCTTTAGGATACCCCGCAAACGAAAATGAAGAGCAATGCGAACGCCTGCCCCTTGAAGCAATCAGACATAATGAGACTTACCGAAAAGATTCAAAAGAAGAGATAATCGAACTCTTCAAGTCAAAAGATGATTTCGAGCCTAACAAGAAATTCGTAGAAGAGAATAAAAAGGATTCGCTTGCCCAAGTCTTCACTGACATCCGTTATCCCAAATCAGTTAACTTAGAAGTCTCCAAATCTTTCACTGATCTTCTCAAAGAAAAAGGTTTCATCAAATGAATCATAAACTAAAACTGCTATTAGCAACAACCGGCATACCATTTCTTATAACAGCTTCCCCAAACGAACCCACAGTCAGCTGGAAACTCCTGACAAACGATAAGGGTCAGTGTATCGAACGTTTCATAGTAAACAACGCAGACTCAGTTTCGAGACTCTGCTTCACTCAGCTCCCTCGTCCTCTGAAGACGGTTTCCCAAAACGACTCTATCGTAGAGATAAATGCTGGTTATTATTATTTGACATCTTTCGATTTTGGCACGAATAAGAATGATATCACGATTGATGTAGAATGTGAATGGCCTCTTAGAAGCGTCTCGGAAGGACCGGAGGCGTTCCACGCTATCTCTAAAGGAGGAAGTATAATTCCTGTGGCTCTTCATAACAAGCAGTCAATGATAGATGCTGCCATTAATGATGAGAAATGGATGAAGTGGGTGCTTCCTGCCGACTCAATTTATCGGCTCAACGAGAAGATTGGAAAAGGAAAACTACCTGGACCGTTTGATATCGCTCCCTCCTTCAAGAAAGTTAAACTAAAGGAGGGTGAATTTATTCCGGGATCTCCTATCAAGACATTTCTAATTCAACATCATAATCCTGAGTATTATAAGATCACTTTGACCCCTGAATATGCGTTAATTGAGGGAGCTTCCGACAAAGCGGTCAAAATGGGGGTGAGAATGCTTGAGCGAAGGTTGACTACTCCTAATGTCAAATCATTGCCATGTGTCGAAATCGAGGATTGGCCGGACTATCCATATCGTGCTCTGATGATAGACATAGCGAGAAATTTCCAGACTCCTGAGACAATGAAGCATATTGCAGACTTAATGGCCGACTATCGCTTCAATCGCCTGCATTTTCACATCACTGATGATGAGGCTTGGAGATTGGAAATTCCTGGGTTGCCTGAACTGACTGAAATTGGAGCAAAACGTGGTTATACCTTAGATAGTGAAGAATTTCTTCCTGAGATTTTCGCAGGTACTGGAGATCCTGACAATAATCTACCGACGGCTAATGGATATTTTTCCCGTGATGATTTCATCGACTTTATCAAATATTGTGACTCCATTGGAATTTCAGTCATTCCGGAAATTGAATCTCCTGGCCATGCGAGAGCCGCAATCAAGTCAATAGAAGCAAGATATAGAAAAACCGGCGATGCTACATATCGAATGATCGAAGACTATGATACCTCAAAATATACCACAGCCCAGCTATATCATGACAATCTGATGAATCCTGCATTGGAGGGGACTTACCGTTTTATTTCTAAGGTTGTAGATGAAATAGCTGCGATGTATTCTAATGCCGGTGTAGAATTAGTGGGAATCCATCTTGGAGGAGACGAAGTGCCGGAAGGAGCTTGGGACGGGTCACTTTCTGCTAATGAATTGAGCGCAGAACTTGGATTGGAAGGTAGACATGCCCTTCAGGGAGAATATGTTAAACGTATTTCAAAATTGATGAATGAACGTGGTATTCCCCTCTATGGTTGGCAAGATATCTGTACTGACTACGATGATGATTTCCATGAAGAAGTTGCTCCAACAATTGGCGGAATGAACTGCTGGGTATCTCCACATAATATAGAGGATAATATTGCCATAAAAGGAGTGAAGGCTGGGTATCCAGTGATAATCAGTAATGTGGATTATTTTTATTTGGATATGCTATATTCTTCAAATCCTGAAGAGAAAGGTTTGTTCTGGGGAGGTTATACTGATGAACTTCAAACATTGTCCGGGTATCCCGATTCCATTTGTCCTCACGATGGAAGTGAAAAAGGAAGGGTCATCGGAGTATCCGGCCAGTTGTTTGCTGAGACTATCCGTAGCCATCAAGACATGGAAAGGCTTTTATTTCCTAAAAGCCTTGGATTAGCAGAAAGAGGATGGAACAATGCTCCGACATACTCTCAGGAAGATTTCAATATTCTGATAGGCACTAAAGAACTTGATCGACTTTCACGGACTGGCACTGAATGGCATCTGCGTCAACCCGGCATAAAGATAGAAAATGGGAAAATATATATGAACAGTCCTTATCCGGATGCTGAAATCCACTATGAACTTAACGGATCCAACCCAGCCCTCATAGGTTCTTCAATCTATACCGCTCCCATCGAACTTCCCCAAGGAGACTTTGTAGTGAAAGCTATCCTATGCAAAGATGGCAAAACCTCCGTCCCCACCTTCCTTCAATATTAATAAAAAACAAAGCGCGACAGTAGCGATGCTCCACAGTACAATGCATCAGCCACTGTCGCGACTCCCATTATTCAAGTATCATTATTCACTATTCACTGTTCACTATTCA
>CAZWJO010000030.1:0-4119 GCA_964634905.1 uncultured Sangeribacter sp.
GGTTTAATCGATTAGCTATAGGATGATAAATATAACGAGATTTTGATTTGAGACCTCCGGGAAAACGGGGGTCTTTATTTTTTCATTTAAATTTAATAAATGATTTTTTTGCGCAAATAATTTTTTTTTATTAATTTTGTAGCGTAAGAACAAAAACCATCAGGTAAAACTTAAGTACACGTAAAGAATAGAAACGTTGTATTTTCAATGGGATAACACCAAAAAAATCCACTAAAACCTATTTAAGAAATAATAAAAACCCTTTAATGAGGGATTACCCCAAAATAATTAATATGATCGCACTAGAAGAACTAAAGACGTGGGATGATGCTCATCTGCAACAGAAAGCGGAAGAAATAGGGATTGAAAATCCCTCAGCCCTCGAACGTCAGGCTCTCGAATTTGCTATAATAGACACAATGGCGGTAAATACTGCCAAGGAGGTTGTCACTCAACAGGAAGAGCGAAAACGTAGAGGGTCAAAGGGCAAAGGCACGCCTACAAACGAGGAACAACAGCCTAAGAAAAGAGGCCGAAAGCCAAAAGCAAAGGCTGAAGTTGATCCCAACACAGAAATGAAAGAAGAAAAAAAGGCTGAAAAAAAAGAGCCTAAGAAAAAAAAGAACAAAAAAGAAAGTGAAGTAAAAGTCACATCAAAAGCTGAGGAAGCTCCTCAGCCAAAGAAAAGAGGCAGGAAATCTAAAGCTGAACTGGCTGCAATTCAAGCACAAAAAGAAGCTGAAGCAAAAGGAAAAGAAGAAATAGAATCTAACGCTTCAAATGCAGAGACAACTGAGGGAACTAATTCAGAATCAGCTCCAGCAAAAAAAAGAGGCAGGAAACCCGGGCAAAAGAAAAATTCAAAAAAAGATACAGTCAAGCCGGAGACCAATCTTCCTGCAGTCGTAGAACATCCTGTCAATCTTCCAGCCAAGATTCCAACAGAACAAAAAGAAACCACTATTACTAATAATGTTGCGACAGAGCCTACCGAAACACAGGCTGAACCTAAAAATCAAAAAGAAGAACAGCAACAAAAGGAACAGCAAATTAAGAGAGATTTCAGAACCCATAAGAACGATGGTTTTGACTCTTTCTTCGGCAATTCCAAAGGACGCACATTCAAGCCACGCAACAACCACGAACATCAGGAGCCGAACTTATTAGAACAAGAGCAAGGAGAAAACATATCAGGGACTACCCAAGAACAGACTCCGCAAGAAGAAAAAAATATAAATATAGAACCCCAAGCGCCTATCATCATAGCAGAACCTGGAGCAAATTCACAGTTTACCAAGGCTAATTTGATGCCCATGGGTTATAATAACCAGGGTAATAAGCACATGACCAAACGTCAGCGTGCCATGGAGCGCAAACAAATGCAACAGCAGCGTCGGCAGATGATGCAGGCAGAGACTATGTTTGACTTCGACGGGATATTGAATGCATACGGAGTGCTCGAAATAATGCCGGAAGGATTCGGATTCCTGAGATCGAGCGACTACAACTATCTTGCATCGCCAGATGATGTGTATGTATCCCAGATTCAGATAAAAGAATATGGTCTTAAATCGGGAGACGTAGTAGAATGTGCAATACGGCCACCACGCGAAGGAGAGAAATATTATCCGCTTTGTAAAGTTCTGAGCATCAATGGGCTGGCACCGGAAGTAGTACGCGACCGCATACCATTTGAACATCTTGTACCGCTATTCCCGGATGAAAAATTCAATTTGACAGGAGGCAAGACATGCAATATATCTACACGAGTAGTGGATATGTTTGCTCCAATTGGAAAGGGACAGCGAGCTCTAATAGTTGCTCCTCCCAAAACAGGTAAGACTATATTGCTTAAGGATATAGCTAATTCTATTGCAGAGAATCATCCTGAGACATATATCATCATGCTTCTCATTGACGAGCGACCAGAAGAAGTGACTGATATGGCGCGAAGCGTTAATGCAGAGGTCATTGCATCAACGTTTGATGAACCCGCAGAGCGTCATGTCAAGATTGCAGGCATCGTTCTTGAGAAAGCAAAGAGACTCGTAGAGAGCGGACACGATGTAGTGATAATGCTCGACTCTATTACACGACTTGCAAGAGCTTATAATACAGTGAGTCCGGCGAGCGGCAAGATCCTTTCCGGAGGAGTAGATGCTAATGCGTTGCAGAAACCTAAGCGCTTCTTTGGAGCAGCCCGAAACATTGAACATGGAGGTTCGTTGACCATCATAGCCACGGCACTTACGGAGACATCGAGCAAGATGGATGAAGTTATCTTTGAGGAATTCAAGGGAACTGGCAACATGGAGCTACAACTTGACAGAAAGCTCAGCAACAAGCGTATCTTCCCGGCTGTAGATATCATTGCGTCTTCTACCCGTCGAGATGATTTGCTTCTGAGTGAAGAAGTTCTCAATAGAATGTGGGTGCTCCGTAACTTCTTGAGTGACATGACTTCGATAGAGGCTATGGAATTCATACGGAAGAGAATGGAGATGACACGGACAAATGAGGAATTGCTTGTGACTATGGATAAATGATAGAAGAGTCCAGAGTCCAGAGTCCAGAGTCCAGAGACTAGAGACCAGAGTGAAGAGTCAAGTATAATTTAGAATAAGATTTAAGTTGAAGATACAAAAAACAAATGCCGCAAGGCTTCTTGATAAAATGGGCATAAGCTATGAGCTTGTGCCTTATGCTTTTGATCCGGAGGATTTGGCTGCCGAGCATGTGGCTGAAGAACTTAAGGAACCCATAGAACAAGTTTTTAAGACACTTGTATTGCGTGGAGATAAGACCGGGCTTTTTGTGTGTGTCGTAGCAGGGAATAGGGAGGTGGATCTTAAGTTGGCCGCAAAGGCATCGGGGAATAAAAAGGCTGAGATGCTACCATTGAAAGAGCTTCTTCCTAACACAGGATATATCCGAGGAGGATGCACATCAATAGGAATGAAAAAACATTATCCCACTTATTTCAGTGAGGAAATGCAGAATTTCGACACTGTCTATGTCAGCGCCGGACAACGAGGACTACAATTGAAGCTCTCCCCTCTTGACCTTGCAAAGGCAGCCCAGGCCACTTTTGCAAAAATAACAGACACACCTGAAGAAGAAACAGAATCGGAAAAATGAACACTTTTGGAAGAAATCTACGACTCACAACCTTTGGGGAGAGTCATGGAAAGGCAATGGGAGGAATTCTTGAGGGGATGCCCGGAGGAGTAAAAATCGACATGGATGTCATTCTCAGGGAAACCGCACGCAGAAGACCTGGACAGAGTCATCTTGTCACAGCCCGCAATGAAAAAGATATGCCAGAAATTCTTTCCGGTTTGACAGATGATATGGTGACTCTTGGGACACCGATAGGATTCATTGTCAGGAATACCGACCAGAGGAGTGACGACTATGGTGAGATGGCAGAACTCTACCGTCCGAACCATGCTGACTTCACGTATGATATGCGGTATGGCCTTCATGAGGTTCGAGGAGGAGGAAGAGCTTCTGCTCGTGAGACACTTAACTGGGTAATTGGAGGAGCATTTGCGCGACAACTTCCTTGCATGAAGGATGTAGCTATCCATGCCCGGATAGTATCCATTGGAGGAGTGGAAGGGTCAGATGAAGCGCTTCATGCCATAGTAGAAGAAGCTATGAAAAGAGGAGATTCAGTGGGAGGAGTAGTGGAGTGCACCATTGAGGGAGTACCTGCCGGAATTGGAAATCCTGTGTTTGGAAAACTCCATGCACGTTTAGCTCAAGCTATGATGGGAATTAATGCTGCCAAGGGATTTGAATATGGCGACGGTTTTGCAGCAGCTTCTATGTACGGGACGGAACAAGCGGATATTTTTACAAGTAAAGAGGGGCATATTATTACTAAGACAAATCACAGTGGAGGAATCCAGGGTGGTATCAGCAATGGGATGCCTATAGTCTTTAGAGTGGCTTTTAAGCCTACTCCTACCTTATTGCGTGACATTGAAACTGTTGATAAGAAAGGGAATCACCGGATATTGAAGGGAAAAGGGAGACATGATCCATGTGTAGCTTTGAGGGCTGTGCCTGTGGTGGAAGCTATGGCAGCGCTTGTCATTGCTGATGAAATCTTAA
>CAZWJO010000030.1:4219-6316 GCA_964634905.1 uncultured Sangeribacter sp.
CATAATTAGCTACGCTGAGGCTAAAGCAAGTCTTAATGCATGATTAGCTTCAATCAGGCTAAAGGAAGTTTTATTTCATAATGTGGAATTAGCTTCGGTCGTGCTAAACAAGTCATAATGAATAGTCTAATCGATGAACCAATATTACAAGGATTTTGGGGAGTATATGCGGGAGGTGTTTCCGGGTATGAAGGTGCAAAAGCTTTCTATAGATGCCGGATTTACTTGTCCTAACCGTGACGGGAGTATCGGCACGGGAGGCTGCATCTACTGCAATAATGCATCTTTCACGCCTGGGTATTGTTCACCGAAAGATTCCGTTGAAACTCAGATTCTCAATGGTAAAGAATTCTTTCGCAGGAAATATCCCGAAATGAAATATCTTGCCTATTTCCAAAGTTATACGAATACATTTGGAAAAAGCCTTCAGAGTCTTGTGGATATGTATCGAAGAGCAGCAGAGATGGAAGATGTAGTAGGGATAATTATCGGCACTCGACCGGATTGTCTTCCTGAAGAATTGATTGAAGAATTATCAGAGCTTAATCGGGAAAAGCCTGTCATAGTCGAGATAGGAGCAGAAACATCATTTGACAATACTTTAAGGCTTATAAATCGCAATCATACATGGTCTGATGTGGAAGATGCTGTCAAAAGGCTTGATGAATCCGGCCTAAGGACGGGTTTGCATCTCATAGCAGGACTTCCGGGAGAAAATGAAGAAGATGTGCTTGAGACAGTCAGGAAAGCTTGCCACTTCCCAATCGATTCTATCAAGATGCACCAGCTTCAGATCGTAAAAGGGACACCTCTACTACAAAAATGGGAAACTGGAGAGATTGAAGTAAATCCAGTAAGCTTGGAAGATTATCTGGCGCTATGCGTAAGAATAATACAGGAAGTGCCACGTCATATCTGCATCGAAAGATTCCTTGCATCTTCACCTCCGGATATGGTAGTGGCTCCGAAATGGGGATTGAAAAATTATCAGTTCACTAATCTTTTGATGAATCGTCTTAAGTAAATATTAAGTTGCTCACAAAAATTAAACGACAAATGTAATCCAAACAACCGTAAAGGTCTTGATAAAAAATAATTAAAATTGCTCAAACACAAGCTGAGAGTTAAAAGGTTTGTGGATATAATAGAGTATTTTAAATAAAAAAGCATGGCATAAATGCCATGCTTTTGTCAATTAATAAAGAAGGATTAATAGTTTTTTTCATAATTTTAACTGTGCATCAGCTGATTTACACGAGCTTGGACAGCAGCGTAGTCTGGACCGAGTTTTTCGGCACGACCAGGATTATTTCCGTAGTCTCCGTGTATCACTTCCAGAGCTTCCTTTTCGATTCTATCTTGATATGCTTTTGACATGGAAGGAGCCTGGGTCGGGATAGAAGTGGCTGCAGGAGCAGAGGCTTTAATATTAGCTGCAGTAGCTTGTGCCGGTTCTTGAGCAATTATTGTAATACTTTTAAGGATAACAGGTTGGTTATTAGAGTTAGAGAAGCCTGCGGAGTAATTTCCATTAGGAGCTATCGTATTGGTTGAGTTGGTAGGGGAGGAAATAAACGTCTTTTGCATTGCTGTCTTCACAGGATGCGGTTTATCGGGGGAAGGCGTAGGACTAAGATTGAAAGCAGCGCAAATGAGGATTGCGAGAGCGAATACGCCTACAATTGCAGCGAGCCAAGCAGCGCCTTTGACTGCGTTGTCTCCAAGCTCTTCATCAAGAGACTCAGGACCATTGTCAAACATTTCCGATTGAACCTTTGTATTGAAGTCTTGATCGTAAAATTCTTTATCCGTTGGCAAAGGGTTGCCGGAAGGATTGTTTTCGTTTAGTGTTTTCATAGCTTAGTAAATTAAGAAGGTGAAACGTATGGAGCTCATGGCGAAGTCGCTTCCAAGACTCCTTTGATGACACTAAAACGAGCAAGCTGCCAAGATGGTTTTATATTGAAAGTTAAGAAAAATTAAATCGTCAGCTTAGAGCCGACGATTTAAAACTCAACTTTAACAAGCTCATGTTAAAGGTTAATCGTAATATCACTACATTAAGATATCTGTATTGTTCAACCCCTCCGGGGTTGT
>CAZWJO010000030.1:6416-27177 GCA_964634905.1 uncultured Sangeribacter sp.
TTGAAGCCCTCCGGGCTTCGACTCGGTATGAGTCTAATTTAGTGACTTAAAGGTTAATCGCTTCGCTGGTTAAAAGGTCATAGCTTTGCGACAAAATGGTTAATATATATTACAGTGAACCCTGTCAGGATGCCATTTGTTGATTGGGGCATGAGTTTTGGATGGGTAACCGACTGGAATGAGATTGAAGGGGACGATGGAATCAGGGAGATTCAGAATTCGAGATGCTGCCTCTATTCGGTCGGAATGCGGATAAAGACAGGTCCAGACTGCTCCTAAGCCGAATGCATGAGCTGCCAAAAGAATATTCTCTGAAGCAGCTGAGACATCTTGCACCCAAAGAGTCGAGTCATCTCCATCGAGAAATCTATCAGAGTTTCCACAAACTACAATTGCCATCGGAGCAAGTGCGGTCATCTTTGCGTATGGGAGAGAATCTGCGAGTTGGCGGAGGATTTTTGGGTCGTCAATTAGAATGAATTCCCATGGCTGTTTGTTGACACCCGACGGTGCAGCCATACCGGCTTGGAGCAAAGCAGTTTTCAAATCTTCTGAGACTGCTTGGTCGGTGAAATTCCTTATACTGGTTCGTGACAGGATATTTTGGTAGGCGATGTTGTCGGCTACTAAATTTTCGAGATTTTCTGTGATATTCATAATTAGATGTATTTTAAGCGAACGCAAGAGCCATGCAACGTCGTTCAAAAAAGTAACACCCCTCCGGGGCTTGATAAAGAGGAGTACCTCGCCCCCCACCGAGCTTACGCTCGGGGTTAACAAGATTGCCAGCCCTCCGGGCTTATTTGAACCGCATTGCAGGAATCGTGCACCATGTGTTTATTTATTGAGGTTTTTTAGGGCTTCGTTTTCGAGGTTGCAGTCTTCTTGGAGGCGTGGACGTAGAATAGCAGCTCTCTTAGGGTCGACCATCTGCAGATCCATGTAGCGGTCGTCTCCGATGATGAATTCATGTACATCTTCGAGAGGTTCGGGTGCGCCCGGATAAGCTGGGGACACCGTGAGCGGTGATGATCCGTTGTGTCCGCTATTGTCAGGACCAGAGATTACGCTGTCGATAGTCAATGGAGATTCTATGTTTAGCGGATTGAAGCGATATAGTGGCCAGTAACCGGCTTCTACAGCACGACGTTCTTCGATAATTGAATGGCCGAGTCCCGGACGGATGCCATGATTGATACATGGACAATATGCAATTACGATCGCTGGGCCCGGGAACCGATCTGCTTCGGTAAGAGCATCGATAGCTTGCTGGTAGTTTGCACCCAAAGCTATCGAAGCGACATAGATATCTCCGTATGTCATCATCATGCGTCCTAAGTTTTTCTTAGGAGTTGACTTTCCGTCAGGAGCATATTTTGCAACGGCAGCGCGAGGAGTTGCCTTTGACAATTGACCACCGGTGTTGGAATAACATTCAGTGTCCATCACCAGTATCTTGATGGGTTCGCCAGAAGCAAGGACATGGTCGAGACCAGCAAAACCTATATCGTAAGCCCAGCCATCGCCGCCGATTGCCCAGACAGTCTTTGAAGCAAGCATGTCGCTTTGATCGAGAATAGATTTAAGCGCAGGAGATTGTTTAGCCATTGGAGCAAGAATAGAAAGGAGCTGGCCAGCAGTTTCAGCTGAGGCCTCCGCATCGTCACGACTATTGAGCCAAGCCTCGAGAGGGGACTTAAGAAAAGCCGGAGTTGAGTCTGAGGCTATCAGGTCGGTCACGTTTTTTATTAAGTGACGACGGCGATGTTGCATAGCAAGAAGGATGCCATATCCAAACTCCGCATTGTCTTCGAAGAGTGAATTTGCCCACGCTGGACCACGGCCTGACTTTTCAGTTGCGCAATATGCAGAAGAAGGATAGTCTGCTCCCCAGATAGAGCTGCATCCAGTAGCATTAGCAATAAGCAGTCGAGAGCCGAAGAGTTGTGTAAGAAGTTTGACATACGGCGTCTCACCGCAACCCGCACACGCTCCTGAGAATTGCAGACCGGGAGTACGGAGCTGAGAACCTTTGACAGTAGCCACCGGAAGTAGCCATGGTTTAGGCTCCACATGAGTCTTGAGCCATTCAAGATTATTCATTTCGCGATCAAGCACATCAGCGATAGGGGTCATTGTAAGAGCATGACCAGGACATATCAAAGAGCAGGAAGAGCAACCTAAGCAATCCTCGGGATAGTTTTGGATGCGGAATAGATAGCCATTTAGTTTGGAGGAACCATGAGCTTTCTTTGTTGATATTGTGTCAGGCAATCCTGTGGCTTCAGCTTCAGAAAGAATGAAGGGGCGAATAGCAGCGTGAGGACAAACGAGTGAACATTCTGTACATTCCACACATTTCTCTGCATCCCAGACGGGGACGCGGGTAGCAATGCGACGATGTTCGTAGGCCGTCGATCCATTTGGAATGACTCCGTCGGGGGAAATAGCAGATACCGGAATAGAGTCACCTTTACCGTGGATACATGGAGTGTGGATTTTCTCGATGAAATTCTTGAGAACCTCATTGGGATAGATTGGAGCCGGGCGACCCGATTGCTGGTCGGGAGCCGTAGACCAACCTTCTATTGAATTATAATCGATTTCTTGAAGTGCTTCGATAGCCATTGAGATTGCTTTGAGATTACGCTCTACCACTTCTCCGCCTTCATGGATGTAAGTGGACTTGATAGTCTCTTCGAGTTGCTTATAAGCTATTTCGAAGGGGATTATACCTGCCAATTTGAGCATCACAGTCTCCATCGGCATATTGATGTGAGGAGCTAACTTAACTTTCGCTGCAATAGAATCGGCATCAATGTTATAGAATTTCAATTTCTTATCTGAGATCTGCTGACGCATTTTCAGTGGGAGGAATTTCACCATCTGATCGGCTGTCCAGGGAGAATTGAGGACGAAAGTGCCACCTTCGCAAATCTTATCAAGCATTTCGAAGCGACGGACGTAAGAAGCTTTGTGGCAACCAATATAATCGGCATCAATTATCGAATATGCCGAAGATATTGGGGAATGCCCTACACGCAATTGTGAAATAGTGTAACCACCAGACTTCTTAGCCGAATAACTAAAATAAAGCTGAGCGTAAAGATTTGGATCGTTAGCAAGCACAGAGGCTGCCTGACGTGTGCCACTGACAGTACCGTCGTTGCCAATACCGTAAAGGATAGCTTGGAAACAATCAGATGAAGCTAAAATATTGATTTCTTCTTGAGGAGCAAGAGACAAGTGAGTCACGTCATCGTTGATGCCTACAGTAAATGTGCGTTTGGGGTTTTCAGTGGCGAGTTCATCAAAAACGGCCTTTACCATTGAAGGATCAAACTCCTTGCTTGACAAACCATATCTACCTCCTATAACCTTGATATCACTGCGGCCGGCTTCAAAAAGAGAGGTCATAACGTCGAGGCATAGTGGTTCGTGCACTGAACCCGGCTCTTTTGTACGGTCGAGCACTGCAATAGACTTGACAGTAGTAGGAAGAGCCTTGAGGAATGCCTCTGTTGGGAAAGGACGATAAAGACGCACCTTAATCACACCAGTCTTGTAACCCTTTTCCTTGTTGAGCCATTCGGCAGTCTCGGCGGCAACTTCAGCTCCGGAAGCCATAATAACTATCACACGGTCGGCATCGGGAGCACCAACGTAATCGACAAGATAATATTGACGACCAGTAATGCCTACGAGTGAATCCATAGCATCTTGAACTATACCCGGGAAAGCGTCATAGAATTTATTGACCGCCTCGCTGTTTTGGAAATAGACATCGGCGTTTTGGGCAGTGCCTCGAGTATCGGGATGCTCAGGATTCATTGCGCGCTTACGGAAAGCCTGGACATCATCCCATGGCATAAGTTTTGCGATGCTATCGTAATCAATCACTTCAATCGTATCCATTTCCGAGCTCGTTCGCCACCCGTCGAAAAAATGAAGAACTGGGAGAGAACCTTTTATTGCAGCGATATGAGCCACAACTGCGAGGTCCATCGTCTCCTGAACTGATGCAGACACAAGCATAGTGAAACCTGTTGCACGACATTCCATCACGTCTTGATGGTCGCCAAAGATAGAAAGAGCATGGTTGGCAAGAGACCTACACCCAACATGAAAAACGGCTGGAAGAAGTTCACCTGCAATCTTATACATATTAGGAATCATAAGCATAAGACCTTGGGAGGAAGTGAAAGTTGTAGCCAATGCTCCTCCAGCCGAAGCGCCGTGAACTGCACCGGCAGCCCCAAGTTCACTTTCCATTTCCTTGACTTCAAGTTTCTGGCCAAAAAGATTGAGACGCCCATTCATCCCCCACTTTTTGGCAGTGTCGCCCATCGAGGCAATAGGAGTGATAGGATATATAGTGGCAATTTCGCTCATAGCGTAGGCCACATGAGCAGCTGCAGTACAGCCATCGAGTATCTGCTTATTCATCGCAAAGTGTGCTTAATGGTTATCGAAGTTATTAGAGGGATGAGAGACATTGATAGTATTTTGACACTTTAACAAGTCAAAAAGTTCGAGAGAAGCTAATAAAAGTCATATCTAAGTTGTGTTTTATTAAGCCAAATACTCTTTAACTAAAATTATTTTTGTAAATTTGCGTCATGAATCGAAAAGAACGGACAACAAAAACAATATATAGAGGAATATCCTCATTCCTTAAGCGCCTGTTTGTTCTCATTGTCATGGGAATGTCAGGAGTAATCTTAGCTTTTGCACAAGGAGACAGAGACTGGAACCCTAAGGCAATGCCAGGGGAAGGAGACCCTATGGAGACAGTGAAGCAACCATCGGCATGGACACTGACTTATCCCCTTGGTTTTCATATACCGGCAGAAGTGGACACAGCGCAATATAATTATCAGAGAAGGAGCATACCAACTATGGCAAGCGATGCATGGGCAACCACTGGAAACCTTGGATCTCCGGGAATGAACTTGCTATGGTTTGAGAGAGAGAAACCAAGTGGATTTCTTTTCTATGATGCCCTTGGATTCTGGATGCCGAGTTTTGCAAAGCAGAAATTCCATAACACATACATACCGACCACAATACTTCAATATAACTATTGTGGAAACTCAGAAAACCATCAGGACCGCCTTCAAGCAGATTTTGCAGGGAATGTAAATAGACGAATAGGCATAGGAGGATTCATCGACTACCTACACTCCAAAGGATGCTACAATTATCAGGCGGCAAAAGATTTTAATTTCGGACTTTCTGCTTATTACTTAGGTGACCGCTATGAACTTCAGACTTTCTATCAGCAATATGCCCATCAAAATTTGGAGAATGGTGGTATAACAGACGACCGGTATATAACAGACCCGGCAGTAGTGCAAGGAGGGGTGACTTCTGTGCAGTATAAGAGTATACCGACACGATTGACATCAGCCAAAAACCGCCTTACCGGAGCTCAATTTTATATGAATCATGCTTATAAAATAGGTTATTGGAGTGAAGAGGAAGTTAACGACACGTTGACAAGAGACGTCTATGTCCCTGTGATGAAAATACTCTACAGTTTCGATTACCAACATTATCGCCATGTCTTCAGCGAGAAAAGTCGAGCTCAGGATTTTTGGGAGAACTTTTATTTCGACCAGTCAAGTACGTATGACAATACTAAGTTGAATAGCTTCAGTAATACCGTCGGAATATATTTCATCGAAGGTTTTCAAAAATGGATGAAATTCGGACTTTCAGCCTACGCCACCTACCAACTTAATCAATTCACACTTCCAAATGCCGGATATTTAGCTGATACAGAGGGAGGAGAAGGGGGATCCGGAGAGGGAGACACCGATACTGATAATGGATTGACACCACTTCCAGCTATAGGAGTTCCCGAAGCCAAACACAGTCAGAATTTTGTCTTCATCGGGGGAAGGCTTGAGAAAGCACATGGATCCATCTTACGCTACAATGCCGATGTAAGGTTTGGACTGAGTGGAGATGCCGCCGGCGATCTTGAGCTGAACGGACAGATATTAACTAATATTCCACTTTTTGGAGACACTGTCGCGATAGAGGCTCACGGAGGATTTCATAACACGACTCCGGATTGGCTATCGAAGAATTATGTGTCGAATCATTTTATCTGGAGCCATGATTTCGGGAAGATTCGCTCAGTAAAATTTGGAGGGAGCCTTGAGATACCATGGACAAGGACCAAGGCGATGATTGATGTTGAAAACCTTCAAAACCGTATATATTTCGGCAGTGATTTCCTCCCTCACCAGTTTGGAGGGAACGTCCAGTTGATGTCGGTAGGATTGCAACAAGATTTTAAGGTAGGCATTCTCAATTGGAACAACCGCGTCACTTGGCAAGTATCGTCAGATCAAAATATTGTTCCGCTTCCACAGCTTAGTGTCTATAGCAACCTTTTTATCAAAGCGAGGTTGTTTAAAGTATTGCATATCCAGGTTGGTGTAGACTGTGATTATTATACAAAATATAAAGGTTATACATATCAGCCAGCCACAATGACCTTCTGCAATCAGGATGAGACATCTCTGGGAGGATATCCATTCTGTAATGCCTACGTCAACCTGCGACTCTATCGATGCCGATTCTATGTAATGATGAGCCACGTGAATCAAGGATTGTTCGGAAGCGCATATAATGAATTTTCCTTACCCCACTACCCTATCAACCCGCGCCGTTTCCAAATCGGTATAGCTGTTGACTTTGCCAACTGATCACGCAGGGATAGCAGGGATGCAGAGGGCGCAAAGGGAGTATAAATCATTTATGATTATTTTTTAAGCTTTAAAATCTAAGATTATGAAAAACGATAGAAATAGAAGAGAGACTAAACCTAAGACGATGCAGATAGCGGTGTATGGACTGCTTTTGATAATTGTCATTATAGCAATGTTTGGGCTTCGGCATATTGCCAATGGAAAGATGGGGCATAACATAGGTGGAGAGAAAAAGGATACCATACATGCAGCTATTGTTTATGGTCCGGAAAGCTATCGGGTATTGATGTCGGAAGATGGGAAAGACAGTATCATCGGGATAAACTATCATCTTCTTGAAGGACTTCAGGATGCGCTTGGAGTAAAGGTTGTGATGCATCCTGTGATTGACCGGGATGTTGCGATGGTAAAAGTTGCAGGAGGAGAATATGATATATTTGCATCTGTTCCGGCAGATAATTATCTTAAGCAAGACTTTCTCACGACAAGGGATGTATTTCTTGACAGAATGGTGCTTCTTCAGATGAGAAATCCCAATGGGATTCTTCCTGCTCGGAGTGCGCTCGACCTCGAAGGGGATACGATCCATGTGGAGAAAGGGAGTGCGGCAAAGAGACGTCTCGAAAATCTTCAGAAAGAGATTGGTGGGACAATAACGATAATTGAGGAGCCTGAATTGAGTGAGGAATATCTTGCTATGAAGGTAGCTAAAGGGACTTGGAAATTCACCGTCATAAATGAAAAGACAGCTAAGAGGATGAAAGAGCAATATCCTGATTTGGATTATTCCACTCCTGTTAGTTTCACACAGTTTCAGGTATGGATAATGCCAAAGGGGAGGGATTCTTTGCTTAATCATGTCAATAAATACTTGGAGGAACGATTAACTATGAACGATTAACGATTAACTATGAACTATGAACGATCATAGATAAAAGTGACGGATGATGAACGATTAAATAAATAGTGTGTTATAAGGGTATGAAAAAGATACTTACCCTTGCGATTCCATTGCTGGTGGCGATGGCATTTGTACGTCCCGAAGCTAAGGCTTGGGACATCGATTTGAAATATAAAGGTCCGAAGACCGTCACTACGGATATTTCTTGGCATGCAGATATCTTGCCGGGATATGAGGCTCGATACGTCAATCAGGGAGAACAGTTTGATGGGCCTTGCCGATCGACAATAGTAAGATTGAAATGTAAAAAACCATCGAAGAAAGGATTTCTGTATATCCATGGATTCAATGATTATTTCTTCCAGTCTGAGATGGGGGAAAGATTTGTGGATTCGGGTTATCATTTTTATGCAGTGGATCTTCGTCGGTATGGACGGAGCAAAGAGCCATGGCAGTATCCTTATAATATCAGGGATATGCGGAAGTATTATGATGACATTGATTCGGCAGTAGTGCAAATGAAGCGCGACGGTATTGAGGATATTACGCTTGGTGGGCATTCTACCGGGGGCCTTACTGTCATTGCATACGGCGTTGACAAAGCTGGAAATATTCCTGTGAATAGGATTGTCACAGATTCACCGTTTTTAGCATGGAATTTCAATTCATTTTATCGGCACATGCTTATCCCCGGGGTAAGGAATCTTTCAGTTTTCATCAAGAATGCTAAGATACCGCAAGGTAAATGTGACGGCTATGCATATTCTCTTTTGAAGCAATATGATGGCGAGTGGACCTACAATACGGATTGGAAGATGATTTATTCGCCACCGGTGACTTTTTCATGGGTTGGTCAGATACAATCGACTCAAAACCGAGTGAAAAAACATGGAGATAAATTGGCTGTGCCGGTGCTTATTATGCATTCGAGCCGTAAAGTGGATGGCTGTAACTATGATCCGAGTTTTCAGTATGGAGATGCCGTCCTTGATCCGTTTATGATCCAAAATGTCGGAACTCATATACAAAAGATGAGTCCAAATCCTGTGACCATTTGCACAATAGACTCCGGTCTACACGACCTTATACTTAGTAAGAAACCGCACCGAGATGCTGCATACGATTCAATCTTCAGTTTTATAAAGAGAAATTGAGCTAAGAAAAAATAAAGTTGCGATTTGACTTTACAATCGCAACTTTTTTTTGCATAGTTGCGTTTTATTTACTAACTTTGTCATTGAAGACGTAAAAACGTCTTCTCACCAAAAATTGACGGAACTATGGAAGAAATCAAGGCACCAGCGACACGACTTCCTCTCTCCTTATTGCGCCATTGCCGCAACCTCTATGAGGATGTGGCAAAGGCAGCGTCATTTTCAGAAGAAACAGACCGCACTATGCGCAATCTTCTTCGACAAACATGCAAAAGTGGGAATTCAGCATACGACCCCAAGGGTCTGCCTCGTATGGCACTCTCCCTTGAGACAGCGGACGCCTTTGCGCATTTCATAGATGCCGATACAAACATAATCCATGCTATACTTCTCTCTGATTTTTGTGGGGAAGTGATATCACATCAAGAAATTGAGCAGGAGTTCGGAGCAGATGTTGTTGAGATGCTTAAGGGAATTGAGACAGTAGCTCAGTTTTCTGCAAAGAGAAATCTTCAGAATCAGGATAATTTCCGAGGATTGATGCTTTCTCTTGCCGACGATATCCGAGTGATCATCATAATGATCGTCCGTGACCTTGTCTTGATGCGCCGAATCAATCAACATCCAGACACTGAATGGGTGAGCAACGTGGCTTTTGAGGCAAATGTTCTGTATGCACAACTCGCCCATCGTCTTGGACTTTATAAAATAAAAAGTGAACTCGAAGATCTCTCGCTTAAATACACCAATCGGGAGATTTACAAGCAGATTGCAAACAAGCTTAACGAGACTAAACGTTCAAGGGATGCATACGTTGAGAAATTCATCGCCCCTGTAAAGAAAAAACTTGAAGATGCGGGTTTGACGTTCTCTATTAAGGGACGCACAAAATCCATTTCCTCCATCTGGGCTAAGATGAGAAAACAGAAAGTGGACCTCGACCGCATTTACGACCTTTTTGCAATACGAGTAATCATCGACACACCGCCGGAGAAAGAAAAAAGCGATTGCTGGCTCGCATATTCTATCCTAACCGATATGTATACCCCTAACCCATCGCGAATGCGCGACTGGATATCCATACCTAAGAGCAATGGATATGAAAGTCTACACGCTACCGTGATGGGACCGGACTCCAAATGGGTGGAAGTGCAGTTCCGCACCAAGAGAATGGATCTTGTAGCGGAAAAGGGTCTCGCGGCTCATTGGCGATATAAAGGAGTGAAATCAGACTCCACAGACCAGTGGATGAACAATATTAGAGATATCCTCGAAGCTGGCAAGGATGACCCCATGCAGCTGATGAAGGATATACGGATGGATATTTACTCTAAGGAAGTGTATGCTTTCACTCCCAAGGGAGATCTTTTCAAACTTCCGGCGGGAGCGACTGTGCTTGACTTTGCCTTCTACATACACACAAATGTAGGAGCCCACTGCACGGGAGCCATCGTCAATGGCCGTCATCGGAAGATAAGCCATACGATCCAGAGTGGAGACACGGTTGAGATCCTTACCTCTGCTACACAGTCGCCTAAATCTGACTGGATGAACATAGTGGTAAGTTCAAAGAGCCGCAACAAGATACGTCAAAAACTCCATGAGCAGCTACAGGCACGAGCAGAGCTGGGCAAGGAGGAATTGATGCGTCGCGCCAAGAACCGCAAGATCGACATTGACGAGTCGATGTTGATGAAACTCATCAAGAAGGAAGGATATAAGTATGTCAATGAATTTTTTGCCGACATAGCCGACGGAAAGATAGATGCAGGAAAATTCATTAATACATATCAAGTTGCCACAGCGCCCGAAGAACATACCGAACGGACTACGGCAGAAGATTTCGAACTGATCCGCGATAATCAAGAATCAGCGGGTGAAGTACTTACGATTGGAGAGAAATCTATAAAGGGACTCAGCTATAAGCTTGCAAAATGCTGTAATCCTATATATGGAGATAAGGTGTTTGGATTCATTTCTTCTGACGGGATGGTAAAGATCCACAAAACAGACTGTCCGAATGCAGCAAACATACGAGGACGCTACCCATATCGTCTTATTCGTGTGGAATGGAGCGGAAAGGGTGGTTCGGAGCTTCCGGTTCAACTCCGTATCATCGGACAGGATGATATAGGAATCGTAGCAAACATCACCTCCATTATCAGTAAGGAAACGAAGGCATCCCTTCGCAATATCAGAGTAGATTCCAACGATGGACTTTTCCAGGGATATCTTACTCTTGGAGTCTCTGACAATACAGTACTCTCTTCAATAATTAAGAAGATTAAGACTGTGAAGGGAGTGAAAGAAGTAGTCCGAATTTAGAATGTTGAATTTAGAACGTTGAAAAGGCTAATGGATATAAGTAAGACAATTATAATAGCTGGTATTTCGGCACTGCTAATTGCAACGGGAGCTTGCTCTCGGAAGAATGAGGCTAAGGAGCGTATTCAGGCTGAGAGGGAAAAGTGGGAGGCTTCGCTTCCTGACTCCTTGAAGGCCGTAGAACGGCAGACGGACTCTATTAAAGCGGAGCTACAAGTTCTCAATAACCGCTTTGACGCCATGATACATTCCTTCAACTATGTGGATAATCCCCGGGAAGTGGAGGGATACTATATATCAGGTGGTTGGGCTGCCAATTATCCTTTGAAATCGACGGGATTGGTAGCACGGCTTACCAAGAGTGAAAAACTTGAACTGATAGCCGCTCTCTCGGGAGGAGCTCATTTCGACAGGCTTCGCATAGTTGCGGGTGAGCAGACAGCTGAGACTTCCATAGTACCCCACGACCAGGCATTCAACTATAGGATGACAGGATTGAATATCGTCTGTTTTTCTGACAGTGCCGCTAATTCTTGCGCAAAGCTGATTGCCGAGAATGCTGGATCGAGTATCAACGTTGTCTATTTGGAGGGAGATCGCCAGACAGGTAAAATGGCTTACTCACCGGCCAATCAATCGCTGATGCAATCGACCTGGGAGCTATATGAGAACAGAACAGCGACTTCGCGCGATGAAAGAATGATACCTTTGCTTGCGAAAAAAGGAGCGATCATCAATCAGAAGATAGAATCGATAAAAAAACGATAACTGATTAAGTAGAAATGCATAATTCATAATTAATAGTCACTAACATTCAATCAAAAATGCGTTTGTGATATAAAGTTATTTATATATCGATTACTTTACGATTAAGATCTGAGAACTTTGAGAACTCAGAAATCCCAGACAACTGAAAATTGACAAATGCCAACCCGACAACTCGACAATTAGACAACCCTTAAAAATATAGACAAATGAATCTTTCGGCTAAAGACCTCGAGACTCTTGCAAAAAGAGGGATATCAGAGGCAAAACTCGAAGAGCAGCTCGTAATGCTCAAGGAAGGATTTCCTTACCTTAAAATCGAAGCAGCTGTGACACCAGGTCACGGACTCACTGTACCGACACCAGAATTGATCCATCAGAGTGAGGAAATGTGGAAGAAATATCTTGCGGGTGGTGCTAAAGTTATGAAAATGGTGCCTGCAAGTGGAGCTGCTTCCCGTATGTTCAAGGACCTATTCTCTTTCCTCAATGGCAAGAGCAATAAGCCTGACAATGACTTCATGAAGAAATTTTTCGAGAATATCGAGAAATTCGCTTTCTTCAGCAAACTTAATTTCCTTTGCCTCCAATTGTTTGGCTATAGCGTGGCAAGCCTTATCAAGATGGGGAGATATAAAGATATAGTTGATGTGCTTCTCAACAAAGTAGGCCTCAACTATGGAAAGCTTCCTAAAGCTCTTCTCGAATTCCATAAAGAAATGGGAGGAAGCCGTACTCCGCTTCAGGAACATCTTGCTGAAGGAGCTCAGTACGCAGCCGGCAAAGACGGTAAAGTACACCTTCATTTCACTGTTTCAGAAGAACATGTGCCACTCGTAGAGGCAAAACTTGAAGAAATTAAGGAAGTGATGGAACATGCATACGGAGTCGAGTATGATATTACCCTCAGCGTGCAGAAGCCTTCGACAGACACAGTCGCTTCAAATATGGATGGCACACCTTACTATGAGAATGAAGAACTATTCTTCCGTCCCGGTGGTCATGGAGCACTCATTGAGAACCTCAACGATCTGGATGCAGACGTAATCTTTATCAAGAATATCGACAACCTGGTTCCGGATGCGCTTCGTCAGCCAACTATCACTTATAAGATGGTGCTCGGTGGAATTCTCGTAGGCATAAAGAGAAAAATCGACCAATATTGCGAGAAGCTTGCCAAGGGAGTTCCCTCAGGCGAGGAGATGGTAGAGATGCTCGATTTTCTACGTCATAAACTATGTGTCACACATGACAAGGCTTCGGAAATGACACCTGAAGAACTCCGCGACTATCTCTTCAGCAAATTCAACCGTCCGACACGTGTCTGCGGTATGGTGAAGAATGAAGGTGAACCAGGTGGCGGTCCGTTCCTCGTATACAATCCGGATGGTACTGTAAGTCCTCAAATTCTTGAGTCTTCACAGATCAATCCAAAAGACAAAGAGGCACAGAAACTTCTGAAGGAAGCAACTCACTTCAATCCGGTTGACTTGGCAGTATGCACAAAAGACTACAAGGGAGAGAAATTCTATCTTCCCGATTACGTGGACAAAGCTACCGGTTTCATCTCTATCAAGAGCCGAGAAGGTGTTGAGATTAAGGCTCTCGAACTTCCGGGACTTTGGAATGGCGCTATGAGCGATTGGAATACTGTGATGGTAGAGGTTCCGGTGGAGACTTTTAACCCTGTGAAGACAGTCAACGACCTTCTGCGTCCTACCCATCAGCCGTCATAAGTAATAATTCATAATTCATAATGCATAATGCATAATTTTCAGTGCAGATAGTCAATTGAAAATGCATTAATTTTGAAGGCTGATATTTTGATTATTGACTTATACGGCTTATAGGAAGTATCGGAGTTATGTATCATATCATTAGAAAGGCGACTATCTTTTGAGATAGTCGCCTTTCATATTTTTATTATTCTTATCTTCGTATTAGCTTTGCTGTGCCTGATAATTTTCCTTCTTTTTCGGCGCGGAGGATGTAGACTCCGGAGGGGATGTTTGGGAAGAGCTTCAGGGTATCGCCTGACATTGCGTTGAAGCTGTTTGACAACATACATCTTCCATCAAGTGAATATAGAGATAGCTTTATGTGGCCTCCAGTGTCCATCTTGACAGAAATCTCTGAATCGAAAATTCTTGGATAAACAGACAAGGAAGAATTTACTCCTAATGATGGAACCCCATTTTCATCTTTTAAGAGAATATACATTCCTTCTTCGGAGGATCCGTATTCATTCTCTATGGATAGACGAACTGTATGAATGTCCACATCATTGGAAGAGTGAGGGTAAGACAGCTTGACATAACCATCCTTTTCATTTTCCACTGATTCTGTCACAACGGCTCCCGGAGTTTCCCAGATGACAGTAGGAAACAGTTTAAAAGCATTTCCTGTAGAAAAAGGAGAACCTGTACAAAACTCAGGAGTGCGCCATTCGAGAGTTCCTTGGCCTTCAACTTCAGTATCTTGATAGCCATGAATACCTGCATTGAATGTTCCGGATCCATTATTTACGAAAAGATGATCATCCCCGGGATCAGATTCAAAGTCGAAATAACCAATTACTTCTTCAGGAAGGTTTTCAGCTTTAATATCTGACATTGCCAAAGCTACATCATCTTGAGAGAGAGAACTATTCCATACTATGAAATTGTCAACATTTCCACGAACAGATCCGTTCTTATGTAGATAGCCCCCAAAAGCCACAACATTATCTTTTTTCCAGCTTCCGACGGGTCCGGCAAAATCAACTTCACCTTCTTGCACATTGTCTCCCAAAGACCAAGATGTAATCTTCTGATGCTCACCATTTACATACAGAGCCGGTTTTACATTGCCTTCTTCATCGAATTCAAATGAATATACAATGTGATACCAAGCACCGGGATAAAGTTTCATACCATCAAACCGATATGAGGCGTCCGCTCCGGAGGCCATCCTAATAGTAAACTCATTGCTTTCGCCATCTTCTGTCAGAGTATGCCACATCCAGCCCCAGTTGTTTATAGCCCACGGATCACCTTTATGACGTATATTAAGGGCGTGAACAGATTTGTCTCTGAAACTTTCAGGTTTGAACCAGAAACTAATTGCAAAAGATTCTTTTGGATTCAAATCTGTATCCTTAAAGAGGAAACCGAATCCATTATCCCCAATACGAACTCCACGCGACATCTGAGCATTGCCAGGATTCAAAGTATACTCAATTTTCGGTTCGGAGGTATCAACAATGAACTCCGTGAGATATTGGGCTCCATCAATTTCCAATCTTTCTGCGCCAGGAATATCAATTGACAATATGCGAGGGACATCACCGACATCCTCACCTGTCACTTGAATAAATCCCTTTAGTTCACGTGTGGTTGCTTGCCGTCCGGAGTCTGCGTTTTCGTAACCTTTCACAATGAGGTTGTAAATTCCGGGAGACGAGATTCCATCATAAACTACTAATGACTTTGAATCCTTAGCCTCAGATATGGTTTTTCCATTTGCATCCACCAATATCCAATCAGCTTTCTCATGAACAGGATCAGCATAATATACAGAGAACGTTTCTCCTGACTTTATGATACTTTTGTTGAGCAAGATATCATCAGAAACAGTGTAGACATTTCCAATGCTATGCCATTCTCCCCAACTTATCTCGCTTTCAGTCTGATGATCGAGAGCCAATGCACTGACGCCCAGACGAGCCTCGTTGCCTAAGCGTACGTCATACGGAGCCGAAAATATCAATCCAGCCCATGAAGAAGTGACACCTATCAGGATTTCACCACCATGCTTTTGTTGATAATAAAGTTTGAACAATGATGTGTTGACATCTGAATTGTAGCATACATCATTACCTTTGTCATTAGGCATATTGAAAATAATTTTACCATCTATGCCATTATGGCGCGCATTTAAAAAACTTGTCGACTCCACGATAGGGGCTTCTATGGAATTCTTTAAAGCCGAAGGGCGTTTGATGGAGAATTCACCAAAACGCATATCTAGATCTGAAGCATTCTTAAAGTGAAGGGCTATCATGGCAACCTCTCCCCCATCTGGCACATATAAATCTTCACCGACGATAAATTTCCATTCATTCCATAGTCCGTTAGCTGTAGTAGAAGAAGTGTCCATCACTTTCAGAGACTCTTCTATCAATGAAGTTGATTCATTTCCTTTTAGAGACATGGCAAGATAAGTATCGGCAGATCCATTGAGCAGTTTATAACGGAACGTTATCTCATCACCTGACTTCAAAGGGAATTCTGTTTTGAAAAGATGGAGATATTCGTCTGAAGATGAACCGGCGACTCTAATTGTTGAGCCTCCCATCCAAGCGTCATCCCAAACGAATTCAGCTTTGAGACCATTTTCTATCACATCCGCGGCCTCGCGACCAAGTAATTTTGAAGAGAACCACCACATCCAAGTGGGGAGATAATCTTGTGCCGCTATATTATACCATTCAGAATTATGGCAACGCTCTCCTTCCCAATTGAAGAAGAGTCCGTTTCCAAGATTGAAGTAGGTAATGAAGGGCTCATCATCAAGATCCCATTTCAGGGCAGAGCGAGCAGACATCAGTTTCGACATTCCGAAGAAGTCGTCTTTTGTAGCGGAATAGATGAGCGAATTTGATGTCGGAATCTCTGCAATTGGATTATGAGCACCGTTTGTGAACCAATTCATCATCCTATTGAGGTAAGTACGTTGACGAGTCATTGGAGATGAACCTTGCTCTGCACGGCTTTCGAAGAACATGTTTTCGGAATGTGCTCCCCATAGACCTATTGAAACAGGATATTTCTCCAGCAGGGTCCAAATTTCCTTGCTGGAATTGTGAGGTTCGCGACCCTGCATGTTTATACCGCAATAGATGTCAAGAGGTGTACGACCATATTCGTTGGCATTCTCTACTGTTTGGTCGAGTAGACTTTTGAAATTCCAGTTATAGTTTAGAAACAGGGAAGAACGGATGTTGTCGCCGTAGCCCCATTGGTCAGCATTATGTGCGGCAAGACCTCGGTCGAAAGTAATCTTTCCAGCTTTATTCGTACCGTCATACCAGATGAAGTCTGCAATAGGATTGCGCCCTTCTTCTTTCATGATTTTCAATGTATTTTCATGAAGCTCACTTAGATTGGAAACAATTGCAGCGGAACTACTGAATTCGGAATTATAACCGATACCATCTACTCCATAATAAAGCAAGTATTCGGAAAGTTTTTCAGGACCTGCTTCTGCAAGTGCTATCAAAGCCTCTTTCCATTCCTTGGATATATTACCGTATGGTATGGAGGCGAGAGCTGTTACCGGAACTCCGTTTTTGTGTGCGACATCCAAGAATCCGCCTGGAACACGGACAAGAGGAGCCGACCAGTTGCCATAGTGAGTTATATAGGACCACATAGGAAATACCTCACTATCAAACACTCCATCAGGAAGGGCATTGAAGTCTTGATTATTTATCGGGACCCAGAATATAAGTTTCTTATCAACGTCTTCTGTAAGAGATGGGTTCACCTGGGTTGCGGTGTTGCGGAAACGTTCGTGTGGTTTGACACGAGAGATGAAGAAGTTATCATCATCACTCCACTTCTGTCCTTTCTCCCAAGCCTTGAGAGCCTCCGGGAAAGCAGAACCAGTGATGCCCTTATCAATATAATCACTACGAATTTTCTGAGCTGCGACAGACAGTGAGATAGCGGCAAGAAGCAACCAAAGATATTTTTTACATTTCATTTCACAAAGTCAAATTAGAAAATACAAATTTACATAAAATATTTGCATTTTGCAAACTTTGCACAATTTAAAAAAATTTCAGTGGAGGAATAAACCTTTGGGGAAATGATGAGTCTTAAATGATGAGTGTTGGATAGACACTCATTATTTTTGATTTGAATATCATTTTCACATTCCATTATGAACAAACGTATATTATCTCTCCTTGGAGTTTCGCTTCTGACAGTGGCGACCTTGATTGCAGCGACGGTCAAAGGAAAAATTGTCGATTCTCAGGGACAACCCCTGATAGGAGCCACCGCTACCCTATTGGCCCTCCCCGACTCAACTATAGTCACCGGAGCAATGACGGATGCTGAAGGTGCTTATCTTTTCAAAGACCTTAAGCCACTTCGTTATGCTATCAAAGCATCTATGACAGGAATGGACACCGAAATCACTGACTTTACAGTAGCAGACACAACAAAAGTAATCGAACTTCCAGTGCTAAAGCTTTATGATGAGTCGACAGTTCTAAAAGAGTTGTTGGTAAAGGGTGTAAAGACAGCTGTCATAGCCAAAGAAGACACAATTGAATTCAATGCAGACTCTTTCCATACTACAGAAAACGCTGTAGTGGAAGACCTTCTTAAGAAACTCCCGGGCGTTGAAGTTGGATCAGATGGAAGCATCACCTCCAACGGCAAATCAGTATCAAAAATCCTTGTCAACGGCAAGGAATTCTTCGGAGATGACCCAACCATGGCAACCAAAAACTTTAGTGCAAAAGCTGTCTCTAAAGTGCAAGTAGTAGACCGCAAGAGCGAACAGGCACGACTGACAGGCGTTGACGACGGAGAAGAAGAGACCGTCATCAACCTTGAAGTGAAAAAGGGCATGGAAGAAAGCTGGTTTGGAAATATCCGTGGAGGATATGGCACAGACGATCGCTACTCCGGCAACCTCTTTATAACAAGAATGGCAGATGGCAATAGAATCTCACTCATCGGACGCGCCAACAACACTAACGAACGAGGAGGAATGGATATGCGCGGGGGCAACTTCAGCATGGGAGGTGGAGCCGGTGGCATTAGAACTTCCCAGATGTTAGGCCTTGACTTCGCTGTGGGAGACGAGCAGAAATTTGCAGTGGGAGGTAACATACGCTACATGCACAACACAGGGAACGCTGAGAACAGTAGCGAGACCATGAACCTTCTCCCGGACTCGGTAAGCTACCAATCATCGAAATCAAAGACCAACGACGGAAGCCACAGTGTAGGGGGCAGTTTCCGAATGAAATGGGAGATTGATGAAAATAATACATTAGATTTACGTCCTTCATTCACTTACAGCACAAACAATGTGGTATCATCTTCAGAATCACATCTTTTTGCGGGCGACCTAAGCAAAACACCCGTCAATAGTCAGATCAACGACCAAACAAACCATGGCAATACTTGGAGCACTTCCGGCGACGTGACTTACGTACACCGATTTCCACAAAAGAAGGGACGTTCCATAAGCTTCAGAGCCGAATATTCATTCTCTAATACCAAGCAACACGGCACTTCTCTATCTGAAATCACACGCTATCTCATCGAAAATGCCGATAAAGATGAAGACCTCTTCCGTTATACAGATAATAAAACATGGAATAATAATTTGAGCGCACGCGTGACATGGACTGAGCCGATAGGAAAACCGGGTAACTTCCTTGAATTTGCCTACCGTATCAACTCACGAAGAAACAACTCAGACAAGTATGTCTACAACTTACCAGAAGACCTCCTTCTTGACCAGGAAGGGACAGAAATAATTATGCCGGATTTTGATTATCTCCCAATAGCAGGACTTGAATATGATCCGACTCTATCCAACAGTTTCAGAAATGACTTCCTTACTCAAAGCATCAGACTGGGATATAGATTTACAAATAAAGAGTTGAATCTTAATGCCGGTCTGGAATTGACACCATCAAGCAGTAAGAGCATAGACCGTATTATGACGGAGCGCAACATACCCAGAAGAAATGTAGTTAATTTTGCCCCTTTCTTCAGGCTGCGCTACAAATTTTCCAAAAACAGATCGATCAATATCCGCTACAACGCACGATCACAGGAACCATCCATCACACAGTTGCAACCTGTGGCTGATGTGTCAGACCCCATGAACATAAAGGTTGGTAATCCTGATTTGAAACCGACATTCACGCAGAGGCTATTTGCTAATTTCAGTGACTTTGATATGGAAAGTCAACGTTCTCTATTTGCTATGTTGAATGGATCATATACGATCAACAACGTAGTCAGCATGACTACAACAGATCCGACCACAGGAGCAAGAACCTCTACGTATACTAATACCAATGGTGACTTCAATATCACCGCACGTGGAATGTACAATCAACCATTCCGCAACCGTAACTGGCGAGTGTATGCAAATCTAATGGCAGCTTACAGTTCTAAAGCGAGCTACATCAATGGCGAATACAATCGAAGCGGATCCTACTCTCTCGCTCCGCGTGCCGGCATCACATTCTCAACAGAGATTGTCCAGATATCAGCTAATCCGACATATTCTTGGCAGTTGGCAACAAATACACTGGCAAAGCAACCTAACCGTAAGAACTCAAGCTACGGTTTTGATACAGACTTCACCCTCACTCTACCTTTCGGATTGGAAATGGGCACAAACCTGCATTATTCAAAGACCAACGGACTTTCTGCCGGCTATGACTCACAGTCATGGATTTGGAATGCCAACATTCTCTATACCATCCCTGGCACATACGGACTGAATATTTTCGCAGAAGCACATGACCTACTTGCTGACACTAAGAACATCTCACGAACAGTATCCTCAGCTGCAATTGTAGATAATCGTTATAATAATCTATCTCGCTACTTCTTGTTCGGTCTTAGCTGGCAATTCAATTCACTCAACTTCAAGAAGAAGACAGCAGAAGAGGAAGACATTCCGATGATGGGACCAGGCATGATGATGGGTCCCGGTGGACGCGGTGGACAGCGCCCGATGGGTCCTCCCCCGGGAGGATTTGGAGGGGGAAGAAGACCGTTCTAAATAATTTTGAATTTTGAATTATTATTAGTCCTATTAGACTAATTAGACCCATTAGACTAATTAGAACAATAAGAACAATTAGACTA
>CAZWJO010000030.1:27277-28486 GCA_964634905.1 uncultured Sangeribacter sp.
TTAGAACAATTGAACAATTGATCTTTTAGACTAATAAGCTCCATAAAAATATTTTTATGCTAAACAATAAGATAAGTATAGTGGTTGCGGCAGTCGGCTTTTGGTCGGCTGTCGCTTTTAGCCAAAACAATGCCTACGAGATTCAGAGGGATATGCCGGTTTTTCTTGACAGTCTCAAAATGGAATTCACTTATCCGATGGCTTGGGGAAATAGTGAGATTTCGGATTTTGAGATTTGGAAGGAAGCGGCTAAAGTGAAACTTGTTGAGGAGATGCTTCTTCCTCCCCCTCGCGCAAACTCATACGATATGGTTATTTTAGAGTCGGAGAAGCGTGACGGTTATATTGCTCATAAGATTGAGTTTAATCTTACGAAGTATTCGCGTGTGAAGGGGTATCTTCTTATTCCGGATGGAGATGGACCGCATCCCGGAATTGTCGCTCTACATGACCATGGAGCACACTTCACGATCGGGAAGGAGAAGATGATAAGGCCTTTCAATGTAGAACAATCAGTACTCGATGATAGCGATGCTTGGGCAGAAAATCTTTATGAAGGGCAGTATGTGGGAGATTACTTGGCAAAGAACGGATATGTGGTGCTTAGCACGGATGCCCTCATGTGGGGAGAGCGTGGATGCAAGGAAGGGAGCGACAACTCTCACCTCGCCAGCGTAGCGGGCAATATGCTCCTGCTTGGACGCAATCTTTCTTCTTGGATGAGTTATGAAGACAGTTATGCGACTGAATTTTTGGCAAGCCTTCCGGAAGTGGATGCCACAAGAATTGGATGCACCGGATTATCAATGGGGGGCTACCGCACATTTATGCTTGCTGCCCTCTCCCCTCTCATTAAGGCAAGTGTTGGGGTATGCTGGATGACAACTCAGGATGCAATGATGGATTGGAAATATGGAAGACATGAACGTGGAGCATTTGCCAACAATCTTGGAGGAGTATTTGCACAGCTTGATTATCCTCATATCGCTTCGCTTGCATGCCCTAATGCAATGATGCTGATAAACGGAGAGACTGATAAGCTTTTCAAGCCTCATGCAGTGCGTCAATGCTACGACACTATGCACAAAGTTTGGGATAGTCAGGGGGTCAGCGACAAACTTGAGACCCATCTTCTGCCTCAGGGGCATGAGATGCCGAAGAGTGTGCAGAAGATGACTTTAGATTTTTTTGATAAGCACCTTAAGTAAA
>CAZWJO010000031.1:0-28414 GCA_964634905.1 uncultured Sangeribacter sp.
TCAACTTTCGCAAGCTCTATCATCTCACGCAGAGGCCGCAGAGGGTAGAGATTATACGTTTTGCGTTTTGCGTGGTACGTTTCACGAAGCTTTGCGTCGCAGTCCCACAGACTGAAGTCTGGGGTTTAAAAATTAGAGGATTACCTCTCCGAGGAAAGTTTTTGATATGCTTCGTATCGCCAGGAGAACGCAGAGAAACAGCGCAGTGTCTGTGCTAAAGATTTGCACATCAATGAGAAAGAACTTGCGAAAAATTTATTTGTTAACGAAAGCCTCCGAGTCATACGATTCGGAGGCTAATTTTTTGCTGGTTCTATCATTTTTTTCTGAAGAATATTCTGTAAGGCGTCCTGTCTCAAGGTCTCCGATCTAATATACAAAAAATCACGATTAAGAGACTGTAAATGTACAAATTTTTGCGATTATAGCCGCAATTTTTACAAAATCAATAAGGAATCTTGGCAAATCGTTCAAATACTTTCTTGAGATCAACCTCGAGAAATGTCCGGATGCACGTATGATTTTCGAAACCGTAACGGATGTCAATGAAATTGCTGAAAGACTTGCACTGCTGACAGGGGTCCCTGTCATACCTGGAGAGACGTTGCTTTTCATAGATGAGATTCAGTTTTCTCCTGATGCCATCAGAATGTTGCGATATTTCAGACTCAATTATCAATATAATCCCTCTCTATGCCATCTACAACTATCATAAGTATATATAGATCCTGAAATATCCACACTTATATTTTTCTCTTGCAAAAGTAGAATTATTTTTTTAATTTTGCAGTTGAAACAACAACTAACCATTATGGCACGTAAATCATCAATCATCGCGCTTATGGCTCTAACCATAGCATCATGCTCAAAACAGGTCTCCATCTCTTATCCGGAGGCTCCTTCCGACAATTCCGTCGATGTCTATTTCAGCAAGGAAGTAAACGATCCTTACCGTCCGCTCGAAAATGATACAGCCGCCGAAACACTCGCATGGGTAAAGGCAGAAAATGCTGTCACTGAGGAATATCTTTCGAATATACCCTTCCGTGGAAAGATACGTGAGCGTATCAAGCAACTCAACAATTATCCTAAGGAAGGTATGCCATCCAAAGAAAACGATGGCAAATATTACTTCTATAAAAACGACGGTCTGCAGAACCAATCCGTCTTATACCGATCCGATTCACTTGGAGGAACACCCGAAGTGTTCCTTGACCCCAACAAACTTTCCGACGACGGGACTGTTGCCCTCACCGGAGTATATCAATCACACGACGGCAAATACACCGCCTACACTATCTCACGAAGCGGCAGCGACTGGACGGAAATTTATGTGATGGACACCGCTACCGGCAAACTCCTTGACGACCATATTGAATGGGCTAAATTCACGGGAGCGGCTTGGCATGGCGACGGTTTCTACTACAGCGCATACGAAAAACCGGCTGCCGGCAAGGAGTTCTCCAATGCCAACGAATACCATAAGGTATATTATCATAAACTCGGTACTCCACAAAGCGCCGACAAGGTAGTATACGAAAACCGTAAGCAACCCCTCCACTTCCATAGCGTAGACATCACCGACGACGAATCAACACTCTTGGTTATGGGCAGCGGCGCAGGGAATGGCAATGCGCTTTACGTCAAAGACCTTACGACCCCTAACTCCCAGTGGATCACAGTGGAGGAATCTCAAGACAATGATATCAGCGTAATCGGATCCAAAGACGGGAAACTCTATATTTTCACTTCTGCCGATGCTCCTAAATATAAGCTTGTCTCTGTCGATGCCAAGGCTCCTCAGAGAGCCAACTGGAAAGATGTGGTGCCTGAAAACAAGGAAGCCGTGCTCGTTAATGCATCTTTTGCGGGTGATAAGCTCGTCTTGACCTACGACAAGGATGCTTCCCACCATGCTTACGTCTATAGCAAGGATGGAGTTCAGGAACGTGAAATCAAACTTCCAGGCTATGGCACGCTTGCCTTCTCCACCAACTCCAAAGACCCGCAGACTTTCTACGCCTTCTCTTCTTTCACAACGCCATCGACCATAATGGAATACGATGTGGAAACAGGCGATAGCAAACTTTTCCACGCTACAGCACTCCCTGGTTTCAACCCGGATGATTACGTGACAGAGCAAGTGTTCTACCCATCCTCAGACGGAACAGAAATCCCTATGTTCATCACATACAAGAAGGGACTGAAGAAGAACGGTAAGAACCCCGTTTATCTCTATGGATACGGCGGTTTCAACATTACTCTCAACCCTGGATTCTCAGCAAACCGCCTTTTCTGGCTCGAGAACGGCGGCATCTACGCCCAGGCCAACCTCCGAGGAGGTGGCGAATACGGCGAAGAATGGCATCTTGCCGGTACAAAACTGGAAAAGAAGAACGTATTCAACGATTTCATCGCTGCAGGCGAATATATGATTAACCAGGGGTGGACCAATAAGGATCTTCTTACAATTGAAGGTGGTAGCAACGGCGGTCTTTTGGTAGGAGCAGTGACGAACATGCGTCCAGATCTCTTCAAAGTCGCAATCCCACGTGTAGGCGTGATGGACATGATGCGCTACCATCTCTTCACAATCGGTTGGAACTGGGCACATGACTACGGCACATCTGCTGATTCACCGGATATGGCAAATTACCTTCTTTCCTACTCCCCGATTCACAACATCAAAAACGACGGAACCCCATATCCGGCGATTCTTATCACGACTGCCGATCATGACGACCGTGTAGTTCCGGCTCACTCCTTCAAGTATGCAGCTACACTTCAGGCCTCTGATACGGGCGATGCTCCGAAGCTGATCCGCATCGACAGCAATGCAGGACACGGCGCCGGGAAGCCCATCGAGAAGATAATCGACGAATATACCGACATCTATTCATTCATTTTCGAAAATTTGGGAATCGAGCCGACGATCAAAGATTAACGATTAACGATTAACGATTAACGATCAACGTTTAATGATCAACTATATTAAAGGGAAGTTACTGCTTTCGCTTAATGACGCATGCGGAGCATGCTTTCTTACGTTCACTGCCAACTGCAATTCAGAGGGCAAATAACGTAAGGTAGCATGCTCCGCATGCGTTCAAGAGTGTGTCAATCTATCATTTCCGAAGGGTTGCGGCTACGTCGGAGGGGAGGAAATGGGCAGGTATAGGACCGAGGTCGGGGACATTGTAGGATTTTAAGGTATAGTCGTAGAACGAAGGAGATTCCTGGGGCAATACGAATGGCTTAGATACCTTGCCATCCTCAGAGACATGCGTAAAATATGGCTTCCCATAGAGCCCGTCATCCCTTTTGCTGGCAAAGACAAACCATTTTCCGTCGGAGGACCAACTATGGTAAGTGTCACTCATTTCGCTATTTATGATCTCCAGATTATCAATGTCTCCATTTGTAAGATCCATCATTCGCAAATCGGCGTCACGATGCCATATCGGGAAAGTACCGAAGTCGGAGACAGTATAGAGAAGCCGTTTTCCATCGATGGAGACACGTGGATGACTGACGCTATTCTTTAATCCTTTCTGCGCAAAGACAACAGTATCGACTGAATTGCCGAATTCTCCACTTGCCGGGTCAAAGCTGATTCGGCAAAGACTGTATTGAAGGCTGTCGAGGCGAGACGGACGTGCCGGTCCTTCTGCCACACAATAGTAGATACTCTTGCTGTCTGCCGAGAATGTAGGAAAAGTCTCCAAACGGGTAGAATCGGCTGTCAAAGGGGTTCTCAATACAGTTCTTTTCACCCGGTCGTAGACATATACATCTGATTTGGTGTCAAACACCTCCAGACGCTTATCGGGACGCGAATGGAATGCCGGAATAATGGAGTTTGTGGAAAACACAATGTATCTTCCGGATGGGTCAAACTGCGCATAGACAGGACCTGAGACCATATCCGGAGTCTTGAAATCAAGTTTCTGAAGTTCCCCGGCATCATTGAGCACCATTCCACCTCCTTCACCCCGGACATATAGAAACGACAAGTCCTTGCGCCCGGGAGCATGTGTATGGCAGTTCATGCAACGATTGCCGACGGCATTGTAGTCGCAAAGAACCCTCTCGGAGAAATCCTCGATGTTGCGCTCCATGAGCTGAAGCCTTGAGAATACCTCATAGTCCGGCTCAATCAGACGGTAGGTCAGATATGGATCAATTTTATCTTTGGAAACCTCTATTTCAAATGGAGAATACTGAATCCATTTACCGTCTTGAAGAGCTGTCACAGAGATTGTCACATCCTTTCCTTGGGAGTTCTCCATCAGCTTTTTCCAATCTTTAAGATTGAATATGGCCTCGTTTCCTTTTCGGTGAGACTTTATCTCGAAATCTTCGGACTTAGCAGTCACATATAGGGCTTCGCAACTGTCTCGGAGAAGGAAGTTCAGAGGGGCGATGTTGTCAGGGATTGTCACACCGATATAGTCAGGGTAAATGTCGGGAAGGGCATCTTCGTGGATGATGTCCTTGGGAGAAGGAGTGCAGCCGAGGAGCAGGCTTAGTATTGCCAATATCATAAAGCGCCTCTCCGAGGCTGCTGAGCTAATGGCGGTATACCCCCGGCTGAAGCCCGGGGTGTCGGCATAATTGTCAGGTCTCCGACCTGATAGGCGAGCGATGCTCGCCTCACAGAACCGAAAGCATATACTGATAAATTTCAAATATTTATTCATTTTAAGTTTTATTTTTTTACATATTTCATTGGATGACGCGCCCGGAGCTCGCTTGCTTACGTTATTCTTTATCAAAATAATACCAATATGTGCCTTTAAAAGCTGGGTCGCCACGGCGATTGCTGTATTGGTTGAAGAGTTGGAGCTGGTGTTGGGAGACGATGTATCGTTCCCATTCCTCTTGCGGCGCATCAGTGCCTGCGAGATAAATCATCAGTGCCTGCTGGTATAGGTCTTTATAACGAGGCTGTCCTTTCTGCATGCAATATGTATCATAATCCATCTTGAATGTATCCATATCCTTAAGCAACAGGTCGGTGCAAAGCAAGTAGTCGAGGGCCAAAGTATTGTTGGGATTTGACTCAAGGAGCTCAAGGATGATGTTGCGGCAATTGTCGCCAAGGCGGATATTGTCTTTGTCGTTTGAAAAGGCACGGCGGTGGAGTATATCGGACTCGACCTCTTCAGAGGTTGTCCCGGGTGTATGTCGTTTGCTCCATTCAGAATATCCTCTTGTTTTGTCGAGAATACGGAGATATTTGAGTGCAGCCGCAGTGTCGCAACTCACAAGGTTTATCTCAGCAAGACGGCATATCATTCGCACATTCCGGTTTCGTGGTGAGAAGACATTTCGCATCATTGCGGCCCGTTCGGCATACGTCATGTCGCCAAGCTCATAATAGAGGTCGTTCATCATATTGATAATCATCAAGGGTGATTTCTCTCCGATAGTGGTCAATGTGCCAAGGCTTTTCACCGGATATTTCAGCAGGCAATCGGGAAGTGAATCCTGTTTTGCGCTCGAGAGATAATAATAGAACGCAGAGACATCGTCAGGCTCCTTATCCTTCAATGCGAGATGCTTGGTAAGGGCATACTCACTCTTATAGAATGCATCTGCGATAGCAAGGCGACGCTCATGCTTCATCTGAGGAAGTGTGGGTGTAGCAATCCCCGGATAAAGGAGAGCCTTTGAATAGGGCAATGCATACGACCTGCAGAGCAAAGCAGGAAATCCCACAGCAATCATTATAGCACATACGACGTAAATCCACCAAAATTTGTTTCCTTTCTTTGATACACCTCTCTTTATTGCTAAAAGCACTATAATCAGGGCAGTCAGCAATGCTCCAAAGCCAAAAGCCCAATAAGAAAGGGCTACGAGCAGTGGGGAAAGATTAAAATATCGGCTATTATTTAAAGATATCTGAAACTCAGCAAGACCCAACCCAATACCACCTGCTATGCACAGAAAGAAAGACAATGAAGTGGAAGCGTGCATTGAGCATCCTACCAAAAGCACTGTCCATAGAGCTGTAAGCAACCAACATATCCATTTTGGAATCAATCTCATGCATACGACACCAAAGCCTAATACACATAATGTTATCGAGATAGAGAGAATGAATGCCCCTATCCAGACGTTGGTAAAGAATTGTGTCAACCAGTCGCCGGCTAAGCATCCTAACCATGCAGGATGCTGGAAGTAAGTCGAAATCCATGTGGATGTGTTCAAGAAGATTTGGTTTTGCTCTTGCCATAGGAGGTGGGAAGGGTAGGCTGTCGCATAGAAGATGGCGAGGGATATGAATAAGATGGAAAATATTAGTAGAGGAATGAGCCTTCGGCTCAGGCTCGCTCGGAGATCGAGCCGTTCCATACTCCAGCTTTTATTGGGATTTAGGGCTGCGGCCTTAGCATTTGTCATAACATATATATATTTATTCTTTAGTATCCTATGTCGCTGTGGGACGCATGCGGAGCATGCTTGCTTACGTTGGGACTCGGTGTGACGCATGCGGAGCATGCTTGCTACTTAAGGAGATACGGAGACGTTTGTAAGGGAGCCGGATTTTACCATTTTGCGGACCTCGGGCATGTCAAGGGTAATTTTTTCGGCTATGAAGTCGGGGGCATTGAAGGAGTGGAGAGCCTCGTCGTAATATTGGCGGGGATTGCGTTGGGGAAGAAGGAATGGCTTGGTAGCTCTTCCATCAGCTCCTAAGCAGGAGAGATAGAGATTGCCGTACATACCGTCAAGACGCTTGCTGTTGAATAGAAACCATCTCCCTCCGGGACTCCAATTATGGTATGCATCGCTCCATTCGCTGTTGAGTTCGTCGAGTGGTCGCGATTCTCCAGTAGACAAATCCATGATCCAGAGGTCGGCATCTGCATGGTGGATAGGCGATGTGCCGTATTCAGTGAGATTATACATCAAATAGCGACCGTCATACGATGGCCTGGGTAGGCTTACACTCTTTCCTATTTCATTGGAATTAATAATGGTGTCAATCTTTGTGCCGAATCTTCTTTCATTATCATCAAAATCGATGCTTACTAAGCTATATTTCAGTCGGTCGTAACCGCCGGGCATATCCACGGAATCAGCCATGCAGAAATAGATTTTCTTGCCGTCGGGAGAAAATGCCGGGGTCGTTTCGCATCGTGAAGTCTCAACGAGTGGAGATGTTATGAGTTGATTGGTCTCAGTGTCGAGCACCACGAGGTCGGAGAAGACATCCCATGGTTCGATATTATGTTGCTTGTCAAGGTAGAAATTCTGTACTATCTTATTGACGGAATATGCAACGTATCTTCCATCCGGATGCCAGTAACCGTATGTTGCATTTCCCTGTGTTTCGGGTGCTTTGGTGTTTAAATATGTCAATTCATCACCTTTCTTGAGGAGCGTACCTCCGTTTTTTCCACGTATATGTAAGGAAAACTGATCAGCACGGCCACGGTTGGCATAATGGCAGTTCATGCACTTTCCTTCAATGGCTGTCTCTTCAAGCACTGGAGTCTCCTCAAATGAAGATAGTTCACGCTGATAGATACCTATCTTGCTGTAGGTCTGATATCCCGGTGCAATTTTTCGATAGACTATGCCATAGTCGTCGAGAGGGAAGTTGCTTATATGCATTGCAAAAGGAGCATACCGCCTCCATTTGCCACTCTTGTCTTTGACACAGACATCAAACGTCAGTTCGGCTCCTACATTCTGTGCAGTCAGTTCGTGCCATTTTTTCTCGTCAAACATCGCAGTCTTGCCGGAAGTTTCCATTTCACCACCCTTACCGCCTGTCACCTTCACATACACTTGCTCGATATCGTCGCCATTGACATCGAAATTCATCGGAGCGATCTGTGCCGGTATCGTCACATCGGTATAATCGGGGAAAATGTCGGGTAGTTGTGAGGAGGGAGTCATTTCAGGAGGTCTTCCTCCTGAGCAGGATGCCAAAATGGAGCATGCGATTATTACTACGTATTTCAGATAATTCATAATTATATTACTTAAAGCCTCGGCGGGACGCATGCGGAGCATGCTTGCTACTTAATTATGCCATTGAAAAAGTTTCTTTTTGCTGACGCGGGACGCATGCGGAGCATGCTTGCTACTTAACTCATTCGTGGGTGGATTGATATTGTGGGGTGGTGGATTCCGGTCGTTGTTTGTTTGCATGGCTCAGGAAATAAATTCCGTATGAGTCGGGGGCAGCTTTTTGCCATTCGGCCGGATTGTTTTTATTTGCCATTACTGCATGTGCCAGGGTAGCCGTCTGTTGCTGCACATCCGGGTTTATTTGAAATGGTATACCCTCAAAGCCGGGATGGCTGAAAGTCCAGTACATTGCTATTGCTTCCTGCACGTGACGTGGTAGCGGCGAATCTCCGAACCGTTCCTTGTTGAAATTGCATACCCCGATGAGAGTGGCTAAATCCCCTTTTAGCATTGTCGTGGCGTAGAAATAGTCTAATGCCAATCGGTTGGAACCGTTGCTGTCATTGACAAGGATTGCCAAAATCTTATCAAGTTGCGAGGGATCGTAGAAAGCAGTTTGGGTGAAGGCATTGCGGCGAAGGGGACCGTAGATTGGATGAGCTTCTACTGCAGCGTCATTATTGAGCAATTCCTTAGCTTTCTCAGCCCAATCTTTATAAAATAGAGAGTTGCTTAGGAAACCTATATATTTTGCAGCCACATCGTAATTGCCATTAATCAGCATACACTCAGCCATCCGCTTCATAAAGCGCCCGCTCTTTCGGTCGTTCATGATGGCTTCTTGAAGGTCGAAAGTTGTGGAAAATGCAATGTTTGTGAGCCCTAATCGGTAGAGTGCTTCAGCAGTGACGAGCTGGGAGGTATTGTCAAGACGATATCTCCCTATCAAACCTTCCTCTCCGTTCTGATTGTAATGGAACATGGTCTCGGGCAACTGTCCCGTCATTCCCAAGGCGAGGTTTAGTGCTTGAAGGGAGAAGGGATCAGAGGGTTGCTCTTTTTTCGCTTTTTCAATTATATCGTTCCAGCGACCTTGTCTCACGAGAGAATCGTAAGCGAGGATACGGCTCTTGTCTGCATTGAAGCGAGTCGGAACATAGATTACTGAGAATATTGCCACGATTGCGGCAAAAATATAAGTCACTATAGCGTTTACTTCTTTTTTTATCAGTGTCACTGAAGGGATCAAACTCATGATTACTGCAATTACAAGGAGTATCCAGGGATATACTTCCGGAATTCTGTAATAGTTTATACCACACATAAGGCTACTCAAAGAATATTGATCAAACCAAAGACTATGAATGGTCCAAACGATAAGCCAAGCGACAAATATAGACCAGATAATATCCCTATTTCTTATTATGCTGTTCCCAATTATAAAGACAAAGGCAAAAGGTCCTGACATCCAATAAAGCAACGTAAATCCAAAAATCGCTATCAATGTGTTGGCTACTGGTGATCCGGTTTGAATGAAAGTGAATAAATACAGGAAGAAAGTCGTTAGCAGCATGGCAACTGCGAAAGAGAACAAAACGTTCTCATCCCCTATTGCTCCGAGATAAAGCACCGAGGGAATGGCAGAAAGTGCGTATGCAACTCCCGACAGAGTGCTTCTGCGGCATGAGAGCCCTAAAAAGACTTGGCTGAGAGTGAGGACGAGGGCTACAAGAAGGGCACCGTAAACTGGGATGTAATAGAACTGGACTATGAATTCGGAGATATAGTCGGTCACACCCCCTGGAATGGATATCGCATGGGTGAAGTAGCTTCTCGTGAAGAGGAAAAGCTGATATTGCTCTTGATAAAGGAGATACTGAGGGACAGCTAACCATAAGTAGAGGAATATGGATAGGAATAAGAGAAGGGAGTATAATAAAAGGCTTAATGACGCATGCGGAGCATGCTTACTACTTAAGTTTGCCATTGCTTATTTGACTTTGGTGGGGATTCGCTCGTCGGAGAGTATGGATTTGACGGCATCACAGGTATTGAATTCGACTTTGGTTTTTGTGAAGTCGGGAGTGTTGAAGGAGAAGACCGATTCGGTATAGTAATCCTCGGGATCCTTTTGTGGGAGGAGGAACGGTTTTGAGAAGTTTCCTTTGTCGTCAATTTGTGTCAAGTAGAGATGGGAATAGAGACCGTCGTGGCGGCGGGATGTGAATACCACCCAACGGCTGTTGTCGCTCCAATTATGGAAACTGTCGGCATCATCGCTGTTTATTTCAGTTGCCGGTCGGGCTTCGCCTGTAGTCAAATCGAGAAGCCATTGGTCTGATTCCTTATGCCATATACTGAAATATCCATAGTCGCTGAGTGTGAAGAGAAGATATTTCCCATCGTATGAAGGGCGAGGCCATGTGACGCTTTTCCCCCTTTCCACGGCATTGAAAAGGGTGTCCACTTGTGATCCGAACTTACCTGTATTTGGGTCGAAAGCTATTCGGCAAAGATTGTACTGCTCTTCCTTATGTTCCAATGGATAATTCTTTTGGAGGCAAGTTGTAAAATAGAGCCATTTGCCGTCGGGAGAGAAAGATGGGGTATTTTCCGACCATGCCTTGGTATTCAATAGAGTATCTGTCAGTATTTCGTTCTTTTCAGTGTCGTAAACTATCACATCGGATGAAAGATCGAACACTTCCAACCGTTTTTTACCGGCTATATGGAATCCTTGGCGTGTTTGGTTGGTGGAGAAAGCGCAATAGCGTCCGTTAGGATGCCAATAAGGGTATACCATACTGCCACCGAGAGTGTCATTTGATGCTTTGAGCCATGTGCATTCTCCATTTTTACTAACCATTGTGGCTCCATGTTCTCCACGGACATGAAAAACGAAATTCTTGGGGTTAGTGCGGTTTGAAGTATGGCAGTTGTAGCATTGTCCGTCGGTCATAGTGTTCTCTATGATGGCAAATTCATCAAAATTGCTAAGATCTCTCTGATAGATGCCCATTTTGCTATATACTTCATAACCCGGAGCAATCCGACGGTATGTAAGTCCGTATTCGTCGAGAGGATATTGGCTTATATTTATCTTGAAATCTTCGTATTGAAGCCATTTACCATCAACTTTGGCGCAAACTGATACGGTCAGGTCGCTGCCTTTGTTTTCTTCCGCCAGTTTATGCCATTTGTCTATGTTGAAGTCGGCGTATTTGCCATTTGATTGGATTTCTTCTCCATTTGCGCCCTTGATTGTCACGTCAACACGGTCGGCTCCTTCTACTGAGAAGTTGAGGGGAGCGACCTCGGCGGGTATAGTCACACCAATGTAGTCGGGGAAGATGGGGGGGAGGGAGGATATTTTCTCCGGGTCTTTTGGCTTATCAACACATCCTGTGAGTACCAACAAAATTAAAGTTAGCATATAAGCGCATTGACGCATCCGGAGGATGCTTACTACTAAATTCGACTTCGTTAAGTAGTAAGCACGCTCCGCGTGCGTCATTAAACGGCATAAGTAACTTCCAAGCACCGATAAAAATAATTTCATTTGATTCATTTGTCGGAAATTAGGTAATAGAAAAGTGTATGGCGATGGGGTTCGATTAGGTCAGGATTTTTGGAGGTCCAGGCTTGTGCGAAACCACGGAGAGATTGCTCAACCATGGGAGATACCATATTCTGTGGTATAGGTTGACCATTTTTCATCGACATGAATGCTAAAGCTTGCTGTGCAAGCAATGGATTATATTGTGGATAGGATTGTGCCACTACTCCCATGTACTGAACGAATTTGTCCAGATCTCGCTGCAGGAGCGGATAGAGAATGAGATATTGGCGGGCAAGGTCGTTTGAAGAGTCCTTGATGAAGAGTTGCCCCAATGTCTTGTCGAGTTCCCCTTCACTGAAGAGATAATCTTCATCCTCAATCCTTTTTCGGAGCATCCCATACAATGGATGGGTATCTATTGTACTTGAATCTTTGATAAGTTCAATATTCCGTTGCGCCCATTTTCGGTAGAATATGGTGTTTTCAAGCATACGGAGATATTTTTCTGCGAGCTTGTATTCACCACGAATCATTGCGGTCTCAGCCAACCGCTTTACCGCTCGACTGCTCTTATTGTAATTAGGAATAGCCTCCATCCCTTCGAAATAGAATCGTTGGGCACTGTTGATCATTCCGAGTTGGAAGAAGATTTCGCCAGTGGTCCAGGATGAGATAGCCTCTTTTGAAAATGGAGGGATTAATCCTTCAGAGCCGTTCTGATAATAATCAAAAGCACGAGAGTCGAGTTGTCCGGTCATTCCTAATGCAAGGTTTGTGGCGCTTACGCTTAGAGGGAGATCAGGCTGATGTTTGTCGGAGTATTTGAGGATTCCATCCCAGTTGTTTGCTCTGACCATGTAGTCATAGTCAATCAGACGGTAGGTGGTCTTGTCGTAAGCTTTCGGGAAAAGGAGTATGGCACAAAGGGCTTCTGCGGCTATTAAAACCATGTCAATGGCAAAAGTCCGATCCCTCCGGGGTCGTTGAGTGTTGGTTGGTATTGCCCCGAGCTTACGCTCGGGGTTAACAAGATTATCAGCCCTCCGGGCTGCCGTCTCCGGTAAGCTTTTTTCAGCAGTCATGAAGATGGCGATGAGAGGAGTGATGATACATAAGGCTTCGACTATGATTTGGCCTATTGAGAGAAAATCCGGGTGGAGTAGATAGCCTATTCCTATCAGCTGATAAGATAAAGGATAAGTGATCTGCTGCATCCAGATATAGATGTTAGCTATAATAGCTATGATAGCTACTATAGCTACTATAGCTTTTTTAGCTGGGGAGGAATTGGCTCCGCCTATGCTCTTGGATATGATTTCTGAAAAGATGATGAGGACAGTGAAGATGATTGTAGTAGGGCCGGCTATCCAATAGAGCAAGGATGTTGCAATAATGATTCTCAGAAGATTTTCTATGACTGAGAAATCGTTTTTTGTGGAGATGTAGCAGTAGGAGGCTGCCAAAGGGAGAAGGAGAGCTACTAAGAATCCAAGTGTCACGTCGGGATTCCCGTAGAATAGCCAGAGTGCTATTAGCGGGATTAGGGATAGGAGAAGGTTTGTGAGTTTTGAGGAGTTAGAAGCGAAGCGACTATTGATTATATCGCATAAGTATAAGAATAGAATCATCAAAGCGGACATTACAGCTGATCCAATCCAAAAGTTATTGAAGAATTGGGTCAGGAATTCCCCGATGTATATTGCGATTCCTCCCGGTCGAGTTACAAAATCAGCGAAATATGCCCCGGTAGTCAGAAAGAGCTGCATCTCCTCCCTATAGCCAAGGGCAGCCCGATATGGGAAAGCCCAGAAGCAGTAAAGAGCAGCTGCAATAGCCGCAAATAATGCCGCAATTATGTATTTAGTCGCTTTATGGATTTCCTTCGTCATGATGTAGAGTTATAAATCTTGAACGCACAGATTCAAAAGCATGGGTCATATAAGATTCTCAAAATCTTTATTTAGAGTGGCTATAACTTTTTTCCTCTCTTCCAAAAATAATTTCTTACTATTTAAGGAATACAGTTTTACAAGTTCCGTAGTGATGCCATATTTCATCAGATCCTCATTATAGACAGCTGTTCCTTTTAAACATTCCATAACTTTTGAAAATTCAATTTCTGAACTACAAATTATACAATTTTCAAATGTTTTTTGCATTTCAGGATAAATCTTTCTTATTATCAATTTAGAACCTATATTATTATTACGAGGAACGGTTCTCAAAAGAGAAAGGATGATGAAGGCACAACTTTGTACGCTTCCAAGATTAATTTTTGGAGGTATAGATAGATCTATTTTCTCTGTTAATGAAATTGGCATCTCTTCCTCTTTATTTGCAAATGCCTTAAAACGTATAATATCATTTCTGATTTCACTTAGAGAATGTGAGGTAAAATAAGAAACAGAAGTCGTATACAGAAACCATTTTTTCAACTTTAGCAAAACATGATCATCAACCTCATCAGATATACTGAAAAACATACAAAGCATAATAATCTGATAACTGTACGGCAACAATTTATAGTCTATTACACCGCATTCTTCATAAAGGAATCTCACAGCGTTAGTCAAATCATGAGTTAGCCTATTGAAAATTTCAGGCAGCTCATCAATATGAGATATAAGATCTTTGACATCCCCATCTATAAATGGAATGTCAATGTAATTATAAAGACAATTGAATATTACATCTCTTTTTAATCCAGAGAAATTATACCTACCCAAAGAGTCCTTTAAATCAGTAATCCTATTGGCCAACAAAAAGTTTTGCTTATGATTAAACGCAAGCGCTTGCAGCATATAGTCTTCACTGATTGGCGTCCCTTGAGAGTTTAGACGAGAAAATATTTCTACAGCCTCCTTTATTGAGCCCCCTTTTACGTCAATATATCCTAAGTAGTATGTCAGTAGCGTTCGATTAGCCTTTTTAGCATTTTCACTATATTTCAACACTATCTTTTCAGACAAATTATCTCGTCTAAGTGTATCAATGTAATCTACAATAGAATATGTATTATACAAATCTCCTAAACGCACATAACTTATGATTTTGGGAGGATGCTGACAATATTCTACAAAATAAGTGTCCAGATCTAAAAAGAATTTGTCAAAATTACAACCGTCTGGATGAAGAACACTTATCAAAGTCGTCAGCCGTTGTCGACCATCAAGTACATAAGTGGGATAAGATTGTTTTGATTTAACATTGATTCCACCTATTTCTTTAATCACATTGAACTTATCGTCAGTTGGAGACCACAAAATGAGCGAACCTACAGGATATCCTTTAAGGATACTGTCAAAAAAATTCTTTATCTGTCCATTATTCCAGATGTAGTCTCTTTGGAATGTAGGAATAGAAATATCACCCCTCAATAACTTGTCTAATATTCCGTTTATATCATCACGATCAGGTTTTATCGACATGGATTCCATAATCAGGCTATTTTTGCAATTTTAAAGATAATTTTTTGTAATTCATCAGGGTCATTGACACAATGTTCGAGTCTGCTTTTCAATTCTTCTTTTGTCAAATTATCAGAAAGGATCAGTAGATCTTTTTTTTCAAAATGCAATCCCTCTAATGTATATAAATCACAGAAATCCCATTCCACATCCGATAATGTCCTTAATTTCGATCCATTAGAATCAGTCAGTCGGCATTTTTGGAACGATGCTAATGGAAAATAATTCTCAAGTTCTCTTTTCTCTAATTCATGCCAATCAATACTTCTGTCATTCAATTGTTGTTTGACATAAACATTATGGTCAATATCATTGGCATTTGATTTGTCACTATCAAAAATTGAAAATAACTTATAGTTATGGAATCCATTGTAAGAATGCAAATGATATTCAGCATCATTCGCAATATTGTCCTTACCTCCTCCATTTGAAAAGTCAATCAAATTGCAAGACACTTGTCTATGGACATATTGATTCAACGTCTTATAATTTCTTTCGTTTCTATATAGCTTTATCCATTTCTTGATCGTTGATCCATCATAAAGATTATTCTCTACAATAACGAATGAGAATTTATCTATAAGAGTGGTCATCCGACCAATATCATGGTCAGGATCATCTCCCACATTTATTCGAGTCAAAAAAGACATAAGACTTGTTGGTGGTTCTTTTGGAAGAATCGATCTCAATTCTTCCCGTTCTATTTCACCATAATATTTATCCGTATTTAAAAATTCTTTTTCAAACCAAATAAATGCATTATAATCGAAGCTAAAGAAATGATGTCTTTCTAAAGCAACTGACACATTTCGTGCGAAGGCTCTATAGTTTTCTTCTGCAAGAAACCTAATATTATCTGAGATGACAAATATCATTTATTAACGAGTAAAAAAGATTCGAATCATCATTTATTTCTGACCCTTACTGTTCTTCATGATTGACTTCAACAAATCATACGACTCATTGAATACACCCATTGGCCAGTCAGTTAAAGTCCCATCGGGGTTTATAAATATTTTCTTTATGTATGCTCCATTTTCATCTTCATCTATAAAATACACCACTACATCGTCTGCCGAAAAATCGCATTCTGGATTTACCACCATTTCCCTTATCCCTAAAAGAAAATTTTCAGAATGAGTTTCGACAATATAGGTTTGCTTTAATCTGCGAGAAGTGTTGGCCAAAAGAGCCGCAACAGAAGAATGTGCAGCTGGATGCAAGTGAAGTTCAGGTTGTTCGATACCTATTATAGAATTTGTTTTATTCAAGAATGCCCTCACAATGATTGGAAGCACCTGAATAATCCCCATTCCCACATCAGCGATATTAACCTTATATTCACCATTATCTGGTCTTGAAATTACCACACGGAAACTACCAGGCTCGTCACCTTTAGCTATATCTAAAACGTAACCTTCCAAATTATCTTCAAACCATTTACTAACCTTTTTTTTGAGGTCTGGATTTTCATAGAGAATCTGATAAGCGTATATTCCATCCGGTCCGACATTACTGTGATTGTTCCCACTAACATACCACGTTCTCTGTGGGGCAGTCCTCAATGGACCTATGTAATCCATAATTATCTTTGGAATCGAAGAAATTTTTCCTAAAGACAATATCTTATCACTCACCAATCCATGAAACTCTAAAATTACATCTTTGTCTCCGTTAACTGTATAACGTCCATTATTTTCGAGCCTCGCATCCACTGAAGCGTAAGGGGTGACTAATGAATAATGATTTATAGCCACCTCTCTACCTGGATTCATCATCATTGTTGCCTCAAATTTTAATGAAGCATCATACTGCACCCCTACCTTAAAGTCGAACATATTTCCGTTATGACAAAGATTTTGAAATGATGTCCCTAATGAATATCCGTCTCCCTTATAAGGTAACCCGACTTTGGTATATTCATTAGAAATAGCTTGAGAAATAGATAGCAGTAATTTAATAATAGAACTTTTTCCACTGCTATTTTTACCCAATAGAATAGTCATAGGCCTAAATTCCAAATTTTCAGGACCTGAGAATCTCTTATATGATTTAAATGATATGCTTTGAGGCATTATATCAATATTTTCCATATTCAATAATAGTATGTAGAAACAAAACAATAACTTCAATTACAAAATTAGTCTTTTTTTCTCAAATTCCATAAAAAAAATAAAAAAACTTTATTCAATATCCCAGAAACCTCTTTTATCCCCTCATTGGTGCCCTTCAACAATTATGTAGAAGAATCAAATATAACAATCGAAAACAGTATGTTCCAAAATGGAACATACTGTTCTTGATATATACTGTTAGTGTATTTATTATAGGATAATATTTCTTCACAAATTTTATTACTCAGGGTCGCCGTAACGGGATTTGAGGAAATCGTAGGCGGGGCCCGGACCGGTGGTGCGCATCAGGCCGTGGATCGTCTTTACGTAGCCTTCATTATAAGCGCGGAGGGAGTCGGTGAGGGAATTGGCGTAGAGGGTGTCGCCTTGCTCACGGAGGTATTTGATGTGCTGGGATTGGTTCCACTGTACTTTATCGTGGTCTTCTTTGAGGACTTTCCAAGCCTGGAGGAGATCGTTTTGGGGTGTCCCTTTGCCGCTGGATACGGAGTCTATCACTACAGTGATTTCACCCGGCTCGGTGATGATCAGTAGATCCTGTGTGCCGTAGCGAACACGCCTGTCAACGGTCACACGGGCGAGGAATTCTCCTTTGTGTCCACGAAATTCGAATTTACCGTTTTTGATGACAGTGGAGTCCACTCCGATGCTATCTTCGAATGTTTTCGTGCCGTATGGGACAAGGAAGACTCGCTCCCCATCGAGGCGAGACTGACTTGTCGAGCCTTTGATTATGTATTCATCCTTGTTGCCTGTGCAGCAGACGATTGGAATGAAAAGAATGGATAAGAGTATATAAAATAGTTTTTTCATGTTTTGATATTTATCATAAAGCGCCTCTCCGAGGCTACTGAGCTTTTGTGAGATATACCCCAGACTGAAGTCTGGGTTTTGGCATAATCATCAGGTCTCCGACCTGATATGCTATGTTAATGCTAAGGGTACAAACTGAGTATCATGTGCGGACGCACGAGCGTGCGTCCCTACAAAGTTTCACGGTCGGACGCACGCGGAGCGTGCTTGCTACTAAAAAGGATGCGCATTAGTAAATGCGCATCCTTTCATATTATTGCTTGCAATAATTATGCATTATTCATTGCACATTATGCATTAAATAACTGGATTACTTGCCAAATGACCACCAAGTGCACTCGCTCCAAGCGCCTGTGCCGGGAGCTGCGTAGATGAGAATCATTGCATCCGGACCTAAGTACCCTACTTCGAAGCTTGTAGGCATTTGGCCACCAGTGTTGATAGCGAACGGCCAGAGGATTGCGCCTTCAGAAGTTTCAAGAGTTCCGACAGTGAAATTATCAGGATTCGGAGTGGTATCAAGTGAGAATGATCCCGCACGGAGTTCATTGCCATCCTTGCCATAGACAGTAACAGTACCATCCTCATCATCAAACACCATCTTGGAATAGGAATACTCTTCCCCTTCAATATATGCAGCTCCTGCATGACCCATCTGGCCGGCAAAAGTGTCAGGGCATTCTCCATCGTTGACACCGCAACCCCACCAAGCACCATTGATAGCACCTGTGCCATTTTGTGAGCCTGCCAAGTAACCACCGTTACCCCAAACGGCACCACCATTGACATCAGTCGGTTTCCAATGCCATTCATGAACCGCAAGAGCAGCGGGATCATCACCGCTCATGAACGACCACCAGGTACATTCGCTCCAAGCGCCAGTGCCAGGATCCGCATAGATAAGAATCATGCGAGATGGATCAAGCCAACCGATTTCAAATGATGTTGGCATCATACCGCCGGTATTGATAGCGAAAGGCCAAAGGATCGCACCCTCAGATGTCTCAAGAATACCCCGAGAGAACGTATCAGCATTTGTAACCTGATTATTATTGAAATCTTTGACTGAGAAAGATCCCTCATTCATCTTAGTGCCATCTTCGGAATAAGCAGTGAGCGAACCATCTTCATTGAATTCCATATAAGATAGAGCATAGCACTCGCCTTTAATTGCCGGCCAACGATCACCAGCGTGCTGAGTTTGTCCTTCGAAAGTATCGCCACATGTGCCGTCGATAACACCGCAGCCCCACCAAGCACCGTTGATGTTGTCGCTGCCGTCCTGCTCTCCAGCTAAGTAACCACCGTTACCCCAGACAGCACCGCCATTGGCACTTGTAGGCATCCATTTCCATTTCTTCACACCAGCATCTGAGACGAGAATCTTGACAGCCGGCTCAAGTTCTGCCGCAACTTTCAAAGTGAACTGCTTTTCAGCCACTATTTCTGTTCCATCAGTATTGATATAAGAGAAATACAAAGAATTAAGTTCGTCGCTACCACGAGCTGGAAGATAATAGAACATACCACCGGAACGACCATAAGAAAGAGTCTTTCTTTCACCATTCTTCTTAAGATAGAAGATATTTACAGCCTGCACCTCAGGGAAATTATATTGTATGTAGTTACCAGTTGATGAGGGGACGTAAGTGATATTACCCGCATCATCTTTTACTGCATCATACTGAGAGAATTCAGCTCCCTTCAAAAGGGTATCTTCAGTAATATTAACTGGATCGAAAACGCCTTCAGCCTTCTGTGGGTCGCAAGAAGAGAGGAAAACGCCACCGGCTAAGGCTAATATCATTAAAGTCTTTTTCATTTCTTTTAGATTTTAGAGGATTAGTAAACCGGAGTGCTTGCCATATTCCAATCGCTTGCATCATCGCCCCACCCCGGGTTCTGTTTCAGCACATCAGGATTGGCCACAATATTGATCTGACCGGGAGGAATTGGGAGGAATCCATTAGTCTCTGCATAACGCTGTGCCCATGAAGAAGAAGCATGGTGCATCGTAGTCCAACGACCGGTGTAATTGACAGCTGAGCCATTCTGCTTTTCAAGAGCTAAAGCAGCCATACAGTTCTGCCCCCCGTCGATGCCTGACCAACGACGTAGGTCATTGAAACGGATCCCTTCGCCAAAGAGCTCCCAGCGGCGTTCATTCTGAATATTAGCCCAAGAATAACCGGTTTTTGCAACACCTGCGCGTTCCTGTACACGGTTCATCATTGTTGCATCGCCAGTAAGCTCAGTATGCATAAGCATTACGTCGGAAAGACGAAGCAAAATCACGTCAGCAAAATGGTCTCCTTGGAAAGAGTTTTCGTTTGAGCTAGATGGCTTACTCTCAAGAAGTGAGCGTTCAACACCCCACCATGTGTAGTTGGAGTTGAAATCATCAAAGGTAGATTGACTACAAGTGATGGGCATCCATTTTTTATTGTACATTCCGGTTTCTTCAGAACAAGATGTAGCATATCCGAACTGTTTAAGTTCTTCATCGCAATTAAGGACTGTAGCTTTCTTACGTGGGTCGGATGTTGACCATTCATTGACTGCATTCATATTGAATACACCTTGTCCCCAACCCTGACCAAATGGAAGTGTCCCTTCCTTACCATTCACATAGCCACTTGCATCTTCGTCACAACGTAGACCCAGATATAGTGAAGTCATGTTAGTGAAACCCATAGCGATCGTGCCACTCCAAGTAGCAATATTACAGAACTGAACTTGGAATAGTTGCTCACGGTTGCCATTCCCAGCCCAGTATTGACCAGCCTCTGCAAGATCTTTTACATAAGCGTAGTCTGGAGCGGAAAGCTCGTTGGTATATTGCCATAATTGACGGAAATCAGGAATAAGCTGAGCTCCTGAATTATTGATACAGTCTTCAAGGAATGAAACAACTTGAGCCTTAGAAAGAGGCCCGTTTACACCTTCTTGCTCAGGAAGTTCAACGTCGGTCAGGTTTGCAGTAGCAAGCTCGCCGACCTTATTATAGAATCCCTGATAGAACATATAAGCACGCCCCAAATAGCCTTCAGCCGCACCCTTCATGGCATGTCCGTCGCCCCAAGTAGTAGCACCGTTAGTCATAAGATTGGATGCCGATACGAAGTCTGCAAGGATATGGGGGAAGATCACCTCCTTAGCACTTACCTGAGGGCAAGGGTCAGGAGCAGCAGCACTCCAATAAGCAGGAATATCACCCCAAAACTGAGTGCCCCAAAGATAGAAAAGTCCACGCATAAAATATGCTTCTCCCAGGAGCTGGTTTCGCGTCACCTCATTACCTGTCCAGTCAAAAGCATCGACAGAATTAATGATTGCGTTTGCTCGTGAAATACCAACGTATGTATTGTGCCAAGCTTTGCTATAGAGTTCATCCTTATTAGTCATAAGATGGCCAATAGCGTGAGCCTCGATATCACCAGTGCCTCCGGCTCCATTAGTGTCGTCTGACATTATGTTCCAAACAAGCCAAGGTGTCTGCAATGGGTCGTTGCAGTATTGATTCATCACTCCGTAGAGAGCAGCCAATTCCTTGTTAAGATCGGCTGGAGAAGCCGGATAGTTATTTGAATTGGCTTGTGTATAGTTGGTAGAGTCAAGAAAGTCCTCGCAAGAAGTCGTTAAGACCATCCCGACTGCAGCCAATGCTATCAAAAGATGTTTTTTCATATCTTTATATAGTTTCTCTTGATGTTAAGAATTAAAATTTGACAGTCACACCGACAATAAAAGTTCGAGCGGAAGGATAAAGACCAACGTCGATACCGCGGTTCCATGAGCCGTTTTCATCCTTACCGCCGTTAGAGCCGATTTCTGGATCTACTCCAGTGTATTTGGTGATGGTGCAGAGATTCTGGAGCTGAGCATAGACACGAAGTTGAGAGAACGGTGTCTTGAACTGGCTTGCGAAGTCGTAACCTATGGTTATATTCTGAAGCTTGAAGTAGTCAGCATTCTGCATATAATATGTAGATACCCACTGGTTGTTTTCACTACCTACTACGAGGCGTGGAACAGAATTACTTGTTCCTTCACCATGCCAGCGATCAAGAATATCAGTTGTATAATTGACAAATGGATTAGCAAGAAGAGCTGTGCGATAGCACTGCATAGCCTGCATTCCGAACGCACCTGAACCGGCAGCGCTGAAATCGAAACCCTTATAGCTGAAGCCAAGGTTTACACCAAGAGTCCAATTAGGATTTGGATCACCGATTTCATGTCGGTCACCGTCGAGAGTTATCACACCGTCATTATTATAATCATCCCAGATAAAGTCACCGGGCTGAGCAGTAGAGAGTACAGCCTGACCAGCTTCACGGGCAGCATCAATTTGAGCTTGGCTCTGCCAGATACCGCTGTGGCTCATACCACTGAAGTAACCGATCGGGTGACCAACCTCAACCAAAGAAACGTAAGAAGAGTTCTGGAAGAGAGAGCTGCTGACATTATCTCCAATCTTACCAGAGGCGGTAGCAAGTCGTGTCACCTTATTCTTATTGTAAGTAGTATTTACATTAACATGATAAAGGAAGTCGCCACCGATGTTATCGCTCCATGAGAGGGCAAGTTCGACACCTTCATTCTTCACGTCTCCACCATTGATCATAGCAGCCTGTTCATAACCAAGTACATCGTTGAGAGGTGCCTGGACGAGCCAGTCCTTAGTAGTCTTGCGATACCAGTCGAAAGTAGCAGCTAAACGGCTCTGGAGGAAACGAGCATCAAAACCAAGGTCAATCTGCTCTGAGGTTTCCCAAGTAATATCAGGATTTGGCACATTTTGGGCGTAAGCACCTGTCTGGTAAATACCCATCAAAGTATTTTCTATACTGCTACTGAACTTATAGCCATAGTCTGCATAGCCTGTCGGAGAGAAACCGATATTAGATAAATATTTATAATTATCTATCATACAGTTGCCATTTTGTCCCCAACTTGCACGGATCTTCAAGAAGTCCATAACATTGTATGTGCTTTCCATAAATCTTTCATTAGTGAGCACCCAACCGGCAGAAACTGAAGGATAGGTATGCCAACGATGACCACGTGCGAAGTTGCTGGAACCGTCACGACGTACGATTGCTGTCAAAAGATACTTCTCATCATAATTATAGTTAATACGTCCGAAGAAAGAAGCAATGTTGCCTTGCCAAGGATTGTCGTAGCCACCATGTCCAGTCATAGTAGAAGACTCGAAGTTAGAAGGAATGGCGAAATCCCAACCATTGAGAACAAGAGAATTCAAAGTCTCAGGAGATGAGCTAAACGCCATATTCATGCCTGTAGACCAGTTAGACTTTTCAATCGACTGACCAATCATCACATCGATATTGTTCTTGCCAAAAGTCGGGAGCACGTATGAAATGGTGTTCTCAAACGACAAACTTGAGCTCTGGTAAGCACTTTGGTTAAGGCCATAATTGCTGCTTGCAGAGGTGGAACTTGAAGAGTATGGTTTTGACATGCTTCGGCTATTGCTTGCACTGTAGCCAGTATTGACTTGACCACGATACTTCAGATTCTTTATAGGCTCGATTATCCAGTAGAAAGTGGCTCCGACACCGAAATCACGGTTACGATTGATAGAGCTGTACATACCATTGATGAAACCTTCGTATGGGTTGTTGAAGATCATAGAACTCCATCCTGCGCCGTTTTGAGTGAAGTTTGTAGGAGTCCCATCCTCATTGAAAGCAGGCACGAGCGGAGAGTTAGCATAAACGGGCTGCATGATATTCCAGTAGCCGTTGCCTTCTGCCAAATCGTGGCTTGAATGATACCAATAAGAGAGATTCTCACCTAATGTTATAATATTATGGTCCTTACCTTTTAAGAGGACGTGCTCTGAATTGATTCGACCTCCATAACGTTTGTAGTCGGAAGCATTATCACCACCGAGTATACCTTCCTGATCACTGTAGTTGACGGATATAGAGAACTTACTGCGATCATTACCCCCTGTCAGAGAGACAGCATGACTTTGTTGGAAAGCATTCTTGTTGCGGTAAACATCAAACCAATCTTCGCCTTGCCATCCATTGGCAATTTTATCAAGAATTGATTGAGGCACTAAATTCTTCCATTCAGGAAGAGCTCCGTAAGTATTGAAATATGTCTCATTGACGACATCCATATACTGCTGAGCTCCGAGACTACCGGGAGCACGATATGGGTTAGACCAGCCTACGAAACCATCGTATGTAATAGAGATCTTTCCTTCCTTACCTTGCTTAGTGGTAACGAGGATAACACCGTTTGCCGCACGTGCACCGTAGATAGCAGCGGAAGCTGCGTCCTTCAGCACGTCGATACTTTCAATATCGTTAGGGTTAAGGCCATTTAGACCGTCGTTGGCTGTACCGGAAACGATACCATCGATTACAAGAAGAGGAGAAGACTCACCGATAGTACCCATACCACGGATGTTTACCTTAAATCCCTTACCAGGCTGAGTAGAAGACTGGGTGATCTGAACGCCAGGGGCTTGAGACTGCATAGCCGTAAGAGCATTGGAGGTATTCATAGAAGCGATCTGCTCACCGGAAACCTGGAATGTAGCACCGGTCACGAGTTTCTTCTTCTGAGTACCATAACCTACGACTACAAGTTCGTCGAGGTTGTTGTCGTTTTCTTGAAGCTCAACGTCGAGATTCCAACTTCTGCCGACCTTCACCTCTGATGGGAGGTAGCCGACATAGCTTACTACGAGGATATCGCCAGGTTTAGCACTGATAGCATAGTTACCGTCAAGGTCGGTAGCTGTACCATTCTGTGTCCCTTTGACCATGATGGTGGCGCCGATGAGGGGTTCGCCGTTCGGGTCAGTGACTGTTCCTCGAATCTTTCCGTCAGCCGGAGCTTGCGCCTGGGGAGCAGGCGCAGCGTAGGTCTGAGGCACACTACATGCAAGCGCAGATAAGACTGCGCCTGTCAGGAGTACTGCATGTTTCTTTTTTAGGTTCATAGATGTCTATTATGGTTATACATTAATGAATTCTATGTTAGGTTTGCCTTAAGGGCTTTAAAGGCCTTAGGGGCTTTAGAGGCTTTACAGCCTTAAACTGGATTGCAATGTTAAGTCATTGAACCTTAGCAGATGAATATCAAAATCTAATAAGAATAAGTCAAGGGAGACAGGAGTGTAACCTTTTCCTTAAAATATTAAATTGTTTGTTAACAAATGCAAACACAAAATTAGTGGTAAATTTATATACAAACTAATACCATTTTATCTTTTGATGATACTTTTTTGACATACCTTTGAAACATATAATACCCACGCAATTATCAAAGTGTATCTAAATAGAGAGTGGATAGGTAGGGTTAGAATTGGACTTTAAGCTTGGATTTTTGAGAATAGGGATTTTTTTGTTAACTTTGTAGCAGGTTTTCGAACAACTATTATTTCAGGTATGAAACGAGTATTATATTATATAGGAATAGCCATAAGTTTTGCTTTTATATTTTTGGCTTGTGGGAGGACGCAGGTACCGGTAAGGAATGTGGTAAATGGAGAGGGAGATCTCAGGATTTTGCCGGATTATACTTCACTCGTGATCCCTCCTAATATTGCGCCTTTGAATTTTGAGGTGGATATGGATGGAGAAGAGTATGTTGCTCGGGTGACCGGTGGCGATGGAAAGACATTGGTAGCCGGGGGTGATGTGATACGTTGGGATATGAAGGGATGGAAGGAGCTGCTTGAGGCTTCAAAAGGAAAGGATATCCAATATGAGGTGTTTGTTAAGAATAATGGGAAATGGATGCTTTATAAGTTTTCAAACCATGTGGCGGAGGAGCCTATAGACACTCATCTGAGTTACAGGCTGATTGAACCCTCGTTTGTGCAATATTCAGGGATGTCGATAAATATGCGCGACCTCACTTCTTTTGATGAGGAGATTGTCTATAGCACACCGAATCCTTGCGACGAGCGTAGAGGACAGTGCGTGAATTGCCATGTTCCACGGAATCAGTATAATGATAAAAGTTCACAGTTTCATGTCAGGAAGACGAAGGGTGGAACTGTCGTCATGGCCGGGGATTCTGTGAGGAAAGTGAATCTTAAGACAGACAGTACAATTTCAGCGGGCGTGTATCCGGCTTGGCATCCGACACTGGACTTGATTGCATATTCTACCAACGACACGAAGCAGAAGATTTTCTCGGATGGGGAGCAGAAGGTGGAGGTGTATGATTCTTCATCCGATTTGATTCTTTATGACATGAAGACGCATCAGGTAAGCAACATTGCCAATGATTCCCTTTTACTCGAGACTTTCCCCGGATGGGCTCCTGACGGAAAGAGGATCTATTATTCTGTTGCAAAATATCCGGAAGGTGTCGGGCCCGAAGATGTGCCTTATCATTACCAGCGGATGCATTATGACATCGTCAGCAGGGATTTTGACTTGGATACTCGGCGGTTTTCGGAACCGGATACGGTGGTGTATGCCTCGGTGGACAGTCTGAGTGCACTGCTGCCTCGGATATCTCCTGATGGGAGGTATCTGCTTTATTGTCAGGCTCCTTTCGGGACTTTTCATATCTGGCATAAGGATAGCGACCTATATCTGATGGATTTGGCTACAGGAGACCACCGTCCTCTGAGGAATGCTAACAGTGATAACACTGACAGCTATCATTCATGGTCGTCGAATTCACGATGGATCGTGTTCAGTTCGCGGAGGGATGACGGGTCGTATACACGGCCTTACATCGCTTATATCTCGGCAGATGGACGGGATTCTAAGGCGTTTGTGTTGCCGCAGGAATCGCCTGATTATTATCGGGAGCTGATGAAATCTTACAATGTGCCGGAGTTTTTTAATGGGGAGTTTGAGGTTGGGAGGTCGCAGATTGTGGGGGTGCTTGACCATGCTCCAATTGCTGCAAAATTCAAATAACAAAGATGAAAAAGACTAATAAGAGAGCTAATAATCATGTGTCCCATGTGACCCAGGGGGAACATGGGACACATGGATCACATGGGGAACATGAGACTAATGGGGCTTATATGAGGATGTGTAGGCGGGTATATTTGATTGTCGGGGGCGTGTTTGTCTTGTTTTGCTATTGGATGCTGGCGGTCAGGAACTCGTATATGCTGCGGTGGTATGAGGAGATGTCGATGTTTGAGGGAACACGGTTCTTTTTCCGGCAGTGTCTGTATTTTCCCGGAGGGTTGATGCGTTATGCTGGGGCATGGCTTACGCAGCTGCTGTATTATCCTTGGTTGGGGAGTACGGTCATGATTATGCTTTGGCTTCTGACAGCATGGATCACGCAGAAGGCATTCCGATTGCCTCCGGTGGCATTTCCGTTGACATTCGTCGTCCCTATTGCGATGCTTGTGTCGGTAGTTCAGATTGATGATGCTTGGATTTCTATGAAATCTGTCGGGTATATGTATTCCAATACCTTGAGCTATCTTTTTGTGGTGGTTTCGGTTTGGGTTTATCGAGTTTTAGAGAAGCGTCCGATTTTGGCTTTTGTATGGCTTTTGGTTGTCACGGGATGCTATTTCGTGGCGGGATTTTATGCTCTTTTTGGGGCAGGGATTGGGGTGATGTTAGCATGCTCTAATATCTCACGCAAAGGTGCAGAGGGGCAGAGTTTCATTACTTCAGGAAACTTTCTTATGTTGGGATTGGCTGCGGTGGTGATAATTGCGATTTTGGTTACTCCTAAGTTGTATTATATGTATTTCCAGCCGACGGTTGTGGACAATGACTATCTTTATTTGAAGGGATTGCCGGATTTCCTTATGGAATCGTTTGATCTCTATCTTTGGATTCCTTTTATAGTGGCTACAGGGTGGATGTTGTTACTGGCGATTGCCGGTGGTTTGCGTTGGATTCCTTCTTCGAGATGGACGATGTGGGTGAGTGTGGTGGTTTTGGTGGTTAGCGCAGGATGGAGTATCCGGACTGACAAGAAGAATGAACAGTTGAGGGCAACAGTCTTGATGCTGAATAGATTAGAGAATAATGATTGGAAGGGGATGGTAGGAGTTATGACGAGAATAAAGGAGCCTCCCAGCTATACGATGCGCATCCTCAATAATTATGCTGTCGTGAATCTTGGGGGAAGGGCCGAGGATCTTTCAGATTTAAAACCAAGGAATATTGATCCAAGGCATGCAGAAGGATTCAGCGTGACGGCGTACGTGAATATCCCAATCAACTATTATAATGGAAAATTCAATCTTTCATATCGGTGGGCTATGGAGCACAGTGTGCAATATGGCAAACGGGTGTTCTTCTATAAATATATGGTTAAGTCTGCGTTGCTGAATGGAGAGTATATGTTGGCGAAGCGATATAATGATATATTGAAGGGGACGCTGTTTCACCGGGCCTGGGCCGAGGAAATGGAAAAATATATAGAGGATCCTTCGCTGATTGAGGGGAATGCGGAGTTTCGGAGTATAATGAGTCTTTAGGTTGTCGGGTTGTCAGGTTGTCGGGTTGTCGGGTTGTCAGGTTGTC
>CAZWJO010000032.1:0-2112 GCA_964634905.1 uncultured Sangeribacter sp.
GTGCCCGGGAGTGGGGCTGCCGGGGGATTGGCAGGTGGTTTGATGGCTTTTGCGGGCGGACGGATTGTTAAGGGGGCAGCGGCTGTGTTGGATGCAATTGGATTTGATGATATTATCTCCGGGGCAGATTTGATTATTACTGGGGAGGGGAGTTCGGATCGGCAAACTTTGATGGGAAAGTTGCCGTATGAGATACTTCAGCGGGGGAAACGTCATAATGTGCCAGTTTGGCTTGTGGCTGGACGGGTGGAAGATGAGGATATGCTTTTGGAGGCTGGGTTTGAGCGAGTGATTTGCATTAATACAGAGGAGGTGTTAGAGATAAGCCATACAGTTGGGCAGAATCCTATGGATCCGGAAGTGGCCAAAACTCGTCTCTCTTCAATTCTCAATTAATTAAAAAGAGGACCAGAAGGGATGAGAAGACGAGGGTGATGTTGGCTACGGCGTAGGTGATGGTGAAGGAGAGGTTGGGGACATCGGACCCGAGGGTGTTTTGGATGGCACCTATTGAGGCTACGCTACATCTTGCTCCCGCTACACATCCAAGGACTTCGGGTGTGGAGAAACGGAAGAATTTGTAGGCTATGAAGATGTTTATTACCAAGCTTAAGAAGGTGAGGAGTAAGCCGATTGCTACTATGGCTACGCCGGCTTCGTGAAGTCCGCTGACTAAGGCCGATCCTGCGGAGAGACCGAGAATAGCGATAAACATGTTGGCTCCAAGATTATTGAGAATCCAGAGGGCGGAAGAGGGGATGTGTCCGAATGAAGGGCGCCGTGATCGCAACCAGCCGAGGAACAGTCCGGAGAAGAGAGCGCCTACACTCATGCCGAGAGCCATTGGTATTCCATTTATTTTTATTGAGATTGCTCCTACTATGCATCCGAGTGCTATGCCCAATCCGAGGAAGACCATGTCGGTGGTATTCGTATCTCTGTCTGCATATCCGATGTGATTGGCAGCCGCAGCAACGTCGCACGGCCATCCAATCAGGGTCATGATGTCACCACCATAAAGGACAGTGTTGTTTTTAATTGGTATTGAAAGACCATTGCGCTTCAGGGAAGCGATGGCAACGCGATCCATGTATTCTTGTGAGAAGAGTTGACCAAGAGTCATTTGATCGATTTCTTTTGTAGCTACAGTGACTGGAGTTCGCTCTGCACCGAAGTTGAGGAGTTCATGGTCGGCTACTTCGGGACCCGGTGGGGTTGGGAGAGCAGTCATTTCTTCAGAGCGACCTCCGAGAACTATGTGATCACCGTGAGAGATCCGGACTTCCGGTGACGGGTCTGTAACGACACCATTTATTCGGGCACGTACAAAGACTACACGTACATTCATTGCTTTATAGCGGTCGCGGATTTCCTGAGGTGAGCGGGGAGTGTCGTAGAATGGGTCAGTAGCTTCGTATGCACGGTAGACAACAGGGCGACGGGCAGGAATCATGCCGGGACCGAGAGGTGTATTGCCGCCTTCGAGTTTCTGCTCAATGTCGGCTACGTCAGCTTGGACTTTCTTCATGCCCCCGATCATCTTGGGAGCGATTGAGGAGAGAAACCAGGCAGTGAATACTGTACCGAGGACGTATGTGGCGGCATAGCAAGCCGGGATAAGTTTGAGGATATGTTCGCGGTCTGAGTCAGGAATAGGGAGCCCTTTTACAGTGTCGGAAAGGAGTCCTAAGCAAGCGGAAGAGTTTTGGGATCCGGCATAAAGGCCTGCAGCTACTCCTTTGCTATAGCTTAGGATTTTTGCAGCGGCTATGACAACTCCGGCGCTTACGAGAGCTGCTACTGCAGCGAAGATTACTATCTTTACTCCGTTGCCTTTGAATGCACGGAAGAACTGAGGTCCTACGCCATAGCCAACAGAAAAGAGGAATAGAAGGAAGAAGATATTTTTGGCTACATCGGGGATGGGGACATCAAGAAATTGGCCAACGACTACGCCGACTATCAGGGTCGCGGCAATCGAGCCAAGAGAGAATGAGCCGAGCTTGACTTTGCCGATCAGAAAGCCAAGACCAAGAGTCAGGAAGAGAGGTATTAAGGGGTGAGATTGGAGGAAGTATATCATAATTGAGAATTATATAAGATTTAATGCAT
>CAZWJO010000032.1:2212-28311 GCA_964634905.1 uncultured Sangeribacter sp.
GGGTGAGATTGGAGGAAGTATATCATAATTGAGAATTATATAAGATTTAATGCATAATTCATAATGCATAATTCATAATTGTTTGCCGCTGACATTCAATCGAAAATGCGTATGTGAGTGTATGCAATTAATCTGGTTAACTACTTAATAATAAATTTATTGCTCATGATATTAAGACTGATTATGCATTATGAATTATGCATTATGCATTAATCCTGAGAGGAGGATGTAGAGGGAGATCAGGGAGGAGATTGCTAAAATTATGAAGGCGGAGAGGGATTTGCGGGTGAAGAGGGGTGTGTTGGGGTGGCGTTCGCGGTGGGTCTGTATGTAGAAGCCTGTGCCGAGTAGGTAAAAGATGGAGGTCAAAAACATATTCAGCAGGCCTCCGGCGTATGCCATCCATAGGCAGAAGAGAGTTGTTATGATTGCGATTGTCATTATTCGCCAGTTGTCGGCCTTCTTTATTAGGAAAAGGCCCGTGAAGAAATAGCCGGGGATAATCATCAGGCCGGTTATGTGGAGGGCTGTCAGATAGACATCGTCTGCCATCACAACAAGGAGGAGGAAGAGTTCCATTACTATGCTTGAGGCAATGAGACCGAATGTCGGCATATTATGCTTATTTACCTTGCTGAATACTTTCGGAAGGATGCCTACAAGGGAGGCTTCGTATGGAACTTGAGCCACAACAAGAGTCCATGCAACCCATCCTCCGAGGAGGGAAATTATTACTGCTATTATCACAAACCAATAAGCCCATTCGCCACAGGTTTCACGGAGAATGTAAGCAATGGAGGGATCAGGGAGATGTGCGAGTTGAGTCCTTGCCATGAGGCCGTAGCTAAGGAGGGAGACAGCCATATATAGGAAAAGGGATATTAAGAAGCCTGCGATTCCGGCTTTACCTACATCTGAACTTTTCTTTGCCCTTGCGGACATCATCACTGCTCCTTCAACTCCAAAGAAGCAGAATAGAGTGACCATCATAGTAGACTTGACTTGTTGCCACGTGACTCCAACTCCTGAGACATTGCCCCAGACATCTGCATTGAAAAGGTCGGCCTTGAAGAAAATAATAAGGATAGTGATTATGAATATGAGCATAAGGACTTTGATAGCTGCAAGGAGATTATTGACGAATTTAGCCGTGCGGATTCCTCTCGCAACTATGAAGAACATTATCCAGATTAGGACGGTGCCGAAGAGGACGGTTTCCCAGCCATGATTGTGGAGTTGGGGAATTAAAGCACCGAAGGAGTCATTGAGCATCACGGCGTAAGCAACGTTGGAGAAAGCAGTGCAGAGCCAGTAGCCCCAGGCGATGTTGAAGCCTGTGTAGCGCCCGAAACCGGCAAGGGCGTATTGGTAGATGCCGGCGTTGTATTGAGGATAATGGTCGCTGAGCCATTTGAAAGCGAGGACGAGGGGAAGGATGCCGACAGATGTGACGAGCCAAGATAGGAGGACTGCGCCGGGATTTGCTACGGCAGCCATATTTTGGGGGAGGTTGTAGATGCCCACTCCGACCATCAGGCCGAAGACGAGGGCAGTCAGACCCCAGAAACCGAGTTTCCCAGATGATAACATAATTTTTAGTGGATTCGTTAAAATTTATAAAACTATAACAAATGATTTCAAAAAAATCATTAATTTTGCAGTCAAAAATTAGGATAGAAATGAAATCGGCATTGTTGACTGTGGGATTGCTTGTGATCTCCAATACATTTATGACATTTGCTTGGTATGGGCATTTGAAGATGCAGTCGCTGGGCTGGATCAAGAGCTGGCCTCTCTTTGCAGTTATACTTCTCTCTTGGGGTATCGCTCTGCTTGAATATTGTTTCATGGTGCCTGCCAATAGGATGGGGTATGTTGAAAATGGAGGGCCATTCTCCATGATGCAGCTCAAGGTGATACAAGAGGTGATTACATTGACTGTATTTACAATTATTTCTGTATTTTTCTTGTCGGGGGAGAAGCTGCATTGGAATCATGTGGCGGCGTTTCTTTGCCTTGTGGGGGCAGTATTTTTTGTGTTTATGCCGACCGGCAAATGAGGATCAAGCAGAGCTTGGAGCTACAATAGCTTCGCGAATTGGAAAAATTTTCAGTGATAGAAATAAAAAAAGGACGCACGAGGCGTGCGTCCCTACAAGTTCAATTGAAAGGAGGCTGGGAAGCCTCTTTTCCCATATTAGATAGTGGGGGTCGAGTTGGAGTCGGGTGTCTTGGTTGGGGCCGGGTCTTTGAAGAGGCCGGAGAGGTATTTTTCATTTATGCGCTGCATGAACTCCCAGAAGTTGGGGACGAAGATGGTGCCGATGAGGGCGTTCATCGCCATGCCGAAGACTACGGCAGTGCCGAGTTCGATGCGGCTGTTGGCTCCTGCTCCTGTTGCGAACATCATTGGCATTACGCCGAAGACGAATGCAAGGGCTGTCATCATGATAGGACGGAAGCGGATCACTCCGGCATCGTGGGCCGATTGCTTTATGGATTTACCACTCTTTCGGAAATCCATCGCATATTCTACAATCAAGATGGCATTCTTTGCCGACATACCTATGAGCAATATCAAACCAATTTGAGTATACACACTGATTGACTGACTCATACAGATACATCCGAGGATTGTTCCGAGAATTGCGATTGGAGTAGCGAGAATTACGGCAATTGGGTCGGTCCAGCTTTCATATTGCGCTGCAAGAACGAGGATTGTCATGATAATCGCAAAGATGAAGACGAATGTGATAGTAGTGCCCGACTGAGTTTCTTGGTATGCAATACCGGTCCAAGCGTAAGAGTAATTCTTTCCAAGGGTTGACTTCACAAGTTGTTCCATTGCTTCAATACCTTCTGATGAAGAGACGCCTTTGGCAGGAGTGACTGTCACGGATGCAGACTGATACATATTGTAACGGTTGACAGATGCCTGACCCATTACAGGCTCGATAGTAGTGAATGAAGAGAATGGAACCATCTCACCTTGTGAGTTTCTAACTGAAAGCCGGAGCACATCATTGATATTGTCACGGGCAGCTTGGTCGCCTTGCATACGGACTTGGAACACACGATCGAATTCTACGAAATCGTTGACATAATTTCCACCCAGGTATCCACTAAGAGTATTGAAGATATCTGCCATTGCCAGACCTTGTGTCTTTGCCTTGTCACGGTCGATATTCAGCTGATACTGAGGAACGACACCTTGATACATTGAAGTGAGCGATGCGAGGCGCGGGTCTTTTGCAACAGCTTCACGTAGAGCGTCGATAGCTTTTAACATTTCTGTAGGACCAAGGGAGTTGATGTCGAGAAGATTCATCTCAAGACCTGACGACAAACCAAGACCCGGGATCGCCGGAGGATTGACTGAGAATATCATAGCACCCTGATATTTGGCCGAGATTTCATCTACTTTTGCAATTACATTATCGACAGAGCCTTTCTTACCTCTTTCTTTCCAAGGCTTAAGCATCACCATGATTGTGGCACCATTGGAAGCGGCACCGCCACCCATCATAGAGAAACCGGAGATAGTCATCACATCCTTCACGTATGGAATCTTTTGGATGTCGGCTGCGAGAGCATCAGTGATTTTTTCTGTGCGTTCGAGCGAAGCACTTGTCGGTAGTTGGACGGAGGTCATGAAATAGCCCATATCTTCAGAGGGTATATAGCTGGTGGGCCATTTGACGAAGCCCCAGAAAGCTACTCCGGCAAGGACGAGGAATATGAGGAGAGAAACAGTAGCGTGATCGAGCATCTTTCCTACTATCTTGTTGTAGAGGTTTTCCACCTTTGTCCATCCAGCGTTAAACCAACGATAGATAAAGAACTTAGTCTGTTTTCTTGGAGTAAGGAAAAGCGCACAGAGAGCCGGAGTGAGGGTAAGGGCATTAAAACCTGAGAATGCGGTTGAAACGGCAATAGTGAGAGCGAATTGTTTATAGAGCTGGCCTGTAATACCGGAGACAAATGCAGTAGGAATAAAAACTGAAAGAAGAACGAGTACTTCGCCAACAACCGGACCGGTGAGTTCCTGCATAGCTTTAGTAGCAGCTTGATGACGTGTCATTTCGCCAGAGTCAACAAGTCGTGAGCAGTCTTCCACCACCACGATTGCATCATCGACCACGATTGCAATGGCGAGGACAAGACCGAAGAGGGAGAGGGTATTGAGAGAGAAGCCCATCAACTTCATCACAGCGAATGTGGCGATAAGCGAGACAGGAATAGTGATCATCGGAATGACAACGGCACGCCAGTTTTGGAGGAATATCAAGATCACAATCATCACAATGAGAGATGTGAGGAGGAATGTCACGAAAAGATCATCTATTGACTCCTTGACGTATGTAGTCTGATTCATAATGATATTCAGATGTACACCGTCCGGTAGATATTCCTGAAGACGGTTTAGTTCTGCAGTGACGGCTTTTGCTACGTCGAGAGCATTTGCACCCGGGAGCTGGTTTATACCGATAGCGCAAGCTGGTTTCCCATTTATAGTGGAAGTGTTGGAGTAGCTTTCAGAACCTAAATCGATCTTCGCAACATCACGAAGACGAAGCATATTAGAGCCATCTGTCTTGATGACGATATTGCCGAATTCTTCGGGAGTAGTCAGACGGCCATGACTAACGAGGGTATATTCAAAAGCCGAGTTATTGTCTTGAGGTGGTTGACCAACAGAACCGGCGCTTACTTCCATATTCTGAGACTGTATAGCGCTTGAAACGTCAGCGGGAGTCAGATTGCGCACACGGAGGGCTTCCGGGTCGAGCCAGATACGCATACTGTATTCACCACCGCCAAATGCCTGGACACCACCAACGCCTTCGATACGGCTAAGTGGGTTGACAAGGTTTAGTTGGGCGTAGTTTGTAAGATATAGTGCATCATATCTTTTAGTGTCGTCGGCTGTAAGAGAGACGAACATAAGCTGGTTGCTTGACTCCTTGTTGACGCTGACACCTTGTTGGGCCACTTCTGAAGGGAGAGTAGCGCTGATCATCGAGATACGGTTTTGAACTTCCACGGCGGCTTGGTCGAGGTCAGTTCCGTTTTCGAAAGTGATGGTAAGGCTGTAACTTCCGTCGGAGCCTGAGTTACTGCTCATATAGAGCATACCTTCTACACCGTTGACCTGCTGTTCGATGGGGACACCGACGGTCTGGGCGACAGTGGAAGCGGAAGCACCGGGATATGCGGCGCTAACCATAACGGTAGGAGGAGTGATATCTGGGTATTGTGCTACCGGCAGGGAGAAGTAGCACATCGCGCCTACGAGCACCATCAGAATAGCGATGACGGTGGCGAAAATGGGGCGATCTATGAAGAATTTTGAGAACATACTTTGGAATTTTGAATGTGGAATTTTGAATGTGGAATTTTGGATGTAGAATTTTGAATGTGGAATGGAGAATTAGGAATGAGAATCAATTCAACATTCAAAATTCAACATTCAAAATTATTTGGTTAGGGAGGGTTTGACGGTCATGCCGTTGCGGACGGAGAGGAGGGCTTCTGTGACGTAGCGGTCAGAGGGGTTTAGCCCTTCATTGACAACTCGGAGGGAGTCTTGGTAGATTTCGCCTATTTTGATTGGGGTATAGACAACTTTGTTGGAATCATTGACTACGTATACGTATTTGCCGAGCTGGTCAGTACCTATAGAGGCATCCTTAATTAAGATTGCCTTAGGACTGATACCGTAAGGAAGTTCTATAGTGACATACATACCGTCTTTCAATTCATTGTCGATGTTTTTGATAGATGCTTGCAAAGATAGAGTTCCTGTGGTGGAGTTGATAGATGGGGACTGGTAAGTCAAATCCGCAGTGTATGAGTGTGAGAGGGGTTGAGTGAAAGATATTGGAACTTTTCGATAAAGATCTTGAGTCATTCCACCGTTTTGCCTCATCATTTCTTCATATTGAGCATCCTCGATACTAAAAGAAGCGATCAAAGTAGAATTGTCGAATACCTTGCAAAGAGTGACCGGAGCACCTTCACCACTTATGTATTCACCGACGTTAAGGACGTTGTTGGTAATGTAGCCTGCGATCGGAGCTCTAACGGTGCAATAGGAAAGATTGAGATTTGCTTGGCTAAGGGCGGCTTCAGCGTTCTTGACGGAGGCTTCTGCCTGCTCCATCGAGGATTTAGCTTGAATTACTTCGATTTGAGACACAGCGTCGCTTTTCAACGCTTCGCTTAGTGCTTGATAGTTTTTAGAAGCATATTCATATTGGCTCTTCGCAGTGGCGAGGGAAGCTTGTGCTTGTTGCACAGCATCACGATATTTTGTAGATTCAATTGTAAACAGGACCTGGCCTTTGTTGACGAAAGCGCCGTTGTCATAGTTTTTTGAGAGAATAGTACCATTGACACGTCCAACTACGGAGGCCGCGTCGGCTGCTCCTAAAATGCCGGGATATGTCTTATGGAGGACAATGGAGTCAACTACTGGAGTTGCCACTGTTATTTCAGGAACATCTGTAGTTGTGTCTTTTTTATCTGATTTCTTGCAGGAAACGGCAGAGATGAGTATGCAAGAGGCTGATAGTATTAGATAGAGAGGTTTCATATTAATTATTTTTTAATTGAGAATTGAGAATTGAGAATTGAGAATTTTTGTTCCGCTGCGTAGCTTTAACCTGTTAACCAGCGAAGCGATAACCTTTTAACCTTCAACTTGAACTTGTGAAAGTTGAGTTTAGATTTATTGGTTCCAGCCGCCTCCTAAGGCTTGGTAAAGGTTGACTACGGCAGTCAGGGCTTTTCCTTGGGCTGTGATTTTGGAGTCTTGGTAGGTGAGATAGTTGATTTGTGCGTCGACTACGTTATTGAAGGGTGAGAGCCCTTTCTTGTATCGGTCCATCGCGAGGTCGAGTGATTCTTTGCTTTGGTCAACTACGTCTTGTGTGAGTTCGATGGCTTTCATTGTGGATTTGAAAGTAGTGGTTGCGTTAGAGACTTCAATCACCGCATTCATCACTGTGTAATTATATGAGTCTACAGCTGCCTCGAGGGCAGCTTTTGCTTCAGCTGTCTTGTAATTGCGTGCAAGGCCGTCGAAGAGAGTCCAACTCAGGGTAGGATTAACTTCCCAATACATGCTGTGGTCGCCAAAGAGATGTTTTGCCTCGTGTGATTGGGTTCCGATTGAGCCGGTCAGGGAGAGGGTGGGGAGGAAATCTTTTTTTGCAATGCCTACTTGGGCTGCATATTGGGCGAGCTGGTATTCTGCTTGGACGATGTCAGGACGGCGTCGAAGGAGATCGGCGGGGACTCCGAGGTTTGCTCCATATACAACGTTCGGCATCGGAGCCGGAGTTGAGAGCCAGGCGTAAATATCTTCGGGATACTTAGCGGTGAGGAGTCCGATTGAGTTTATTGTCGATTCAATCATCGCTTCGAGGGGAGGAATTGAAGCTTTAGTGGAAGCGACTACTGTACGGGACTGAGTAACTTCGAGCATGCTTGCGAGACCGGCATGAAAACGGGCTTCCACAATTTTGAGTACTTTTTCTTGCTCTTCGAGGTGACTATTTGCGACTTGGAGTTCGTTTTGGTACGTACGGAGGTTGATGTATGCTTTAGCGACATTTGCTGCGAGGCTTACCATAACTCCGTCATATTCCGCACGTGTGGCGTTATAGGCAGCTTTGTTTGCCTTTACATTCTGGGTGATCCTGCCAAAGAGGTCGATTTCCCACTGCATTGAAGCTCCAAGAGAGAAATAATCGTAAGGAGAAGACTTTGTTACAACCGGACCGGCTGCACCTGAAGACTGCCCCTTCGACCATCCGGCTGATAGATTAATAGAAGGGAAATAGGCTGATTTTGCAGCATCAAGAGTCTTTTTTGCCATTTCAATTCTTGCGAGGGCAGCGGAAAGATTGTAGTTTTCCTTTTCAGCAATATCGATGAGGGAATCGAGAGTTGCATCGCCGAAAGTTTTCCACCAGGCATCTTCGGTGGGTAGTTTTTGGGTGTATGCTGATTGGTAGTTCCAACTTTGGGGGATAGAATCTAAAAGCCAGTCACGGGAATTGTCAGCTCTTGCTTGAGTGGCAATTGCTGAGAGGGTGATGGTCAGTAATGCGAGTTTAAGAGGTGTTTTCATAGTGGAATAGAGTTAAGAAGTCCTTTAAAATGTTAACGTATTTTGGGGAGAAAGGTTCATTTCATCAAATGCCTCACGCAGAGGGCACACAGAGAAATATGGGATGGTTAGAAGATGGCAAAATGATTGAGTGAGGAGTAATATTGGGGGAAACTCATAGAATTTTTTTAGAAAAGTGTTGGAGTTTATATAAATTTTTGTTATCTTTGCGCTTTGAAAAGAAATATACAATGTCAACAAAAAAACCGAAAATATTGCTGATATACACCGGAGGAACTATCGGAATGATAGAAAATCCGGATACAAAAGCGTTAGAACCATTCGATTTCAATCATCTTATTGACAATGTTCCGAAAATCAAGATGCTCGACTTCGAAATTGATAATTTTCAGTTTGACGTGCCGATCGATTCTGCTGATATGAATCCCTCGCATTGGGGACAGATGGCAAAGGTGATAGAGGATAATTATGGGAAATATGACGGTTTTGTCATTCTACATGGCACCGACACTATGGCTTATACAGCCTCAGCATTGAGTTTTATGCTCCATAATCTGACAAAGCCGGTCATAATCACAGGGTCGCAGCTTCCGATCGGAGAAGTGCGAACTGATGGGGAGGAAAATCTGATTACAGCTCTTCAAGTGGCAGCCGCTAAAGATCCGGCTGATGGAGGGCCGATGATCAGGGAAGTGGCAATATTATTTCAAGATACTTTGCTAAGAGGAAATCGGAGCACAAAATTTTCTGCAGATAATTTTGATGCGTTCCAGTCGAGCAATTATCCAGAGCTTGCACACATAGGACTTGATATCACATACAATAAGGATGCTTTGCTTCGTCCGACACAGGGAAAAGAATTCAAAGCGGAGTATATGATGGATACCAATGTGGCTTATTTAGATATCTTCCCGGGGATTCAGGAGAATGTTGTTAGGGCTACTTTTAATATACCCGGACTAAAGGGTGTGGTCATCAAGACATTTGGTGTCGGAAATGGCCCAAGTTGTCCTTGGCTGTTTGAGTGTATCCGAGATGCGGTAGCTCAGGGATTGCTGGTAGTCAACATTTCGCAGTGTTCCAATGGCATGGTATCGCCGATGAAGTATTCGGCGGGTGTTGGACTTGCTAATGCAGGTACTATATCCGGGCATGACCTCACTTCGGAGGCTGCCATCACCAAGATGATGTATCTGTTTGGTATGGGGGCTACGGCGCAGTTGGCCGGGAAGTATATGGAGAAGAATATGCATGGAGAATTGACAGAATAACGATTAACGATTAACGATCAACGATTAACGATTAACGATCAACGATTAACGATCAAAGTAAAACGCAAAACGCAAAACGTAAAACGCAAAACGTAAAACGCAAAAAGGAAGCCAAATGGCTTCCTTTTTAATATCCTAATTCTTGGCCTTTGCGGGTAATGGGGATGCCGGAGCGCATCCATTCCGGCATTGGGTCGCCTTTCAGGTAGTGGTCGAAGAATTGTTGGAGGCGTATGGTGATATCCTTTCGGTTGCGACGTTCTTTGAGGTTGTGGGCTTCGCCGTTGTATTGGAGCATCCAGACTGGTTTTTGGAGACGGCGAAGAGCCATGAACATTTCAATTCCTTGATACCATGGTACGGCTCCGTCGGCATCATTATGCATTATGAGGAGTGGAGTTTCTACTCGGTTAGCGTGGAAGACGGGTGAGTTTGCTATGTATAATTCGGGAGCATCCCAAAGGTTCCTACCAATACGGCTTTGACCCTGTTCGTATTGGGCCTGGCGAGAGTCGCCGCTTTCCCACCGGATTCCACCGAATGCGGAAGTCATGTTGGCTACCGGAGCACCACTTCCCGCACAGGCAAACATGTTAGTTCTCGTGACGAGATAAGCCGTCTGATAGCCGCCCCAGCTTTGACCATCGATACCAATACGGTCACGGTCAATCCAAGGATAACGGTCGCACATAGCCTCCGCCCCTGAGCAAACGAAATTCCATGCACATTCTCCCGGGATACCTGCGGTGTAATGGATGTCCGGGACGAAGATAACGTAGCCTCGGCTTACATAGAAAGGATAATTGACCCAACTCCAAGATGGCTCCATCACAAAATGGTTGTAGAGTTTTTCCGACCCGGTCTCATAGAAAACGCAGAGCATTGGGTATTTCTTAGTCGGATCAAGATCTTCGGGGACGTAGAGTACACCATCGGAAGGTGTGCCGTCGTAGGCATTCCATCTTACGAGTCGGGCGGAGCCCCAGTAGTAGTCTTTAGCCTGAGGATTGGAATCACTAACTTTCAAAGCTTTAGAGAAAATCCCTTTAGGAGCAATCCAGACATTGGGCAATACTGAGAAATTAGCTTCTACAAAAGAAAAAGATGGAGCATCGAGAGATTGCTTGATTTGAGTGAAGCTGAGAGTGTCAATATAGACGTTTTCAGGAGCAGTAGAAATCCCATATTTCATAGAGGCGAGTCCATTACGCTTATCCTTATAGTTGAAAAGCGACAGGGTCATAAGGTCGCCTTTTTTCAAGAAGCGACGATCTTTGCCGTGGGTATTTACATAGCGGATCATAAGGTCGTTGTCGCGTCCATAACCTTTCGTCAGACATGAGGGTTTTCTCTTGGCAATGGGGTCAACGCTCCAAATATCGTAGCGGTCATAAACAAGAAATTCTGAGTCGCCCTCAGTCCATGAAGCGTCGCCGTAGTCTTGTCTTACGCTTGGATGATCATCTGTCTCATCCCAAACCGGGTAGGGTATGTCTTCAGTTGCATTGACTGTATTTCCTGTGGCAATTTCATAGATATACCAGTTTCCATCTTTAAACCAGTATACAAACTTACCATCAGGAGAGAGCTTTGCAGAACCTTCATACACTGAGGTTATCTCTTTGCGCTCCCCATTGTTGACGTTGATGACACTGATGGTCTCCGGTGCATAATAATTCCATTGTTGGCTAACAAAGTCTTTGCTTGGGTCGCGAAGGAGTGCCCAATCGGCATCCCAACGGTCAGGGGCTACGACAGTAGCGAGAGGATTAGAGTCCAGGAGACGGTAAGAACCGCTTTCAAGATCGATGACGACGGGGAATGTCAGTTCTTTGATTTTATCTAATTTATTTTTTTCCTGAGGGGGAGTCATGGGTGCATCCCAACGCCAGATGTCGAGTTCCGGACGCTCAAAACTTACGAGAGTAGTATCGTCAGGAGCAATTTCGGGAGCTACTCCGATGACAAGACGCTTGCCGTTATGGCTGAAAACAGGTTTAGAATATTGGTTGACATAAAGAGATGATGGAGCGTTTGCAACCATTTTATCCTGCCATTCTTTAAGAAGTTTCTCTTGCAATTCAGGGTCGGAAGCATGAGGCCGTTGAAGATTAGGCCCCTTGCGACCGGAGGTGATTTCGAGTTGCAGTTCCTTAGGATCTGAGGGCTGGGAGGAGAGGGATGCCATAAAGAGCTGCATGCTGCGAGTGCCCGTTTCGTTGCTATCGTTGGTAGCGGTATATGCTAATTTTTGACCATCAACGGAGAAGACCGGATCGCCATAATATTTTTTACCTTCATCAATGATGTAGTCCTTTCCTTCGGGAAGATAGATAATGCGGACAGCTTTTGTAAACACAGAGTCTTTTTCTGCAGGTTGAGTTACAGTAACAAGTCTCTTTCCATCTTCACTAAAAGAATAGTTGCCTATATAGGGGAAAACTTTAGTCTCGCCCGAGACGAGATTGCGAACTACAAGAGGAAGACCGGCTTTCTTGTCGGATGGTTTCATGTCTTTAGAGACGGTAGTATCGCAAGAATTGAAAGCAACCCACTCTCCACCTTTCTTACCTATTTTAAATCCTTTGACGAGAGGAATCTTTGTGACTGAGGCATTTTTGAGGTCAACGATAGCCAATGAATCTTGAGGCATCTCGTGAGGTTTCTTTTTGTCGATTTTAGCCTGACGGGTGTCTTTGAAGAGAGGCTTAATGTTTGCTATTGCCCAGCGGCTGTCGGCAGTGAAGGCAATTCCGGCACCCCGTGGGATATTGATTTCCTTGTTGGTGGAAGTATTGCGGATGGTAAGTACGCCGTCGCCTTCTTGTGGGTTTAGACTAAATGAAGCCCAGCGACCATCATTGGAGAGTGCGTGATTTGTGACTCTTTCCCAAGAGTCGAAGGAAGAGTGGTCAAGGGGCTTTTTAGCCTGCGCCGAAAGAGCTATAGAGATGGCTAAGGCTAAGAGAATTTTTTTCATATTAACTAAGGTTAAGGTTATGGCCCATTCTCTCTTTTTTGGTGTGCATGTAGAATTGATTGTATTTGTTTGGCTTGACTTCGAGGGGAACATTCTCAACTGTTTCGATGCCGAAGCCTTCGAGTCCAATTCGTTTCATAGGGTTGTTGCTCATAAGGCGCATTTTCTTTATGCCGAGGGAATGTAGGATTGAAGCACCCACTCCGTAGCTGCGCTCGTCGGCTTTATGACCGAGATGGAGATTCGCATCTACTGTGTCAAGACCCTCTTCTTGAAGTTTATAAGCCTTGATTTTGTCCATAAGCCCAATTCCGCGGCCCTCTTGGTTGAGGTAGACGATGGCTCCTCTTCCCTCTTTTTCGATTAGCTCCATAGCTTTATGTAGTTGCTCTCCACATTCGCAACGCATAGATCCAAAAATATCGCCGGTAGCACAGCTGCTGTGGACTCGGACGAGGACAGGATTGCCGTCGGCGACATCACCCTTAATTAATGCAATATGCTCAAGCCCGTTGTCTTTTTCGCGGAAAGGGATAAGACGGAAATGCCCGTAAGCAGTCGGCATGTCCACTTCTTCTCCTTTTTCGAGCATGTTATCGTTTTGAAGGCGGTAAGCGATCAGGTCGCGAATGCTGATGAGCTTGAATCCCCATTCGTCGGCGAGCTTTCGGAGTTCCGGGAGACGTGCCATAGTGCCGTCTTTGCTCATGATCTCCATGAGGACTCCCGCAGGTTCGAGCCCGGCGAGTCGCGCAAGGTCGACTGCGGCTTCTGTGTGACCGGCACGTGCGAGCACTCCCAGATCCTGAGCATAAAGGGGATTGACATGGCCCGGACGACCGAATGTCTTAGGAGTAGACTTGGGGTCGGCGAGTGCGTTGAGGGTTGCAGCACGGTCATGAGCGGAAACGCCGGTAGTGCAACCTTCGAGTTTGTCAACGGTAATTGTGAAGGGTGTGCCGAGCATGGAGGTGTTTTCTTCAACTTGATAGTCGAGTTTGAGTTCTTTACAACGACTGATAGTCAGTGGGGCACAAAGGACTCCACGGGCATGTTGGAGCATGAAGTTAACTTGCTCAGGGGTTATTTTTTCGGCTGCAATGATGAGGTCGCCTTCGTTTTCGCGGTCTTCATCGTCGACTACAATTACGAAATTGCCTTTTTTGAATTCTTGGATAGCGGATTCTATGGAGTCTAATTGTATATTATTTTGCATGATTAGAAATTTTATTGGGCTAATTGGGCTAATTGGGCTAATTGGGCTAATTGGGCTAATTAGGCTTATTGGGCTAATTAGGCTTATTGGGCTTATTATGATAGCTGCTCCTGGAGTCGGAAGAGGGAGAAGTTGACGGAGCCGTAGGATCGGTGTTGGTCGAAGGAGGGGAGAGAGGAGAAGTCATGGGAGGCGTTGTGCTCTATTATGATGAGGGAGCCGGGTTTAACGGCTGCTGAGGATAGGATAAGTTGAGGTATTTCGGCAAATTTTGGATGATCGTATGGAGGATCAGCGAAGATTATATCGTAGGGTTTCTTTACGGATGCTATGAACTTGAAAACGTCGCCACGTATTATTCGTAGGGCTTCGTCGTTGAGCTTTTCCTTAATGCTCCTAATGAAATTGGCTTGAGTAGATGCCATTTCAACCGCTGTCACTGAAGCAGCGCCGCGGGATAAGAATTCAAGGCTTATTGCTCCGGTACCGGCAAAGAGGTCGAGTACATCTTTTCCTTCGATGTCTTCGATGTTTTCGATCACATTGAATATGTTTTCTTTGGCGAAGTCGGTCGTTGGTCGTGCGGTGATGTTGTGTGGGACATCGAAACGGCGTTTGCCATATTTACCTCGTATGATGCGCATAACGTTTCTTTCTATTGATCGCCAGATAGACAGCAGTAGGAATTTCCTTGCCGTCAAGATCATGATTTTTTTGGCTGATTGATTTAAAATATGGTTGGAGAGTTTTTCCTAACGAGTGTCGGACTTCCCGGATTCCGCTGAAGATAATTTCTGTTTCGTGAGTCGGAGCATCGTAGGTCTGGAGAATATTAAGTATGATATACCCTATGTCAGCTTCCGACTTCCAGAGATGGGTGGAAGCACTCATTAATTCTCCACGACTGAGGAGAATCAGGTCGAATGTCGACTGGCGAATGTCGAGCATACATTTAAAAGATTCGTGTGGCTGTTGCGAAGTCTCTTTAAGCAAAGCTTGCTGACTCCAAATGCGAGCTCCGGAGAAAGAGCGGAGCATAAACGATTTAAGACCGGGAGTGAGCATGAATGCACATTTCTCGGAACCCATGTCGTTGACCATCACGTCCAGGATATCGCCGCCATAGACAGAGACGTATGCATCGGCGCAATCATCATCAGTAGGATATAGAGAGGCTGGGAGCCAGAGTTGTCGGTCGCTTTCGATGATGATGTCGGCGGAGTAATCGTCGAGGACCATAGGGTTGTCATAGACAGCGTCTTCGATTCTTGTAAGCAGACCTTCATCGGAGGGTTGCCAGGCAGTATGCACAATGATGCGAGGAGGCATCCCAAGTGATTCATCGGGGAGGAGCCAAGCACCGAAACCATGCTTTGATATGTCAACGGCGAGGTGCCACTGACCGGTGTCGAGGAAGTCAGAGCGTGAGCCGGGATGTAGAGTATTTTCAGTCATACTGCAAAATTAGCAATAAAATTGAGTAAAAACAACAAAATTCATTAAAATATTTTTTTAAGATAATCTCTCATGGCTTCCAATGAGATGCCATGGGAACCATGTAAAACATGGCAAACATGGCAAACATGGGAAACATGGCAAACATGTAGTACATGTAAAATGAGTAATGAGAGTTTTTTTTCGATTAAGTTTGATTAGATATTGTTTATGTCGCATTTTTTTATGAAATTTGCAGAATGAAAAGTGGAAAAATTGAGTCTCTTAACCGAAAAATACTACTGATGACTGTGCCGACAGTGGTCAGCAATATCTCAGTGCCATTGTTGGGGCTTTGCGATACGGCAGTAGCCGGACACATGGGAGATGAGCGTTATTTGGCCGGTATGGCTATAGGATCGGTTATGGTCACAACTATGTATTGGCTTTTCAGTTTTCTTAGAGCCGGCACTTCCGGATTGACTGCAACGCATTATGGAGCGGGAGACAAGGAGGGATTGGGTGGAAGTCTCAGGAATTCCTTAGTTTTAGCTATTGGGATAGGTATTTTGCTAATGGCTATTCATTCGCCGATGCTTAGGATTCTCCAGAAGTTGATGGGTGCTACTCCTGAGACGACTGGGTTGGCGGGGGAATATTTTTCGATTTGTATAATGGGGGCTGTTCCGATGATGGTATTGACGGCATTGAGCGGATGGTTTATTGGGATGCAGTCAACGGCTACAGCTATGTGGGTAAATATTGGTGTCAGTTTGCTTAATGTTTTGGCTACCCTTTCGCTTGTGTATGGATTTGGGTTGGGATATAGAGGCATAGCTACCGGGACTGTCTTGGCACAGTGGGTTATGGTGGTGCCTGCAGGGGTTTTGGCTTGGCGGCTTTGTAAGAGGAATGGGATTAGCTTGTTTAGGACTAGAGATGACGCACACGGAAGTCGCTTACCCCTTAAAGGGGAATGGAAGGCGATGGTAAGTGTGAATGGGAATTTGTTTTTTCGGTCTGCTTGTCTGATAGCGCTTACAATGATGCTTTATGCTTATAGTGCTCGGCTTGGGGATGTGGAAGTGGGGGCGAATGCCGTAATAAATCAGATGTTTCTGTTTTTTTCTTATTTTATGGATGGATTTGCCTTTACGGGGGAGGCGTTGGTTGGGAGGTATTCAGGAGCGCAAGATGCCGGAATGCTCAAGAATGCTATTGTAGGGCTTTTGAAATGGACTGCAGGCGTCACGTTGGTATTTGCTTTGGCTTATTCAGTATTGTTGCCCGTGATAGTTGGACTTTTGAGTGATTCTTCGGCCATTTCGGAAAGCGTTAGAGGATGTCGGGTTTGGGTTGCCCTGCTACCGGTAGCAGGAGCTTTGGCTTTTATATATGATGGGTTTTATGTTGGATTGACTCGGACACGGCCTATGTTGGTGGCAACAGTGTGTGGGGTTGGGGTGTTTGCAATTTTGATAAATTTGGTTGAGCATACGCTTTGGATGGAGTGGATGGCTTTTTGCTGCTATCTATTAGTTAGGTCGTTGATCTTAGTGGTGCTTTTCAGAAATAATAGGTCTAATTGGTCTAATTAGTCTAATTGGTCTAATTGGGCTTATAAATCTTATAAAATTGAATTGGAGATGATAAAGTTTGTGAATGCCAAGTTGAATCTTGGCCTTAATATAGTGAGAAAGAGGGAGGATGGATATCATGATCTTGAGACAGTATTCTATCCAATAGGTAAGTATAATGGGACTCCTGAGAATCCGGAGGCTTTCTGCGACATTCTTGAGATAACCCCGGCAGGGAAGACTGAATTTCGTTTTATGGGCAGACAGGTTGATTGTCCCCTTGAGAAAAACCTGGTCTATAAGGCATGGAAAGTTTTTAAGGAAGATTATCCTGAGCTTGGCGAGTATTTGATTTGTCTTGAAAAGCATATTCCTGATGGGGCAGGCCTTGGCGGGGGAAGTGCAGATGCTTCCGGAGTGCTTTGTATGCTCAATGAGCTAAGTGGATCGCCCTTCAGCAAAGAGAGGCTTGCAGAGATGGCATTGAGGCTCGGTGCAGATTGTCCTTTCTTTATATATAATAGTCCATGTTATGCAGAAGGGGTAGGGGAGAGGTTGGAACCCATAGATGTGGATCTTTCGGGATGGTGGTGTCTGCTCGTGAAGCCGGAAGTATCAATATCTACCAAAGAGGCATTTGCAGGGATTTGTCCGTGTCAACCTTCTTTGTCTTTAAGGGACATAGTGGAGATGGATGTAGAGGAATGGCAGGGGAAGATGATTAATGACTTTGAGGGGTCAGTATTTCCCGGGCATCCTGTTTTGGAGGATATAAAGACTCAGCTTTTGGAGTTAGGAGCGGTATATGCCGCTATGTCGGGGTCTGGTTCTACGGTGTTTGGTTTGTTTCGGAGTCGGGAGGAAGCTTTGAGGGCATCTCTTCAGATTGGAGGGTGCTATGTTACTGTATGTAAACTTTAAAGCAAAATTGATAAATCGCCTCTCCGAGGCTACTGGTCTATTTTGGGATACCCCAGACTGAAGTATGGGGTTTTGGCACAATTGTAAGGTCTCCGACCTTACTGACGTGGATAAAGCCACGAATCAGTAAAAAGAAATAAAAAAACAGCTACTTTCGCAAGCCGCTGTTTCTTGAAAGTTTTCCATAATACTTTCGAACTAACCTAACATCATGAAACGATTTTATACCAATAAAACAAGAATGGAAGAAAAATGTTTTGGGAAGAGTGAAATTTTTTTTAATTTTGTAGTCAAAATATATATAGAAGTCGTAAAAAAAATAAATTGGTAAAGTTTTATCGATACTCAGCCCGGAGGGCTGACTATCTTGTTAACCCCGAGCATCAGCTCGGGGAAAGAAGTACTCCACCTCCAACGACCCCGGAGGGGTCGTACTTTCCTAACGATAATTGGCATTTTTATACCAAGTTATTTTTTAATCTTTAATTTTTTTAAGGAGAAATGAAAGATAAAATATTGATAAAAATCTCACATAGAGGTTACACTAAGGAGAATTTTAAGTTTTGGAAGATATGCTTAATATTTTGCCTTTTTGGAATTGGTGGCTTGAAGGGATATTGTGAGAGGATTTTGATTACGTCCCCTATAAAGGAGGGGGAGTATATGGATCGTGTGGATTTGGAGGAGGTTGAGATTGCGTCTGGGGTCAAGGAGATTCCGGATTACGCCTTTTTGGGGTGTACGGCTTTGAAGAGAGTGGTTTTGCCGGAGGGGATTAAGAAGATAGGATTTCAGGCTTTCAGTGAATGTGAGGAATTGGAGACTATTAATTTCCCTTCTTCATTGGAAGATATTGGTAGCAATAGTTTCACATATTGTTCTCGACTTGATGGTTTGGAGTTTCCACAGGGTTTGAAGCATATCGGGCATAATGCATTTTCGTTTTGCACCTCCTTGAAGGAGGCTATCCTTCCGGATAGCGTAGAGGAGATAGAATCGTATGCTTTTTCAGATTGCGATTCTTTAAAGAAAGTTAAGCTTCCAGCCAACGACAAGTTGCTTGGGGAGTTGATGATGAATTGCTGTCTGAATCTTGAGGAGATAATCGAGCCATCTATCAAAGTGCCAAAGTTTGATTGCGAAAGTTTTATTTTTGATCCTGAAAATAGTGAAATGTATGAGAAATGTGTATTGAAAGTGCCTGAGAGTGTGATAGATGAATATAATATTTCAAAATCGTGGCAGATGTTTAATAAAATTGTAACATGCAGTGAATGAACCAATAAGGTTCTAATAGCGTTTAGAAGGTATAAAAATCAAAAACTTGATTTGATACAGAAAAACACACCGAGAAACACAACACACATTTATAAACACACTTAATCTTTACAGCTATGAAAAAGTTATTTACATCTATCTTCGCTCTCTCTCTCTCAATTGTAGGAATCAATGCAATGGCAGCAACAGCATCTCCGGATGCATCAGCAGAAGCAAAAGCAGAACCTGTAACTGTAGAAGCACCTGCACCGACAGTGGCAACTCCGGCAGTAGCGGAAGTCCCGGAAGCAATCGCCAATCATCTTGCACTTCGTTTCCCGGGGGAGACAGTAAAGGGCATCACTCGTGAAGGCGTGACATATGTAGTAGATCTTGGCGATGGCCTTCATATCCGCTATGACAACTGCTTCAATCCTGTTTGCTACGGCGTTCATAATCATGAACACTAATCAGTGAATAGTGAAAAGTTAACAGTGAACAGTATTAGTGAAAAGTATAATGAGGCTGGCTTTTTGAGCCAGCCTCTTTGTCTTGGCCGGTGTGGGATGGATGAATCAAGCCCTCTCACATCGAACTGTCAAGTGCGGGGATTATCAATGATCAGAAGCGGAGGAGTAGGGAAAGGGCGTAGGAGAATGTTGATGGTTGGGATAGGGTTAGGTAGCGGGAGAGTGAGCTTACCTTTTGTCCCTCGGCTACGGTATATGTGACGGGTGCATTGCCTGCATTGAAAAGGAGTACATCGGGGTATTGAGTCCGATAGATATTAGTCATGCCCCTTTCGTATCTTACCGATGCTTCGATCGCCAAAGGTCCGAAAATTCTAAATTCTGCTCCAATTCCAGTCAGAAAGGCAGCTGAAAGTTTGTTGACAGTGGGATCAAGAGCATTGCTTTTGTCAAGAATGTTTGATCCAAAAGCATTCAAATATGGAGCGTCTATCATCAGGTCGTCATATTGAGGATAGATACCATAGTTGAATATACTTCCGTAGTTTTCAGTGACCTTAGAAGAAATTGAGTAGCCGAATCGAAATCCGAGGAGAGCATGGAGACTGAAGACTTTACTACATTTGAATCGATAGTCAAGATAGAGAGGAAGAGTAATCTTCTCAGTCTTGATGTTCTGATGCAATCCGTCAATTTTTGAATATCGAATGTATGTATCCCTGTCCATATCCGCCTCAGCCGGAGCAGAATAATTAAATTCAAATCCGGCCATTTCTGCTTTCAAGGACAGTACGTTGTATCCGACTCCAATATTAGCTTCCAGGGAATTGCGAGAATGTTGCCAGATAGTACATCCAAAATCTATTTCTAAGTTTTTAGACTCTGAATTTTTCTTAGTCATTGACGGATTGGCGAAGCTTGTGCTGAGGGCGTCTCCAAAGCTATTGGTGGCTGTAAGTTTGACAGCATATTTTTCGTTGTCGCCGCCCTGGGCGGAGGCTGCCAAAACGGTAAAAGCTGTCACAGCCGTCAGGATATGTTTTATATTGATTTTCATTTCCAAGTTCCTTTTAACGGACAATTATAGTCTTAGAAGTCATTCTTCCATCGCAACAAATGGTTATCACATAAGTTCCGGGAGTAAATCTATTAAACTCTATTATATCAGTCTCAGAGACATTGGCATCGTAAGATTTAGAATAAATCTGTGTGCCAGTCAATGTGAAGATAGCGATATTCATGTTCTTGGCGCCATGTGTGGCGACGATCAGAGCAGAAGGTGTAAGCTTAATCATTTCTTCGGTTTCTACGGCAGTGACGTCGCTCTTAGTGAGGTAGCCAAACTTAGAAATGTCATAACAAGGCTGTTCTGACCCGTCGAGGTGACGAAGATTACTATTGACAATCATGCCTTCTTCATTTTCATAGAATGCGAACACCCAGAAATCATTAGATGGGTCATTATAGATATCCGGAGAAGTGTGGCAATAACGTAAAGGAGTTTCCTCAATTATTACGGATTCGCCATTAGCATCGTCATATCCATAGACGAACTTATATCCTTGTTCTTCGAGTTCTGCGTCGGAAATATCCATCAAAACAATGAATGTAGAGGAAGCGCCGTCACCTTTTCTGAGCAACTGTTTAGGAGTCAGGGGACGTTGCAATACGATGACTCGGCAATAAGCATTCTTGCCATTGGAAGAAGAAGCGGTTATAGTCGCAGCTCCAGGGTGCATACCAGTCACTCTACCATCATCAACAATAGCAATATTTTGATCGCTTGTAGTCCAAGTGATTGTTTTGTCGGAAGCGTTGTCAGGTAATACAGAAGCGGTCAATGTGAAAGTTTCATTTTCGTAAATATATATGTATAGATAGTCGATGCTTACAGAAGCGACTTCAATGACTTTTGGAGACACGTGTACGATGCATTCAGCGGTGAGGCCATTGGATGAAGATGCATAAATACTTGCATCTCCCACACCGACAGCAGTCACTAAGCCATCTTGATCAACTGTCGCAATCTCTTCATTTGAAGATTTCCAAATGACAGACTTGTCGGAAGCATCTTCAGGCGTTATGGTAGCGATCAGATTGAAGGTGTCTTCTTGCACGAGGAAGAGTTCATACTCATTTAAGGCGATTGCATCTACCGATATGACATAAGGAACTACGGTCACAAAGCATTTGTCAGTCTTGCCGTTGGAAGAAGATGCGATGATATAAGCCGTCCCTTGTTTAATTGCGGTCACTAATCCATTTTGATCTACAGTAGCGATTGTCTCATCAGTTGAAGTCCAGGTGACCGTCTTGTCTGTGGCATTTTCAGGACTGATGATTGCAAATAATTCTGCGGTGAATCCTTCTCTCATCAGAAGTTCTGAATTAGAGAGCTTAATACCAGTCACTTCGACCACTCCTTGGAGAACAGTCACAGCACATTCAGCGGTAAGACCATTTGAAGAAGAGGCGTATATAGTGGCTTCGCCAACACCAACAGCCGTCACAACTCCATTTTCGCTGACAGTAGCTATTGATTTGTCAGAAGATTTCCATGTGACGGTTTTGTCAGTTGCGTTATCGGGAATAATGGTCGCAATAAGGAGATGGTTGTCGTCCACATACATTTCGAGTGAATAATCGCTCAGAGTGATTGCCTCAACAGGAATGATGACAGGGATAACAGTGACATTACAGATATCATTAGCTCCGTTAGATGCCATTGCGGTGATAATTGCATTGCCCTGTCTGATAGCTGTCACTATACCATTTTGGTCGACTGTAGCGATAGACTCATCGCTCGAAGACCAAGTAATGGTTTTGTCGGTGGCGTTGTCAGGGTGAACAATCGCAATCAGTTCAGCCGTGTATCCTTCACGCATCAGAAGCTCATGGTTAGATAGAGTCACGCTTATCACTTCTATATATCCGGGGTTGACAGTTACGGAACATTCCGCAGTGAGACCATTGGAAGAAGAAGCGTAGATTATAGCGTTTCCAGGGCTGACAGCGGTCACAAGACCATTTTCAGAGACTTTTGCTATAGACGGGTCGGAAGATCGCCATGTCACAGACTTATCGGTTGCATTCTCAGGAGTGATGGTAGCCACCAGATTGAAAGTATCCTCTACAATCATTTCCAGACTTGTCCTATTCAAGAATATGTCGGAAATAGCTATGATCTCCTCCTCTTTCTGAACAGTCACTCTGCAAGTTGCTTTAATGGAAGGATTATAATTTGATGTAGCGGTAATGTTGGCGACGCCGACATGAAGTGCGTTGATATTAGCTGTGGTAGAGATTAGTCCATCTGCACTGACAGTGGCGACATCTTCATTGTCTGATGACCATGTTACAGACTTATCGGAAGCATTGTCAGGATGGACAATAGCCATAATTTCAGAAGAGAATCCTTCTCTCATCAGCAGTTCGTAGTTGGTCAGAGTAATGCTATCTACAGGGATTTCACTAATATAGACATTCACTTTGCATTCAGCGGTAAGACCATTGGAAGAAGAAGCGTAGACAGAAGCATATCCTAACCCTATAGCGGTCACAAGGCCATCTTGATCTACAGTAATAACTGAACTGTCGGACGATCTCCAAGTGACAGACTTATCGGTGGCATCATCCGGCTTGATTGTAGCTATGAGATTGAAAGTGTCCTGCACTTCGAGATCGAGTTCATACTTATTTAGCGTGATTTCTTCAACCGCGATGATGACAGGGACAACTGTTACCCTACATTCTGCTGAAATTCCATTAGAAGCCGTGGCGCTGATGATGGCGACTCCTTGCTTTATGGCAGTCACAATACCATTTTGGTCGACGGTAGCGATCGACTCATCGCTTGACGACCAAGTGACAGTCTTGTCGTCGGCATCTTCCGGACTGATAATAGCTATTAGTTCAGCCGTAAATCCTTCACGCATGAGGAGCTCGGTATTTGATAGCGAAATGCTGAGTACAGGCACCTCTCCTTTATGAACAGTCACTCGACATTCTGCGGTCAGGCCATTTGAAGAAGAGGCATATATTATGGCGGTGCCGGGAGAGACCGCAGTCACCAGTCCATCGGAAGAGACGGTAGCGACTGAATTGGAAGAAGATCTCCATGTCACGGTTTTATCTGTAGCGTCATCCGGAGAAATAGAAGCGATCAGCAAGAACGTTTCATCAACTTCGAGATCAAGTTCAGACTCATTTAGCGTGATTCCTTCCACTGCGATGATATTAGGCACCACAGTAACCGTACAATCAGCTTTCTTACCATTTGAGGAAGTCGCTGAGACGATGGCTATGCCTTGTTTGACTGCGGTCACTATGCCGTTTTGGTCGACAGTGGCAATCGATTCATCGCTTGAAGACCATTCCACAGATTTATCGGTTGCATTATCCGGACTAATGATAGCGAAAAGTTCAGATGTTGATCCCTCATGCATCAATAGTTCGGTGTTTGAGATTGAAATGCTTGTCACTTCAACAAAAGCAGGGATGACGGTGACTGAACATTCAGCTGTAAAACCATTGGAGGAAGAGGCGTAAATAATAGCGTTTCCTCCGCCCACAGCAGTCACAACGCCATTTTCAGAAACCGTTGCAACAGATTTGTCTGATGATTTCCAAGTTACGGTCTTATCGGTTGCTTCCTCTGGAGAGACAGTAGCTACGATGGTGTATGAGTCTCCTTCATCAAGTGTCAGTTCCGTTGGTGTTATATAGAATTCTGTTACCGCGATGATATCAGTTACATTCTCAACGGTCACTTTACATTCGGCTTTTATAGATGGATTATCGACTGAAGTAGCAGAGATAATAGCTACTCCGACAGCTAAAGAAGAAACAATGCCATTTTGATCTACAGTAGCAATATCGGGATTGTCGGACGACCAAATAACATTTTTGTTAGTGGCGTTTGAGGGATGGACAATAGCGATAAGTTCAGCGGTCCTTGATACTCTCATTAGCAACTCAGTGTTGGTAAGAGAAATGCTTTCTACCGGAGTAGGCACTACGGTTATGCTACATGAAGCGGAGATATTTCCGCATGAAGCGGTTATTGAAGTTTCGCCAAGGGCTATAGCTGTGACATTACCACTATTATCAACAGAAGCAATTTCCGGATTATTGGAAGTCCAGGTTATAGTCTGGTCAAAGGCGTTATCCGGAATGATAGAAGCGAAGAGCTGAGTTGTCTCTCCTACTTGCAGAATTGCATTTGAAGGTTGAAGATCGATGGCATCAACTTGAATAGGAATGACGGAAACCATACAAACGGCAAACACATCATTACCAACAATATTATCGCATAAAGCTGTGATCGTGACATCGCCAAGAGAGATTGCCGTAACGTTCCCATTTTGATCTACGGTGGCAATTTGTGGATTGCTTGACGACCATATCACTGTCTTGTCGGTTGCATCGTCAGGAAGTACTGTAGCGGTTAAAGAAAGGTTTTCCCCAATCTCCAGAGTGGCGGATTCTTTATTAAGTATAATACTTTCTACAGGAGTTGGGATTACTGAAACCGAGCAAGAAGCGAATACATTTCCAGATGTCGCGGTGATAATAGCTTCGCCAAGCGCTATCGCGGTGACATTGCCATCAGAATCAACAGTAGCTATTGAATTATCGCTCGAAGACCACCTTACAGATTTGTCTGTCGCATCTTCTGGAACCACTGTAGCAGTCAGAGACTCAGATTGACCTACCTTGAGTGAAATACTATGTTTATTAAGGAATATCTCAACTACGGGAGACGTAACTACCGAGACTGTGCATGTTGCGAATACATCGCCGGAAGTGGCGGTGATGATGGCTTCTCCGAGGGCAACAGCTATAACATTGCCGTAGGCATCAACCGTTGCGATGGAGGTGTCGCTTGAAGACCATGTTACCGTTTTGTCGGCGGAATCTTCCGGAAGTACAGTCGCAATAAGGATAGTGTTTTCTCCTACTTTTAGTTGGACGGCAGTTTGATTGAGGGTTATGGTTTTTTGAGGGATAATATTTGAGGTGACGGTCAGTATGCAAGTAGCTGAGAAATCTCCACATTTAGCTACGATGTTAGCTTTACCTGGAGCAATCGCAGACACATTGCCATTTGCGTCAACAGTTGCTACAGAAGGATCACTTGAAGACCATGTTATAGTCTTATCTGTGGCATCAACCGGGAGAACGGTTGCGGTAATGGTTAAAGATTCTCCTACCTTAATTTCAGCTGAAGTCGGGTCTAAGGAAATGCTTTGAACCGGTATTATTTCAGGTTGCTTTTCAGTGACTGTCACGGTGCAGGTTGCGGAGACACTGCCGGAAGAAGCCGTGATAGTGGCGGCTCCCGGTGCGATTGCAGTGACATTTCCATCAGCATCGACAGAAGCAATGGCGGGATCGCTTGAAGACCATGTAAGGGTCTTGTCGGTTGCGTCCGCAGGGAGAACGCTTGCTGATATACTCAATTTGTCGCCAACTTTCAGCTCAGCTGAAGTCGGATCCAAAGTGATGCTTTGAACCGGTATTACTTCAGGTTGCTTTTCAGTGACCGTCACGGTGCAGGTTGCGGAGACACTGCCGGAAGAAGCCGTGATAGTGGCGGCTCCCGGTGCGATTGCAGTGACATTTCCATCAGCATCGACAGAAGCAATGGCAGGATCGCTTGAAGTCCATGTCAGGGTCTTGTCGGTTGCGTCCGCAGGGAGAACGCTTGCTGAGATACTCAATTTGTCGCCAACTTTCAGTTCAGCTGAAGTCGGATCCAAAGTGATGCTTTGAACCGGTATTATTTCAGGTTGCTTTTCAGTGACCGTCACGGTGCAGGTAGCGGAGACACTGCC
>CAZWJO010000033.1:0-28274 GCA_964634905.1 uncultured Sangeribacter sp.
ACCGCCATGAATAATGGTAACTTCAGATGATTTTGTCGGATCCGAACCTTCATAGTAAGTCAAAGCAAACATATATGCATCCGTTATCCATCCATTGGCTTCAATCCATGAATTAAGATGCATGAGACTGCCGTCGGCAAGTTGATTTATGTAAAGCTCCGTGACCTTTCCATCAAATACACTTCGCACTCCTATCCAATCCTTACCTTCAATACGAGTCATCTTCGGAAGTTCTTTTTGCTCAGGATTATCTTTGAGTATAATTGCATTGACACCCTTCACTCTGTCCGTCACTTTAGGAAGATGAAAAGAATAATATTGTTCCGTTCCATCAAGACTCTCTGTAGGGGCATCTATCACTTCCCACCACAGCATATTAGGATAGTCATGCACATAATTGCTTGGAGCAAGAGGTTCAGGATAAAGAGGACGCAATACCACAGATGATTTCCCTGAAGTTATCTCAAGATCTCCTCCCTTTTTCTTTACATCACCGCCGGGATGCCATAGCCATTCGAACTGTCCCGGTTCATGCGACACGAGATCGTCTATTATATAGATCACATTGTCTATCCAAAGATAATGACGATAATTACGCGAAAGCCAGCGCGACATTGGTCCGGTGCCGTTTGCCATCACATATTTCACATTTCCTCCGTCAAGCAACGAACTTACGTTTCCCGGCAGAGGTGAACCATGATATTGTTGGGCACGAGGTTGTCCCTCTCCGTTGAACTTCACGACATTATGCGCATCGCTCTGAAAAAAATAGTTGCGATATTCCGGTTTTCCGTATGAGCAATTGCCCGCATCCTTTATAATATCTACTCCTTTATGGAATAGTATCAGGGAATTAGCATCGGCATGTGCATGATTCCATGTCATGCCACTCTTCACGGCAAGCATAGTGGCATTCTTCTCCCATGAATCCCGCATCGTTGCCCATCCAAAATCCTTCCAAAGATGGGAAGTAGGCAGATTAGGGACCGAAGGAGCTTTTGTGACATCGGGCACATAAAGCAATCCCATAGGATAATTAAGGGGAAATCCCTCCCTGTGCTGGTTTGGTTCCAACTGAGTTATATACCATAGAGTGACCGGATCTTTGGTCCCCATAGCATAAGCCAAAGCCATCGAACTCTCTCCAGTGACGTTCTTGTGGCTGTCGCCAAAGTTGATGCTGTAGAGCATTCCGTCTCTCGGATACGCTACATGAGAGAAGAATGCTGGCAAAAGCTCCATCTGCTTTATTTCAGGCAGTTTCGCACCAGGATGGCTATTAAGCCATGCCATACGGAGCAGCAAAGCCTCTGTAATGCCAAATGAAGCATAATTGATGCTTTCATACATTCCACCGTCTCGGTCAAATGTTCGCGGTTTACCCTGTATCTCATCGCCCTCAAAAGCGAACCATTCCGGAAGAGAATCCACAGCTTTCTTGGCTGCCACCGCTGCTTCTGGCACCTCATTGGAGATGGCGAGTGCAAGCAACCCGCCCATCCCGACGCATGATGTCCACCAATTGTGTCCCATCGAGTTCAGAGAGTGTATCCGGGTGTCGTCCAATAGCCAGTCACCGAGCAAAGGCTCTCCGGCAAGCCTCCAGACTCCCTGTGCTATTTCATTACGCTCCTTAGGAGTAAGAATATTATACACCGCATCATAAGCCACCGCTATCTGAAACGATTTATGTGCCATCTGCAACTCACTCCTCCAGGCAGGATTGCGCAACATCATTTCCGAATCAGCCCAACTCGGAATTATCGCAATGTCAAGAAGCATAGTGCGAAGTTTCTCTCCATACCGCTTGTCGCCAGTCATTTGGTAAGCAAGAGCCAAATACTCCATTTTCCTGATATCATTCTTCTCAAGAAGTTCATTAGCTTGCGAAAGAATACTATGCCACGCTTCATCCCGCGTCTTATCGGTCGATATAGATTTTTTCGCATTCTCCACTCTTTCAGGGGTGAACAGAAGCGACGGATGGGATATGGATTTAGCCCATAATGGCAGAGTCGTTGCCAATAACACCAGTGCGGTCAAAAGTTGTCTCATATCAATATAACGATTATCATTCAAATATCGGATATAATTATATTTCGGACAAAACACGATAATTACTTAACACTACTTCCAAATCATTTGAAATTTCATTGATCTAAATGGGACACTCGGCGAGCGCCCCAAATTAGTTATCGTTTTTAAGGCAATTAAGGTGGAGATTGAGTTCCTGCACTGCAGATTTATATTCATCATCACCATCAGCTTCAATACAGACTGTCACCCCGGTCCACTGTCTACGTGGATCTTTCCCAAAATAATCTCTGTCTACCATAAATGTATATTCTCCGGTCTGAATGGCAGGACCAGATATCAAGACCACACGAGGCTTAACATCGGCATGATAATCCGAACGATTATTGCGTGATTCATCTACAAACGTTGGCTCAACAATAAAACTTTCCCCATCTATTGCAATAGACATTTTCACGTGTTTGGTGCTGTCATAAGGCCCAACCTGCCCATTTACCTTTGCTCCGACATATTGCATCCGTTTCCCTTTCGTCTCTGCATATCGCTTACGAGTAAGATCCACCATCTCCTTATCCTGATACCAAAATTGTTCATAAGGATTGTCCGATTCAGTGCCGTCCTCATTCCATTTAGAGTAATACAATCCTCCTTTGGGTCGAGGATCTGCAAGTGCTTTCTCAATAAATTTGGCTATATAGAGTTGTGTGTCCTCAGACAGGTCAAAATGACCCTTGCCTGCATCGCAAAGGAAGGAAATCCTACTTTCCGGATACATCATCTTAAAAGCTAACGCCGGACGCACTCGAGCATCCCACCATTCGTATTCCCCCTCTATCATTAGCCCTGGGATACTGTCAATATTTCGGGTGCGTCCCCACTCTATGTTGGTGCGACCATAACCCGTAAGATTTGTACGGGGTGCATCTCCATGATAAGAAATAATGCAAAGCGTACGGTCAGGATTCCAAGCCGCAAAATTCCATGGGAAAGTAGCTTGTGCAGAATGCCCGAATGGAATAATAGGGACCTTCTCCAATTCTGAATGTTCGGTTTTTACAACAAGAGTCTTAATAATGCTGTCGAATCGTTCTTGACATCCTGAGGCAACATCCCAGTTCTGCGACCCCGACTGAATGAAGGCCATTGCGACCCCTAAACTATCCATCTTAGAAGTAAACAATGGGCTTCTGAACAGCACTTCCTCCGTCATATTCTGATGGCAATACAACAATGCCTTGACATCACGATGGCCTTTAGGCAAACGCAGTCCCACTCTGTTTCCTTTTTTTCCTTCTAAATAGTCAAAAATTACCGGCTGTCCCAGCGGTTCAGCCCTAATGCATTCAATCGAAATGACTAAAAACACCAATACGTTCAAAAGCAGTCTCATATCGATATTAACGATTATTCTTCAATTAATGGATATACTTAATATTTCGTATAAGATTAACTAATTACTTAACTACATTAAATAGAATCATTTCTTATAATCAAGGGATGGGAAAAAGGCGCGATTCTCAGCGGAAGATTATTAATTTTAGGATTATTAATTCTTATTTGAATACAACATCTTCCACATGCTCCCCTATGAACATTTTGGCAAAATCTGAGGTTTTATACCAACCAGGTTTTCCTGGCATATCATCATATATATGAACACCGTTAATCACTAAATTATCAAATGTAACACCTTTGACTTTTCTATTTTCATCGTATCCTATTATAAGTGAAAGATCTGATTTATCTCCGTTATAATAAATGTTCTTGAAGAGAATATTCTCAACCAGCAAACCGGGAGCCGAACAATATTTCAAATTCCATGGTATCCTAATATCTATAAGGCGACCCTTCCTGAAATTTTCCACTCTAATGTCTTCAAAAGTGATATTCTTAATAATATTATTATCTCCGGCAAGAATAGCGAAACAACCTTGATAATCCACCTGATTCTCATGCATATCAATCACATCAATATTACGATAGGTGATATCAGTAATAGTATCTGCAGGAGCATCCACACCCAATTCTGTAGCACTTCCGTGCAGTCCAATCATAAAAGGATGAGCCACATCAGCCCATAAAACGGCATCTTCCGTAAGTATGTTCTTACATCCTCCATTAAATCCTTTACGTGTAGCATATATAGTGGTGCAATCATCAGAAGTGCGGGCAAATATATGATTATATGTGACATTTTTTGAAGCAAAGACATTAAAACCATCTCCCCATCCGTAGTAACTCATTACCTTAACATTTTCAATTTTCACATTATCCGAGCCTCCCACTGCACATTGTGTAGTAAAAATACCTTTCACTTCAACATTTCTACTGTTGCTAACCAATACACCCATACTTCTTTCAGGATATATCATACCTCTTCCTACCACCTTCACTCCATCAGCTTTATCTATAATGACAACTCCGTCTATCACAGATCCGCCAGCTACATACAATGTTTCTCCACTATGTAGTGCAATCGTATCAATTTTATGATATCCAGGTCCATAATAATGATAATTTCTACTTTTTACAAGTTTTTTTAGTTGCTTTGGATTTGGAATATTATCCTGCATCGGATTTGCAAACAATTGAAGATTATTGAAAATATCGCCGTTGACTTCTACGGAAAGATTCCGAGGTCTATCAAGAGAAAAAGTAAAGGAATTTCCGCTTATTGTTACAGGAATAGAATACGAGATTGGTCTCACTCGAGCTTCATTCACTGGCAATTTTTTTGATGTAACACGAATTTCGACACTTCCGTCAAAATCAAAATACGCCATTGAAGTTGTCCTCACGTTGTGTTTACCACCTATGGTCTCATCTACTTTAACCGCATAAACATCTACAGGTATCCACTTCTCAGTTCCTTCTTGGCGAACTTCAACAGCAAATGCATCATTAAGCTTTCCCTCATCCGGGGCAGGATAGGTCACAACTTCACCAAAAGTCACCATATTTCCTCCAGATATAAGGAATTCTAGAATAAGAATACACAATACTAATCGACTTTGTGAAAAGCTGCCTTGAAACATGTTTTTTAACAATTTTATCATTTCTCTATAATTATTTCTTAAAATCCTATACTAAAATAACGATTTTTCGATATACTATTAATAATATTCGTAATATTTTCTCTTAATTAATCCATCTTAATATACTGATTAAATGGAACAATAGTAAATGAAAACTCATAATCTTTATAGGGTAATCGATAAGGTTCTTCTGCAATTGAACTCCAACTGTCTACCGTTGTCATACCCATCTGAGCATAATCGATCAACAAATTTGTCAAATCTTCTTCTTTTAAGTCAGATGAATGTCTACATTTTTTCTCATTGCCATCATCCAAGGTTTCAATTGCATAATGTAACGCAGACGCTGAGAATGGGGTGTCCGACACAAAACGTAGTCCTTTTCCAGTAGAATTATACACATTCCACCAGCGGATATCTGTTTTGGTACCATTCTCTTGCGGACGGACATATGGATGGAACTGTTCGCTAACACTTTGATGATAAATTCCCAAATCCGTATTACTATTTCTATTCGAATAGTTTTCATACGGACCTCTACCATAATACGCAACATTATCATAAGACTTTGACATCGTCATTTGCATTCCAAATCTGAAAAGCATCGGAGCTGACTTAGTGGAATCCGCAATCATACGCTGAGTGACTGTCATACTTCCATCTGTATTCATATCATATTTTAGTGTCAGTTTTGCGTGTACAGAAGGCATATCATATGATGCATTGACGCATATGTTTCCATAAATAGTATCCACCTTAAGACTTTTCAATACAAGTTTCGGATTTTTCCACTTATTCAGACGCTGATGCAATTTGGCACCATAATCATTATCAGTCGGAGCTCTCCAAAAATTAGGCTTCAGTACAGTGCCATTCTTCATCATTTGCTCGCCCTTATATTCAAGAATGTCAAGAAAGCCGTCAGATTTTCTAAACCTATAAACTACATCGTTATTGTTAATTAAAATATGTGTACTATTCATGTCATTGACTGCTATTGAATGGCTATCAGTTATATATTCCTTATTCTGATTGCAATAAGTGGACATTTTTTGCGAAAGTTGTAACTGCTGCTTAGCTACTTCATAATCAGGAGGGAGCATTCCTTCACGGGTCTTCAATAAATAACTTATATTCAGCAACCACTCTTCTCCATCATCAATCTTACGGATAGGTAAGTGTATGAATCCTGACTCCTGCGGAGCCACACTTAAGTTTTCTACGACTCCGGTCATTTGAGATATTCCATTCCTCAAAAGTTCCCATTTCATTCGATATGCCGACAAGTCTCTAAAAAAATGCTCGTTGTTGATGCAGATTCCAATCGAACTATCGGTATTAGATAGAGTAGTCCATATATTCTGATAGTAGTACTTCACTTCATAAGCCTGTGGATTAGGAGTTTTTTGGGGATTAAAAAGACCATTTACACAGTAATTAGCATCCCCTGTGGGCAGATAACTGAAATCTCCATCATAGCCATACACCAAGCTACCGTCTCTTCGTGTCATTAACACAGACTGATCAACCATATCCCATATGAATCCACCCTGGAACTTAGGATACTTTCTTATCAATTCCCAATATGTTTTAAAATCTCCTAAAGAGTTGCCCATAGAGTGTGCATATTCACACATAATAAAGGGTTTATTATAGTTCTTATTTTCACAATAATTGATACATCTATCGAATGGAGGATACATCGGACAATAAATATCACTTGTGGAACCCATCTCATAAGCTTGCTCAAAATGGACAATCCTACTTGGATCCTCTTTTTTTATCCAATCATAACATACTTGAAAATTTTCTCCATTTCCACATTCATTACCAAGAGACCACATAATTATTGCTGGGTGATTAAAATTTCTTTTCACATTGCGCATATTTCTCTCAAGATGAGCCTTACGATAAGAGGGCTCATGTGCTAACGACTTTTCCTTAAAGCCCATACCATGAGACTCTATGTTGGTTTCTGCTACCATATACACACCATACTTATCACATAAATCATACCAATATGAATCATTAGGATAATGACTCGTGCGGACAGCATTTATATTGAATTTCTTCATCAACTGTATATCTTGCTCCATTTGTTGTTTCGATACCACATAGCCATTTTCACTATCAAGCTCATGCCGGTTAATGCCCTTTATAAGTATAGGCTTGCCATTTATCAATAGTTGTGATCCATATATCTCTACTGTTCGGAAACCAACCTTTATCGGAATCACTTCAATAACTTCGTCAGATGAGTTATATGCGGTAGCTAATAAAGTATATAATGTTGGTGTCTCTGCACTCCATTTCTCCGGAGTGTCAACGTTAATCTCAACTGATTGATTACCCTGTCCTTTTATTGATGATGTTCCTACCAATTTATCATGCGCATCTTTCAATTCAATATTTATATGATGGCAGCCTTTGTTTTTAAGATTAATTTTTAAGACACCATCCTCATAATTATTCTTAAGACCAGCCACAACCCTTATATCGTCTATTCTATTCGGATTACGAGAATACAGATAAGAATCCCTGCTTATCCCATGAAATCTCAAATAATCTTGATCTTCAAGATAACTACCATCACACCATCTGAATATCTGAAAAGCAATGAGATTCTCGTTGCCATATCTGACAAAAGGAGTTATATTAAATTCAGCTTCAAGTTTATTGTCTTCACTATAGCCAACGAATTTACCATTTATCCAAACGTAAACATTTGAAGATGCAGGACCTAAATGAATTATTACATCTTTACCTTTCCAATTTTCCGGCACTTTAATACTTCTTCGATAGGAACCTACGTGATTATTCTTTACCGGGACTACTGGAGGATTTTTCAGGTGATCACCGTAAGTATCTTTCCATTCGTATCCTACACCTGCATATACAGGAGTACCATATCCTTGTGTTTCCCACATACCAGGGACTTCGATTTCACTCCAACTTTTATCATTATAATTTTCTTTCCAAAATGAGTCGGGACGCCCATCAGCATCATTTGTCCAATGAAATTTCCATAAACCGTTCAGATTTATATAGGCATCTGAGGCTGACATCTCTCCCTCTAAAGCTTCACTTTCCGATCCATAAGCGAAAAAGCTTGTATGCATGTCCTCTCTATTAAGTTGATTCACTTCAGGATCTTGCCATTCTGTGAATTTCTGCGATTGGATCATTCCCGGAATCAGAGCAATTATCAATATAAAAATCTTAGATTTCATATTTATTTTGGTTTATATTAATTATTTAGTCGCACAACTTTCAATTGTCACAAGCATAAGTTGAGTTAGTTATTGTATGGTCTGACGTATTCTCGTGGATTTTTCATCCAATATTGTTCTAATTGGTCAGCTTCTTCTTTTGTCAATCTTACTACTGCACCGTGTTTAGGAGCTGTAAAATTAGTCGTCTTCATCACTCCTTCATTGAAATGACCAAGATTAGTTATCGATTGGAAATCTGAAGTTTCAACGAAGCCAAAATTGTGAGGCGTTATGCTGTATACGTCATACATAAGAACCCATTTATCTTCACCGATCCTTTTCCATATATGAGGAGCCTCACAAGCTTTAGGTTCAAAATCATACCACTTATGTGTAAAATTCCATGGGCCAGTTGGGGTTGGAGCAGTAGCTTTCATTATACCCGGACCTCCATCTACATGCGCCACATAAAAAAGATGATACAATCCATCCGGACCTTGTGTGATGTCTCCATCAATAGCCGATGATTTTTTATCAGGATACTCAAACAGAAGTTCCGGCATTGTTTCTATACGATCATAATCATCATTGACATAGACATAATAGAGTTTATTTGGCTCATTTCCATACCGCATTGTGTAATAAATCATAAGTTTATCAGCAACAGGGTCATAAATAGTAGCAGGTGCCCATGCACATCCAATTTCCTGAAGTCCTTTTGAAAGCTCATCAAAGCATATATTACAGCGCTTCCAATTAATAAGATCATATGACTTCATCAAGACGAGACCTCTATTATTACCCCAGCCATAATCCTTACGGTCGCGTTCCCACTCTTTATCGGAAAAACCATCACGCTTTGCAAAAACATGCAAGTCGGTCATAGCAACATAAAAAGCTCCATCAGGTCCTCTCATGATATGAGGATCCCTAATTCCTTTTTGCATAGCAATCGAATCACCACTCATTATGGGATTGCCATCATTGAGAGCGGTAAAAGTATATCCATCGCGACTTAAAGCCATATGAAGCCCATGTGTATCATCACTATGATATACCATCAAGTAAGCGGCAAGATCTTCTTCTTGTATCCCAGTAATATATTTGAAGTCAGAAAAAGTAGCTTCCCCTTTTCCACTTACAGTCAAAGTTGGACGGAGAGCATAAAAGCCTTTGAAGTTATTGTGGTGAAACTCATTGACATCTATATCAGAAGCCACCTTGGTCCAATTTATGCCATCCCTGCTCACATAAATATTCAGGTTGTTTCCACGATTGGATAATCTCACAAAGAAATGTTTCCCAATCTCATTCTTAATCACGTTCTTGGAAGCCGGTGAAGAATAGATGAAAAAGTTCTTCCCATCTGATGTAATACCAGCATATGCCTTTTCACTATAATAGACTAACAGACCTGCATTGGCATTTTTCACTAAATCCACTTCCGTCTCTATTGTATAGCACTTATCCTGTGCAGTTGTCAAAAGCAAACGACTGTCTGAAGGATTCGTTCCCTTTCCTTTTACTCTGATTGAGTTATCCAGAAAAGCCACATTACCATCTGAATTTTCACTCCATAACGTCCATTGCCAACCCAGTCCCTTTTTGGAAAAATCATCGGACAATTTATTCCCATTATTACCCGATCCTGTAAAAGAAGGATATTTAGCTTCTGCTACAGTATGAAACCATCCATCAGACGTCCATTGTAATGGTTCTATCAAGGTACTTCTTCCAAGTGTATGGTATCCATTTCTATACGCATGATAAATAACCCACCAATTTCCTTCCGCATCATCTATTATTGTACCATGTCCTTTCGACCACCATTCATCATCCGCCGTATATGTATGTACTATCGGATTATAGGGAGAATCCTCCCAAGGACCATCAATATTGCGCGAACGGGCAGAAACCACCATGTGGCTTGTAGCAGGCCCTGCAGTGCCTCCCTCAGCCGCCGTCAGATAATAATACCCATTATAGTGTGTTAGTTTTGGCGATTCAAGATACATACCCTCAGTCACCCACGAAGATGGATATTTCCAACCATCATACACCTTTCTCTTCTCCCCTACCGTAGAAAGCCCATCCGGAGTCAGAGCTATTATCTCTCCTTCATTCACATAAAGATATCTGTTACCATTCTTATCTGTGATATGACCGGGATCTATACCCTTGACTTTTAAGTCAATCGGAGCGCTCCATGGTCCGCGTATATCATCCGCCCATGTCACCCAATTAGTGCCTACAGCAGGATAATAGATATAGTATCTATCCCCATATTTGATTAAATCCGGAGCCATTGCCGAACCCTCAAATTCAGGTAGAGCTCGCCCGATAGGCTCCCAATGTTTTAAATCCGTAGAATGCCATATAAGGAAGCCGGGGGTATAATGAAACGGAGAATGGGTCATATAGAAATCATTCCCATCACGTAATACACTTGGGTCGGGATAATCTCCTTGTAGAATTACTTGAGGAAAGGTCTCACTGCGAAGATCAATAGAGGAGATTGCCAGCAGTATAGTCAAAAGAATGCTGTATTTATACATTTCAAAAATATATTATTGTTGATTCATACTTTTTGTTTTAATATTATTTTCGATTCAGAATCTCAAATTACTCAAAATCTTAATAATAAAATTAGCGGTTGCCTTCTATCTAAGAAGGCAACCGCACGGCAGATTCCATAAGAAATAACTTTAGGCTGTTTAGATGGGGAATCTACCTTCTAATAAGCAATATAGCTAACCTTTCCATTATACTCATTACCATCCCGGATTCTGAGCCAAATTTGGATTGAGACGAATCTGTTCAAGTGGCAGAGGGTCAAGGTAATCTCTTTTACTCCAAAGACAGTTGCCCGAAATAGTTGCTATGGGACGGCCATAATCAATATCTGCAGGATCTTCTGACACCAATCCCCACTGAGTAGGTCGTGTTTCCGGATTATAAACTGGTTCGCCCGAGTATTTAAGAGAATTCACCTTATTTTCAGGATTGCCATAATAAGTGCCAAGAATTTTTCTTCCAAGTTTCTGTCCTGTTAGATTTATATGAGCAATACCCCAACGTTTCAAATCGTCAAGACGGAAACCTTCTCCATGAAGCTCAACCATTCGTTCTCTACGGATTTCATCCATCATAGTAAGCTTATGCACTTCATGTCGCCCAGTCTCAAAATTAAACCAATTTGCATCATAAATATTGGCGATCAATGAGTTTGAAAGAGGAGCAACCCTCGCACGCTGACGGTTCTTATTGATCGAGAAGTTAAGATCAGCATCTGAAATAGAACCATTTCCAAGTTCACAAGAAGCTTCTGCATATATACAATGCACTTCCGCAAGACGAATGATCGGATAGTCAGCGGCATCTGTATTGTCTGCGCGCCCAGCTCCTTCAGGCAAGAACTTTCGTGATCCATAACCGTTATGAGTGGAATTTAAATCTATCATCGGGTTATATATCACAAGCTTACTCGAATGCGCCGGATCAGAGGCATCATAATGATCTTTTGCTTCTGGGAAAACTGCATCAGGATATTTTTGACCTGGAGCAGTCCTCGGCACATAATGCTCACCATCGCAACAGAACACCGGGCGGTCTGGAAGATAGGCTGTGCTGACAAAGCGCATGTCACGGTTCTCAAATTCTCCCATATATGTATCATAGCCTCCAAACTCCGGATTGTAGTAAGCATCGTCAAGGCTGCCTGAAGTACTCATATATATTGGCAGACCATTTGAACAAAGATAAGACTCTCCAAGATATGCACTTGTGCCAACGGCCATCCAACATATGACAGTATGAGCCATATTCTTGCCAGAACGCTTTAGTGTATAATCGAAAGGATTACACAGTATAAACTCCTTATTGGCAGCTTTGCCTACGCCCATATGATTAGACACATTGCCATCTCCATCATCTATATTGAAAAGTTCATAGTAGCTCAATTCCTCACATGCATTGAAAAGTTCAAATGTTCCTGTTTCTGCCTCTTGGATCACAGCTTTAGACATGTCTTGAGCCAATTTGAAAAGATCATTTATAGAAGGATAACCTTCCGGCTTCACAGTGCCTGCGCCAATAGCTGTACCATCTCCATCGAGATCATAGCCGATAGTAGGAACATACTTTTCCCATGTCGCTTCATAAAGCGCTACTCGTGCAAGAAATGCCTGAGCAGCTTCTCTTGTAAGGCGTCCTCTATTTTCCAGACCAGCAATCGAGGATCTTTTGGGAAGAAGTTCGATAGCTTTCCTAAGGTCGCTTATTACAATATCAATTACTTCATATCTACTGTTGCGAGGTCCGAAGAGTAGGGCGTCATCGGTATCAAGCACATGGTCTACTATTGGCACACCACCAAATCTCTTCAACAGATGGAAGTGTTCCCACGCCCTGAAGAAGTATCCTGTACCAAGGGAGGAGGCAATAGCTTCCTTGTCATTAAACGCCTCTCCTTTCGCAAGAAGTATGTTTATATTCCTTAGACGCTCATACGGTTTTTTCCAGTTATCGGTTGATTGAGGAGCACTACCTCCACCATTAGAGCTTATTCCTGAGACGTCAAGATTACCATCGAAATCCGCCGATTTCCAATCGGTAAAAGAATAAAGTGCCAAGGCAGCCTGATCGAACTGTGCTGCATTCTTAAACATGATAGCATCTGTACCCTGATCAAGGGGTTCCTTATCAAGGAAATCAGAGCAAGAGGTCGTTGCCAGGGATAAAGCAAGAGCCGGAAGAATATATCTTTTGATTTTCATTGTAGTTTCGATTGATGATTGTTAGAATTCAAGTTCCACACCGAAGTTGAGCAGACGGCAGAGTGGGAAAATGTTGTTAGAGCCTTCGCCATACTCAGGATCATATCCGTCTTTGATCTTAGTCCACTCCCAGAGGTCATCTCCAGAGAAGTATACGCGGAATTTCTCTACACCTACTTTCTTTGTCACTGTACGTGGAATTGTATAGCCGACCACGAGGTTTTTCAGACGCATGTAGCGGTTATTTTGAAGACTTACATCTGAATTCTCATAGTTAAAACGGTTAAAGCTATTATCACGCGACATCACAGTGTATTCGTTGCTTCCATTTTCCGGCGTCCAGGTCTTTCCAAGGAATGTATTGTTCTGTAGACAATAGTTAACTACAAATGGAGCATACATATTGCCGGACCGGAGCACATTCTGCTTACCAATACCTTGGAAGAAGAATGAAAAGTCAATACCCTTCCAGTTCAGTCCACCCTTGATTCCAAATGAGAGGCGTGGAGCGGCATCTCCGGCATAGTAGATATCATTGACTGTTATCACACCATCACCATCGATATCTACACGCTTGCGGGCTCCCGGACGTAGGCGGTTGGTGCCTGTCTCTGAAGGAGCAGGAAGAACATTTCCAGATTTTGGACCGCTGTGGTCAGCATTCCAGTAGAACATTTCATAGTAAGCATCGACCTCTTCCTGATTTTGGAATACACCGTCGGTCTGATATAGATAGATAGCATCAAGAGGTTTATTAATCAGACGATTCTTGTTATGGCCGGGATTCGGAACGTTTTCGTTGCTCGTAAGTTCCTTTAGCTTGGTCTGTGCATCTGCGATATTGAAACCTAAATTATAGCGGAAGTCTCCTATATTGTCGATCCAACTAACTTCAACTTCCCAGCCTCTGGTGTTAAGTTTACCATTATTGGTCTTCGGAGCGGAAGCACCAAGAATTTGAGGATAAACTACGTCAATAAACATTCCATTGTTGGTTTTACTGAACCAATCGAACGAAACACGGAGACGGTTGCTGAAGAATCCAAAATCAAATCCGGCATCATGCGAGATAAGAGTCTCCCATGTACGGTTTGCTGAGCGCATACCGTCAATCCACATTGAGGTAAGATTGTTGCCGCCAAGATATACAGAGCCCGTCTTGATTGTAGAGTAAGATTCATAATTACCGATACCATTTACAGAACCTGTCTTACCGAAATTATAGCGGATCTTACCAAAATTCATCCATCGGTCAATATTCAAATTGCGGAAGAAATCCTCATTTGTAAAAATCCAGCCACCTGATACTGAATAGAAATCTTTCCAGCGATTCTCAGGAGTAAGACGAGAAGAGCCATCGTGACGCCAAAGGAAACTTACAAGATAGGTATCTTTGAATGCATAGCGAAAATCTCCGACATATGAAAGGAAACTCCAGGAATTTGAGCCACCTCCTGCTGAGTTATTGTCACCTCCTTGGAATACGTTGAGATCGCTGAGTCCAGAACCGGGATATAGTTCACCCATATATCGCCCTGCCTGAAGGCGTTTATAGTCCTCATTCTCTCCGGTTATACCAAACATGGCATCTACCTGATGCTTCTCTGCAAAAAGCCGATTATACTGAGCGAAAAGACCGAGAGTATAGCTTGTCCATTCTTTATTCTCTTCTTCAAGTTTGGCTGGACTATTCTGGGTTGCAGATGTCTGAGTTCCCACCCAATCGTAGAACTTCACCTCAAGGTTTTCAGTTGAATTGTCTATTCGCACGTCCTTATATGCAGCACTTCCGTAGATTGATAGCCCCTTCACCCACTTAGAGAAGTCTAAGGTTACTTTTCCGTTAGCTCTCAATGTACTCTGCCTTGATTTTGATTCTCCTGCTTGAGTAAACCATCCATAAGGGTTACGGTTATTGGAGAATGTATCGTACGCATCGCCATTCTCATTGGTGATAGCCCAGAACCACATATCTTGCCATCCTCGGCCGATACCCTGAGATGGAGTAGTGACATCACGCTTGTTGTAAGCCATGCCTGCTTCTATCTTGAAGAAGTCAGTGGGCTTATAATCTACATTAAGGCGTGCACCGTATTTCTTCTCACCGTCCTTCGCCACTTTTAGCTGAGACTGGGCATCCGAATAGTTGAGACCTGCATAGTAGTTAAATTTAGCGTCACCACCCGACACTGCCACATTGTGTTTCCACGTATTGGCATTTCCATAGAGAAAATCAAGAAGATAGTTGCCGGGTTGCCAGGAGTCGATGAAGTCACCTCTCTTGAGATAGAATGGATCCCCTTTATAGAGAGCATTGTACAATCCTTCCCCTACTACAGACTCTCCGTATGTCTCCCATTCACCAGTTGTCTCATTCTTAGCAACCGGTGTACCCCCGAATGAATTGAAAATCCACCAGTCAACACGCTTATGAAGTTCGTCAGGATCTGTCACAGAAGGATTATTTGCGGCCGCATCTCTGTATTGAGCTTCATAGAACATATCGAGCCACTCTTTATTATTAGTAATAGGAAGTTTGATGCCGTCGATTGTTCGGCTATATGAACCTGAATAACTCACTTTAGCTTTGCCATTTTTCCCACGTTTCGTAGTCACAAGTATCACACCGCCTGCCGAACGAGCACCGTATATGGCAGCAGAAGCATCCTTAAGTACAGAGATATTCTCTATATCGTTACCATCTATTTGGTTAAACTCATCGAGTGAGGCTGCCTGGCCATCTATGATAATCTGTGGACCTCCTCCATTTATTGAATAACTACCACGGATCTGCAAAGAAGCGCCTTCACTACCTGGACGAGTGGAACCTCTGGTGACCGTTAGACCAGGTATTTCTCCCTGTAGGGCAGTTGCTGTATTGGTAACGCCACGGTTCTTATATACTTCATCACCCTTTATCTGGGAGATTGCACCGGTCAGAGATTCTTTTTTTTGAGTTCCATAGCCAACCACCACTAATTCGTCAAGCGATTCGGCAGTGGGGACCAACACTATGCGCAAATCCTTTTTACCAGTTATTGAGATCCTCTGGGACCGGTAGCCTACATATGTGACCTCTATTTCTTTCACTCCCGACGAACGAAGAGTGAAATCACCGTCTATTCCTGTTACAGCACCCTGTGACTCCTTGCCAATAGGACGTATTGTAGCTCCTATAAGTGGTTCGCCCATCTCGTCTACCACAACTCCCGAGATTTCCTCACTTTGTTTCTGTGTCGATTGTGCCGACAAATCCATCGTCATCACAGGCACTCCGAATGCGAGTAATGAACTTGCTAAAATCAATTTAATATTCATAGGTCAGTTTGTTTTTCAGGTTATTCTGCCGGAGTGTAGGCATTGAATTCAGAGACCATCACGAAATTTCCACCTTTGTCTGCTGTAGAATAATACACTTTGATGTAACGTGCCGATTCAGGATTAGGCATGCCAAATATCTGGTGTCTGTCAGAGTTGCGGTCGAATGGGTTCCAACCCTGATTGGTCCAGCTCCATTCGTCAGGACTGCTTCCTGAAGCCTTACTTTCCGAACATGTATATATTGTCTGGCCGATATTAGTACCGTTGTTGCCTGTGCGGCGACGTATGGTGACATTAGTTACCATATTCTCCTTGCCCATATCTATGATGAAGAAGTGTGGATAATCAGATGATGTCTTCCATGCCGTATGCCAGAAAGTGCCTTCGTCTCCGTCGAGCATCGCAACCACGCGTCCTTTAGGATATGCACCTTCTCCACCCGCCTCCTGCGAACTATAGCCTATCTGAGCATCATTAGTGTCGGCGTAGCCAGGGAAAGTCCATTCGTTTCTGTCAATAGCCACTACCTTCTTAGTGCGTACATCCTGAGTCTTTGGATCTGCTGCATTACCCTCCACATCCTGAGCTGTCATACTTACGACTGCATCTTCACCATTGATAAACTCGTTGTCTGAAACGCTAAGAGCTACAAACTGATTTGATTTCTCATGGGCTTTAGCCGTAAAGTTAGTACTTCCCTCTTTTGAGGCATTAGATTTAAGATGATAATTAACAGAAACGATTACATCGGCATCCGTATCATTCTCATAATTCACATCAATACCACCCCAAGCCGGGACAACAGAGAGCGTATTTGCCACAGAAAGGAACGCAGGAGCACCTGGAATCGCAGAATATACCACAGCCTCCTTTGATTTGCCTCTTACCGAACAAGCAAAAAGTCTAAATTCGACCGGAGTAATGCTAGCAAAGCCTTGAATGGTAGCGTGCATCATACCGTTTTCATCTGCTTTTTCTTTTGAAAAATAGAGTTTTGCGTCTTCGCCCTTGCTGTTCTTGTATTCAACCTTCGTATACATGAAGCTTGGGTCTGTTGGAATCTTCCATTCCAGTCTCACTTCTCCAGGACCTTCCTGATAGCTCACAGCCGTGACCTGGGAAGGAGCCGAATCATTGATTTCGACACGTCCTTCTGAATCGTCACCGCAAGACACGCTTACAGCTCCGAGTCCGAATGCCAACATACAGATGGCAATGTTTCTGATGGGTCTGATCTGTTTCATGATCGTAATGCAATATGTTTAGTGGTTTATATAAATATCAATTTAAATGGCAGTACTGAAGAATGTACGCATCTGGCGAATACCTATATAGAAGTGGTTTTCTGCAGTGCGAGGTGAAATATTTAATGCTTTGGAAATCTCCTTGGTGTTTTTTCCATAATGTAGACGCATAATATAGACAAGACGTCGCTGAGGAGGCATTATATTAAGCTGGAGTAGCTCAAGGCGAGCCATATCACGGCCAATAACAGTCTCTTCAGTTTCATTTGTCATTTCTGTCTGAGCATCACTAATAATTATTTGTGCGGTGGCCTTAACATAATAGTGACGTAGATAATCATTAATCGCACGCTTAGCGATGGTAAAAGCGAGATTCTCCACAGTATCCCATACTATCCGTTCAGGATATTCAAGAAGCTTAAGGAATACGTCTTGCATCAGATCATCGGCATCATCTTGGTTGTTGATGCGTGAGCGGACGTATCTTTGAAGCTTTTCACTGTGCTTATAGAAGAGTGCTACAGCTTCATGATTGGAGGGTTTTGAATTTGCCATGTCGTTTGATTTTTTCGCTTGAGCGAGGTTAACGATGGCAAAATTACAGCAATCCAATCACTATCCAAAATTTTTAGAGGGTACTTTCATGTCACAAAATTTTATGACATATTTCTTTTGTAAGTATTATTATATCATCACTTTAATTTTTTGAGACTCCAATCTAACCCAATTATTTGATACTCTTCTTGAGTCTCAATCAGTCATCAAAACCGTTTTTGAGATATTCTCCAGGTGAAATACCTTCGATATTTTTGAAGTGGCGGAAGAAGGAAGCGCGAGAAGAGAACCCAGCCATTTCCGCCAGGGCACTTAATGTTAAAGATCGGTTTCTTTCGTCTTTCACAAGACGCTTGAATTCCTCAACCCTGAATTTATTCACATAGTCGTAGAATGTATGACCTTTATGCTGGCTAAAGAATTGGCTCAGCTTGTGGCTTGATATCCCAACCATGGCAGCAAGATCTCCCACTTTTAGATTGGTCTGAAGATAGGGCTTTTCAGTCTCCATGACTTCTTCAACCTTGCGAGCTATCTCTCGTGCTTCATTTCTGGTAAGAGTATTTGAAGCATATTTCTGGCGAGGACTTGTTTCTTCCGCGGCTACTGAAATGGGAGCAATAGCACCCTCCACTATATCTTCGTCTTCTATTGAAACCGCATCTTTTTCCACTTTTCTTTTAGCTACATACATCCAGAGGAAGGCTGGAATAAGGACAAGAGCGATGACAAGCCCAATTAGAACATACCACCACACCGGATATGGAATATGTAGTTTTAAAGTCGTCAAATCATCTTCTCCATCAGTGTCATTGGCAGATTTCACCTTTATCTCATGCTTTCCAGGAGAGAGTTCATATAAGGTCAAGGATAATTCGCCGGCAAAACGCTTCCATTCGCCTCCGTCAAGACTATAGACATATGCCTCCGGCTCTTCAAGGGCGTAAGAGAACGTGGAGAAATCTATCTTTATCGTATTGGCTGACTTGTCCAGGTCAATATGGAAGCTTCCGTCGCCATTTTCTCGTTGCGGTACGAAATCGATCTGTCTGCCATTTACGGTAATTATGGTTGGTATTGGGGCTCGTTGCGCATCTATTGACTGGTCTATCTCTGATTCCGTAAGCCTAAGCAGACCGGCTGAGTTGCCAAACCATATATGCCCTTCTTTATCAGAAATTGGCTGTCCCTGAAGGAATGATGGCGATGGAAGGCCGGAGGCAAGTCCAAACCGGGCCACGTGTCCGTGAGAATCCACTCGGAATATTCCCCGGTTGGAGGAGATCCATATGTTACCGGCGTGATCTTCCACCACTCCTTTGGCATCTACTCCATCAAGCAATGGATGGTCGATGACTTTCTGATCCGACAGATCCATATTTGATGTAATCACCATTCCGTTTTCAGGTACGAAATATAGTCGACGCCTGCTGTCTTCGTAGACCGTACGGAAACGGGTGATTCTTGGGAATGTCGAGGGAAACAAATCAGTGCGCAGTTTATCCTGTCGAGGATCATAGACACAAAGTCCCGATTCCGTGCAGATCCATCCTTTTCCTTCAGAATCGAAGAAAATCCCATAGACATTCCCATCCGGAAGTCCGCTGTTCGAGGAAGTATACTGTTTTATTTCTCCGTTCTTTTTTAGTTTAAAAAGTCCATAGTTGGTGCCACCCCACAAATTGCCATCTTTATCTGCCGCGAGTGAGAATATATGCCCAGATTTGAATACTGAATGGGGACCATCTGTCGAAGCATTGCTTACAGTCCGGGTCTTTGGGTCAAGAATCTGCAAGCCTCCGCCGTAGGTCCCGATATATGTTTTGCCATTGTGATCAAGCAGGGAAATTATCATTTCAGAGCGCAATACCGGGCTTTTTACACACCAAGCCGTGGAACAATTTCGTTCAAACACGGTTATTCCCTCTCTCGTTCCTATAGTAATGCGTCCGTCTGATATGCTGAGAGCTCTGACCGGGACTCCTCGTGTATTAAATACTGCAGGATTATCGACAAGTTCAAACGGACCTGTCCACGACGGGGTGTAATCAACTCCGTTTTGGTAATATCCTACCCAAAGATGATCATCCATATCTGTATATAAGGTATAGACCTGATTGCTCGAAGGGCTTATCGGATCAGAGGCTATGTGCCGTGCATTGCTTATTATTTTCTCGGAAGCCACATCGATTTTGGTTATGCCGCCCCCATCAGTCCCAACATATAGTATAGATCCGTCTGGATGCATCTTCATTGAAGTGACAACATTCCCCTTCGAAAATCCAAACGCCTCCTTGACGCTGCCGGTTGAAAGGTCTATCTTCCAGATGCCGTTGCCCGAAGTGCCAATATAAATATATTTATCCGTGGCAGCAATGGAAGTTCCGCTCAAAGTTTCAACCATGGCAGAGTCACCGACCGATTTGACCTTCATATTGTCTACATTCAGAAAGAATACTCCTCCATGAGTCAAAAGATAGGCTCCTTCATTACCGGCCGCCATGTCTACGACTTTGTTTGATAGGTCAAGCATATCTTGACCTGCCACAATCCGATGCGATTTCCCATCAGACGTAAACGCAATGATCCCCTCGTCGCCACCGACAAGGGAAAGCTTATCTGGAATCCAGAGTGCGCAGGTAGCTGGAAAGACTGTGCCGTCAAGAAGCTGCCTTATGAAATGTCCCTGTCCTGAGGTTTCTATCCGGAATAATCCTGATGTTGTTGCGGCTATCAAGCCTCCTCCTTGGGCTTGAGTCAAGGCTTTTACGCTCATCTCTCCGGTGCCGGTATGCGGAAGATCTATTTTTTTGCTATGCTCTCCGTCAAATCTTATCAGACCATGGTCTGTGGCAAACCAAATGAATCCATCTCCCGTACGAGTTATATCGTATGTAGTGAATCCGTTGGATTCCATACATTTAGCGTGAGGGACTTCTTGATACAGACGTCCCTCTGCATATACAGGTAACGCCATCAGCGTCACTGACAGCATTACCGACATTATATATCTTAAATATTCAACTCTCGCCATTAGTGGGAGTTTTATGTCCATCATCGATGATAGTGTAACACTATTTTTTCAACGGAGTAATGGTTGTTAATATTGCAGAATTCAAATTATTCCCTTTAAGATCGCGCAATCTGTTTAACGCTTCTATATAATAATAATCTGCGTATATGATAGAATAGTCGATCTCGCTTCCTGCCGGGTGATGACCTGTGGAATGTAGGAGAAAGGAATTATTCTTATCTCTCGACTGATATTTCTCGCTGCTGAGAGATGATAGCATTGCGAGTGCCTCCTCCTTATAGCATTTACATTTCTCATTATCTACATAGCCGCTTAATTCAAGCAGAGCAGATGCTACTACGCAGGCTGCCGATGCATCCCGTGGTGTCTCGGGAATATTCGGATCATTGAAATCCCAATAGGGAATTCTATCTTCTGGAAGACGCTCAAGATAGACATCCGTCACCTTTTGGGCGAAGTCGAGAAATTTCGGGTCTTTTGTTTCTCTGTAGACCATTGTATATCCGTATATGGCCCAGGCCTGACCTCTTGCCCACATAGAGTCGTCATCATACCCCTGATGTGTACATCCTCGCAAAAACTCTCCTGTCTCTGAATCATATACTGCCACATGATACGACGAATAGTCAGGACGGAAATGATGCTTCATGGTAGTCTCCGCATGCTTCACTGCAATGTCATGCAAATAAGGATTACCCCCATGATTGGCTGCCCAAAATAGCATCTCAAGATTTATCATGTTGTCCATGATAGTGTTGTGTCCCCCGAGCATCTCTACATTACGGGGCCATGAGAGTATCGTCCCTACGGCTGGATTGAATAGGGTAGCAAGGGAGTCTGCAGCCGCAAGGATTACCTGTCTGTAGTCGTCACGTCCTGTCAGTCGGTAGCCGTTGCCATAACTGCAATGGATTAGAAAACCAAGGTCATGGTCGAATACCGGTTTTTCCACTACTGTCTTAAGCGACTGAGTGAACCTGTCTGCCTCTGCCAGCACTGCGGTGTCGCCCGTCGCCTCGTAGTCATACCAAAGCACTCCGGGCCAGAAACCGCTACACCATTCCTCCGCACAAGTTGGGCGGCATTCCCAGTTATGGGCTTCCGGAGCCACATTCCGAGGCATCATGGTATGGTCAATCTCCCCTTTCCCTGATGCCTTCAGTTCTTTCAATGTAGAAAGAACATGATTATGGCAGTACTTGAGCTGTGAGGTGGTATTGAGATCAGGGAGGCTTCCATTGAGAGAGCAAGAGCCCATGAACGTCGCAATTGCCGCAAGGCACGCCAACGTATTTGATGATGTCTTTACGCGATTCATTTGTATTTCTTGTATTTTTTGATATCTTTTTTATCTATAGGTGTCAGTCGCACTGCTGCGCCCCCTTTGGGTTGCAAATCAAACTTAAGTACTGTAGATGGCATGACAACATGACTTTCACACTTGACTTTGGTCGCAGTCTCCACTTTAGGATCATCTGTATATATTTGTGCAAGCCATGTTGTTCCTTCTGGTAGAAAATCAAGCGAAATCTCTTCACGGCGTGCTTCATTGTTTGTCATAGCGGCAATAAACCACGTGTCGCCCTTTCTTCTTGCCATTACGATGTCGCGTCCGGGATATCCGTAAAGCACCTTGGTGTCGTCGAATGTTGTCTCCAAGTTCTCAAACCAATCGATCTCAGGCTCCCCATGGTAGCGGTCAGGGGTGTCATACCAGAGTATAGTCTGCAGGGGGCTATAGAATATCAGCGACGCTGCGAGCTGATGCGCGTGAGTGTTCTTCAGCCGCTTGTCAAAGTAGCAGATGGTATAATCGGCTGCTCCATTGAGCATCCTTGTAAAAGGAAGGGTTACATTATGAGTCGCATCCGGCCATTCCTCATTGCCATGGATTCCCTCTTGTGTAAGTAGATTGGGATACGTCCGTGAGAATCCTGAAGGACGATACTCATCGTGGATGTTCATCATCAATCCGTTGTCGGCAGCCTTACGTACCATATCATGAAGCCATGTTGCCCAACGGTGGGAGGCATATTGCACGAATCCGGACTTCACTCCCACTATCCCCCATTCCTTAAGAAGAGGGAAAAGTTCTTCCATCTGCTTCATCAGGGCATGCTGGTTGACATATAGCCATATTCCGACACCCCTCTCTTTGCCGTATTCCACTATCTTCTGCATGTCAAGCTTGTCAATCACCTTTGTGGCATCGCCGTCATGACTTATGCATGGTACATACCAAAGCCAGTCGAAAAGCATATATGGTATATTGTGTGCGGCACAGAAATCAATATTTTTCATTCCGGCTTCAGTCGTAAGTGTTGTGCATCTCATGATTTTTCCCGGCACAACCCATGAAAAATCACCTTTTGCCGCAGGATTAAGATTATTGACTATGTCATTGTTCTCAAGAAGTTGTGTGGGACTATCTGCAGTCATGATTATTTTCCACGGTGTAGAATAATATGTCACCACATCCACCGGAGAATACATCACTGATTCAAGAGTTCCTTCGTGTCCTTCACGATGACGAAGTTTAGTCAGGCACCAGTCATCATTGTCAGCATCAAGAATTGAGACCCACTGCCCACCGGGCAATTCCATTGTCAATGCACGCTCTACCGGAGTATCTATGCTGTCGATGGGCTTATATGCAAATGGAGCCTGTGCCCACTCCTCACTCCATGCCATTGTTCCGGATGGAAGTGTATAGTCTGTAAGATCTCCGACTACTTTATGGAATATTGCTGCAGGATGCTCTGGCAAGAAATACCGAAATGCAATTCCTTCGTCGTATGCCTTGACCTGAATATCGAGACGATAGTTGCTTTTGTCTTTACGTGATAAATGCAATGTTGCCTGATTATAGTGGTCGCGTACTTTTGATCGCTCTCCATAAAGTGGAGTCCAAACCGTATCTACATTTATACCTCTGCTGACGCTGTCCACTGTTAAAAGATCCATCCACGAATCTGACTGAGCGAAATCTCTCTTGCCAAGAGCCATTTCCCACGTCCTGTTGTCGATCTCAAGTCCTGCACGAGAAGGAAGTATGACATCCTCGCCGTCAACTTTGACAGAATATGTCAACTCCTTACCCGGCTTTTCAAATATCACTTCACGCCGACCGTCAGGTGAATTTAAAGTCAAAATTGGCGAAGAGGCGGACACACTACCTGCCACAAACAACGCCATTGATGTCAAAACGATTACACTTGATTTCATTATTTCTACGAATAAAAAATGAAGTAAGCCTTTTCAACGCTTACTTCACTTAATTCGTTCCAATATCGTTTTTCACTCAATCTATATCACATTTTTTGTTTCCAATACACTCCATACCGTTCTCTATGGATGTCGTAAAGAGGCTCTATCGTCAATCCATCCGGGGTCTTGAATGTCAAAGGACCGGTCTTTTGCAAGCTTTTGACTTCAATCTCGCTTGGAAGTCCTTCGGGTATGTGATAGTCGTAGGTATAATAATCGTTATAAAGGCTCGGATCGCTATCTGGAGCCGGAGACTCCATCCCTTCTTTTCCAAGACGTGCGGCCATAACTATAGGACCGTAGATCAATGCTCCAAACCCCGACTCATCAGGTGTCGGCTCAAATTTTATATCCATATCAAACGAGATCTCAACCGTATCCCCATTTCGCCAAGTTCTTTCAATCATAGCATAACCGTCGATGCCATAGAGAGCTGGCACTTTTTTCCCGTTTACTTTAATGAACATATCCTCCGACCAAGAAGGTTTGCGGATTCCAAGACTGCTCTTTGCTGGTTTTTCCGTCTCTATTTTCAGAACAGTTGATGGTTTAGCCGGGAAATCCGTAAGTTGCGTCACTTTGATTCCTTTTTCTTTCCATTCAAGTTGCGAAGGAATAAATAAATTTACAAGAAGTCCGTCTGGAGTCTTGTTATATATTTGTTCCCCATATTTTGAATGATTCTCAAATCCACTCCCGACACAACACCAGAATGAGTTTTCTGGTGTGGAATAGACACGGTGTGTACCTGTTGCAAGTGGAAGAAAATAAGCTACCATCCCGGTCTCTGTATCCTGTTGTCCGAGTATATGGTTATACAACGCTCTTTCATAATAATCCATCACTTGAGAGTCAGGATTATTGCAGAATAGATGACGCGACAGTTTCAGCATATTGTAAGTGCAGCATGTCTCACCCGTATATCCGGATATATGCTTTGAAAATTCCTCGGGCTTAAAATAATGTTCCTTGTCGCTTGAGCATCCGGGAGCAAAAGTATGGTTAGCAAGCATCTCGTCCCAAAAGAATCGGCTCAACTTGAGAGATTCTTCATCACCTGTCAGTTCATAGCGACGCATCTCTCCAAGCACTTTAGGTATAAAGGTATTGGTATGCTTCGTGCCCAAGTCTGCGTTTCCTGCTTTCATAGGATCAATTACATCAGGATGATAGAAGAATTCTGCAACTTTTAAGAAATCCGGATTAGCTGTAATGGAATAGAGATTGTAAAATGCTTCATTGATACCGCCAAACTCATTACGGAGCATCTTGAGTCGTGTAGGCTCATCTATATCTTGAAGTTTTGAAACTGCCCATTTACCCATATCCGTAGCCACGTCCAGTGCCTCATCATTGTCTGCATATACATATTGATCAATTAGTCCCGATAAAATCTTGTGCAAAGTATACCATGGAGCCCATACAGATGTGCCTCTGATGTTTCTATTGATAAGTTCTTCCGGGAATGCGCTTATATAGCCATTGCCATGTGCCTCTTGCACTGTCCGTAGACCCTTCACTATGCTATCCCCCTTGGCTTTCATAAGGGGATCCCCGGTAGAAGCATACATAAGAGCAAGGGCTGACATTACATGTCCTGTAGTGTGTCCGCGCAGTTCACAATCAAGAGATTCCCAACCACCCAGTTTTTTTACTGTCATATATCCACCTTCTCGTCCTGCATGCACCCCGGCAGTAGTGCGGAAAGAATGAAGTAATCGATCAGTACTGAGAGATGCAAGCCAAGCTGAATCACGACGTAAATTATCGTGGAAACGGCTGTCAAGAAGCTTGACATCCTTAAGGTTGAAACTTTCCGCCTTTACTTCTCCTTTTATCGGGAGTTTAATCTTTTCCTTAGCCACTCCAGGATATATCGACTGAGCATTTACATAAATGCTACATACACATAAAATGCATAATAAAATAATCCTATTCATATCTATTTTATTTTTAATTAGCAATCAATTGTGGTGAGAACTCAGTGAGCACTTTTTCATTTAAACACAACTTCCTCCACATGCTCTCCAATGAATATCCGAGCGAAATCACTCGTCTTATACCATTTCGGTTTCCCCGGCATGTCGTCATAGATATGCTCACCATTTATCACAAGATTATCGAAAGTCACTCCTTTAATCTTTCTCGATTCATCATATCCGATCATCAACGACAATTCTGATCGGTCTCCGTTATAATAGATATCTTTAAATATAACATTCTCTATACAAGTGCCGGGAGCCGCACAATACTTTTTATTCCAGGCTATACGCATGTCAATAAGCTTTCCCTTTCGGAAATTCTCTACCCTTATGTCATCAAACGTTATGTCTTTTACGATATTGTTATCTCCTGCCACTATAGCAAAGACTCCTTGATAATCTATCTGGTTTTCATTCATATCTATAACGTCAATATTGCGATACACCACATCGGTAATGACATCGGCTGGAGAGTCTCTCCCAAGTTCTGTAGCACTTCCATGAAGACCAATCATAAATGGATGCGCCACATCTGCCCATAATACAGCATCTTCAGTCTTTATATTCTTGCATCCACCATTGAATCCCTTACGTGTTGCATATACAGTGGTACAATCATCTGAAGTCCGTGCAAAGATATTTTTGTAACTTACATTATTGGAAGCAAACACATTAAAACCATCGCCCCATCCGTATGAGCTCATCACTTTCACATTCTCAACCCTGACATTATCTGAGCCACCCACAGCACATTGGGTCGTAAATATTCCATTCACCTCAACATTACTGCTTTCACTCACCATCACGCCAATCTTCCTTTCCGGATATATCATTCCTCTGCCGATGACTCTGACACCATCAGCTTCCTTTATCTGAATATCCCCATCAATCACAGCACCACCGGCAACATACAGTGTTTCCCCACTCCCAAGCGTTAACGTATCTATATTATAGTAACCCGGACCATAATAATGATATTTCTTATCCTTTCTCAACTTCTTTAGCTCCTTCTCAGAAGGCCTATTCTCATCTATCGGATTGGCAAAAAGTTGAAGATTATTGAAAATCTCACCATTCACTTCCACCGAAAGATTTCTCGGACTGGTTAAGGAAAACGTAAATGCATTCCCATCCACATCAACAGGAATATTATAGGAAAGAGGACGCACTCGGGCCTCCTCCACCTGAAGATCGTTAGATGTAACCCTAACATCAACCTTCCCATCAAAATCAAAATAAGCCATAGACACAGTCCGCACATTATGCTTTCCACCTATAGTCTCATCCACCTTCACAGCATATACATCCAAAGGCATCCAACTTTCATCCCCACTCTGTCTGACCTCCACACCGAATGCCATATTGAGCTTAGCACCTTCAGGCGCAGGATAAGTGATAACACTACCCAATGCCTCTATAGTACCCCACATCCCAATCCCTAACAAAAATTCAATCCCAAAAATTCTATTTTTTCGAGTCATAATATCAATATCTTTAAATTGATATTCGCCTCAACCCCTAATTCTACTCAATCCCTATCACACTACCTCTCCAAGTCGCAAAACCATCTCCACCAATCCCCCCATTTGTCCAAGTGTACGAGCCTCCGCTCGGTCAAGTCCACTGCCCCAGAATTGTGTGAGTCCGCAAGCTTCTGCTTGCTCTCCCTCGCAAAACGCAAAACTCCCTCCTAATCCAAAACGCAGTCGCATCCCCTCAATTCTCAATTCTCAATTATTCTAAATTCTAAATTAATTGCGGGTTCTTACCTAATTTAGTTGAAATTCCACCTGTCTCGAGTTTTGGATTTGAAAA
>CAZWJO010000034.1:0-9213 GCA_964634905.1 uncultured Sangeribacter sp.
AAGACGCTACTATCGCTGACATCGCTGTTGCAACTAACGCTGGTCAGATCAAGACCGGTTCTGCAAGCCGTTCAGACCGTATGGCTAAGTACAACCAGCTCCTCCGCATCGAAGAGGAACTCGGCGACCGCGCAGTTTACGGCTACAAGAAAATCGCTAAGAAATAATTCTGATAAGGACTCCGTATTGAAGGACGCACCCACCAGTGCGTCCTTTTTTCATGAACCTAACCCTCCAAAAAATTGTTAATATTTTTGAACAAGTTTAAAATTAATGTATAAATTGTCATATAATTATGCATTATGAATTAAGAATAAAGAAATGTGGTTCGTTGAAACATTAAGACATACTCCCGCTCTTGCGGTTTTCCTTACAATAGGAATAGGTTTCTGGCTCGGCAAACTTAAATTCAAAGGCATAGCTCTTGGAACAGTCACTTCTGTGCTCATTGTAGGAGTACTTGTAGGGCAACTTAACATTGACGTGGGCGGACCTTTGAAAACAGTTTCTTTTCTTCTTTTCCTATTCTGTATAGGCTATAGTGTTGGACCACAGTTTTTCGAATCTTTACGTGGTGATGGATTGAAGGAAGTGCTATTTGCAGTTGTGGTTTGTGTCCTTATTCTTGGGGCTTCAATAGGAGTATCATTCTTGTTTGGTCTTAATCCCGGTCAAGCAGCCGGTATGATGGCCGGTGCTTCCACTGCTTCTCCTATTGTAGGTGCGGCTGAAGATACTGTCAATTCCCTATCCGGTTCGCCTGATACGATAAAAGACATGGCTGCTGCTATTCCAGTATGCTATGCCATGACATACGTCTTCGGTACCCTCGGAGCTGTATGGCTTCTCGGTTATGTGGGTCCTGCTATGATGGGTGGTCTCGACAAGGTCAAGGCTATGACCCATGAACTGGAGAAAACACTAAGTCCTGTATCAGGTAACGGTGACCCGGCAAGCTTCAATGCATGCCGTCCTGTTGCTTTCCGTGCTTTCGAAGCTTCAGGCGATTGGATGTCGCAAACAAGGACTGTTTCCGAACTTGAATCAGAGTTTGAAAAACAAAATCGTCGCATTACAGTTGAGCGTATAAAACGAGCTTCCGACGGAGAAGTGATCGAAAATATTACCCCTGAAACCCAAATCTTCAAGAATGACATTGTAGCTCTTGCTGCAAGGAGAGAAATGATTGTTGGCGACCATTCATGGTTTGGGAAGGAAGTCCCTGGTGTGGAATTGCTCTCTTTCCCTGTTGAAGACGTAGATGTGACTGTAGCTCGAAAATTTAAAGAGACACCCGTCCATCAGTTGATCGAAGAGCGTTGGATGGATGGAGTGGATATAAAGAAAATCGTAAGAAATGATGTCGCTCTCAATCCCCTTGGTGGCACAGTAGTAAAGCCTGGTGATATAGTAGAACTTGTAGGCACAAAGAAATGTCTTGATCGGGCCGCAAAGGAAATAGGATATGCCGATCCTCGCACTCTTTCGACCGACTTCGTTTTCATAGGAATCGGAATCCTTCTTGGTGGACTTTTAGGTGCTTTGGCTATCAAAATTGGAGCTGTGTCTGTAAGTCTTGGAGCAAGTGGAGGAGCGTTGGTAGCCGGTCTTATAATGGGATGGATGCGTTCAAAGCGTCCGGTATACGGAGCTATACCTAAAGCTTCCCTCTGGGTTTTCAACAATCTCGGACTTAATATGTATATTGCTGTAATAGGCATTGCTTCCGGTCCATCGTTTATCAGTGCATTCTCAGAGGTGGGTCCTAAAATATTTTTGGCAGGTCTGATAGTGACATTAGTCCCTCTCTTCCTTTCAATTATTATTGGCCATAAACTTTTCAAATTCCATCCAGCAGTGACACTCGGTTGCTGTGCAGGAGCAAGAAAGACCACGGCAGGTCTCGGAGCCGTCCAAGAACGTCTCGGAAGTTCAGTCCCGGCACTCGGCTATACAATCACCTACGCTGTCTCTAACACCCTCCTGATAATCTTCGGAATAGTCCTCGTCCTCGTCACAAGCCTCTAATATTTATCTCGAACTCGCGTTATTACACCAAATATATCAATTATCTTTCGAACGATGTCACTTGTTTAGTTTTTTTTTAGTAAATTTGCAGTCTAAATGAGTTTAAACAACTTCATCAATTGTATTTTTATTATGAGTTCTAATTTTAAACTATTTTTCAGTATTGTGACCTTAGGAGCAATTATGTTTTCCGGCTGCTCCAATGAAGACGAACTGCCAATAGAAAATATTTCTATCGTAGAAGAAGGCAATGTGAATCCGACTCAAAAAGCAGAAAGCAATCAACCAACTGCCATACTTGGTTCCGGTGGCTCAATGTCTTCAATACTTTCCCAGACATTTACCAATATTGTTGATGTGGCGAAAGCGAGACACATAATAGTGGCTTGCTCTGACCTTGATACATATAAAGAGGACCTGCAGACTGCTTATGCAAAGGGCTCCGTGATCACAGTAACCGATGCCGATGTCGCCAAACTTGACGAATGGTGTCAAGCCAATGGAATGGTGTATGCCGGTGACCCAACTGCCTCATCTTCTTACGCTCTTGTAAGTTTCAACCGCAAAGCATCTTCAATGTCTATTCATAAAAGGTATCAAGGGGAGGATATTGAAGAGGAAGAGGTGCCTTTGGTAATCTTCACCGGATGGCTTGATAAATTGCTTTCCCCTAACTTGAAGGGACCTGACTTAAGGAGTCGCGATATCAAGAAGCGTTTCACCCCACAACATGTAAGTCATGTTTTCTCGTTTGATCTTCCTCGCGAAATATTAGACAAGACAAATTGGGTGGTCCCGGAGGAAGCTTCACTTAGCACAACGGCAGAATTTAACTGCGATATATATCCACTTCACTCATTTGCTGACAATGCTTCTTTCTCAGGCGATATCTATGCAGTAGAAGCAGAAATCACTCTCCATAATGGTAATCTCTACAATGGCCGATGGCAATATAACAGAGGGAATCATCTCTATGAGGTATGCGGATTTTATCTTGGTGAGTGCTGGACCCGTGCTCGTCTGATGGAAAAAGATGGTAGTGAGATGAAAGGAGTAGCAAATGCCAAGTTGGCTTTGAACCCTGCTCCTGCTCCTACTGATCCTTCTACACCTTATCAAAGTGGTTTTGAATGGAGTTTTGATGGTTGGCTGACTGGCGGTAATGGCCTTGAATCCGCTACGCCTACTCCGCTGCAAGAAGGTGGTTGGACATGGAATAATGCTAAAGAAAATGAAGCTATTGAAGGCTTAGAAATAAAGACAGACGATCCTTCCAGACCTCACTGGGGGCTTGTGTTCTGCAACCTGCCTTATAATGTACGCATTCCGATTACTGAAGGTGCTATTGGCGATCTTACATTCCGGTGCTCATGGATATGGGAAGTGCCACAGGCAGCGGATGATTCTACCGATCGCTACTACATGAGTATGGATCTGTTTCCTCGATATTTATGGCACTGGTCGCTTATGCCTCAAAATGAGATCACAATAGATTACATATTCCCCCGAGGCGAAAACACCCATACCTTCATGCTTATTCCACCATCCCGCAAAGAAGGACAACGAATTTGACACCATCCTCCATATAAAAAAGCATGCATCTTCACCGATGCATGCTTTTTTCTATTTGTTGATTAGAGAAGTCCCATCATATTGGCTTTCATTTTCAATTTTTGTCATAGTGGTTCAGATATCAGAAGCATAAAATTCATATAAGGTGGCAATGCATGAGATATCCATTCTCATCCCGGAGGTGCATCCCGTTTCCTTCGCAGTATCGCCAGAAGGAGCAGTCGGCACACTGTCCGGTCTTCATCCATGCGCGATTCCGGTATGGCTCGAACTTCCTCTGCCATACTTCCCAGAAGTCATCCTCATATATATTTCCTTGTCGATAGTCAGCACGTATGCTTGGACATGAGCCTATACCGCCGTCGAGAAGTACGGATGCCACTGACACTCCCGCTTGGCAACTGAAGAAATTGTCTCTGACAATCCCTTCATAGCTTCCCAGAAAACCCTCGCAACAGAATGATGCTTTGATGCGACCTTCCTTTCGTGTGTCTTTGATAAACTCCATCAATATCTTAATATCCTCAGAATTCATCTTGAATTCCTCATAACTGGCAGCACGCCCGGAAGGGAAAATCGTAAAGAGTCGCCACGCTTTGACACCGCATGAAATCAGATGTTCTTTTATTTCGGAAAGGTGATGGAGGGTACACTGGTTGACGCAAGTCACCACATCAAAATTGATGTCAGGAGTGGCTGCCACCATTCTTATGGCGGTAGTAGCCCGGTCAAACGAGGCCGGATGACAGCGCATCCAGTTATGATCATCCTTCAGGCCGTCAAGGCTTATAGTCATAGCATGAAGTCCTGCACGGCGAAGGTTCTCTAATCGTGCGGGAGTCAATGCAAGTCCGTTTGATACAAAGCCCCAAGGATAACCCCGATCATATAATTGCCTGCCAACGTATTCAAGATCTTTTCTAAGAAGTGGTTCACCTCCGGTGATAACGACATTGACCTGGTTGGGATCGACATGAGGAGTTAGACTATCAATAACCTGGAGGAAATCTTCTGCCGGCATATCCGGAATCATCGATGCGCTCTTACAGTCGCTCCCGCAATGGCGACACGAGAGATTGCATCGCCCCGTACATTCCCAAAATAGCTGTCGCAAGGGATGCTCTCGATACTTCTCTTGCTTGATCTTTCGGAAAAGTTCAAGTCCGATACGCTGTCGGAGTGAAAGATTTTTCATTCTTCAGTATTTATTGCCTTGAGTTTGAAATCAACAATCTCTTCTGCATGACCTTTGTACCATTCTCCATCTGCTCCTTTGTAGTTCATCTCTACTATTACAGAGTCTGGTTGGAGATGGGTTTGTTGTGGTATGCAGACAACCTTTAAACTCGATGCCCATTCATTTTCCTTCAAAGCGTAAGTCCCGTTATGCTCCGTATGTATGCTTCCTATTGAAAAGACACCGGATGGCATATCAGTATATGTGACTCGGATTTCTGCTTCAGATATAGGTTTGCCACTGTCATCAGTGACAGATCCTTTCATTTCGAAAGAGCCAAATGGTGTGCCATACATTAACTCGTTGTTGCTACAGCTGCTGAAACCTAAGAGCGCCAGCAATGAAGAGCAAATGGATGAGAGAATAGTTGAGATGCGACAGTTTACAAGTTTCATTTTTATTAATTTAATAGTTTATTGTTTAGATACTGTATTAATCACAATATTCATGTTTCGCAAGTTCTTTCTCTTTGTTGAGCAAATCCTTAGCGCAGACACTGCGCTGTTTCTCTGCGTTCTCCGGGCGATGCGAAGCAGCCCGAAAGCATTGCGAACTTGCCAAAACCGCGACGCGAAGCTTCCCAAATAATTGAAACTCTGCGCCTCTGCGCCCTCTGCGTGAGATTATAGAGATTACGAAAGTTGAGTGACAATACTGCATGGGCAACTGAAAAAAATATTCTACCAGTTGAAACGCAATCCAATTGGGATCGAGATACTCCAAGGTTCGTCGTCGGTCCAAATATTGGGTATTGTGCACTCCTGTGGGAAGTGGTAACGTAGGGAAGGCTCCACGAAGAGATCGACACGTTTAGAGAGACGGAAAGATACACCGACACTGCCTCCTACCGACCATACCGACTTGGAATTGAAACGTCCGCTCTCTGCGGGAGAACTTGGAGCAATCTGTGCGTAAGAATATATCGGAATTGCCACCTTTCCTCCAAATCCGAAGTAAAGTTTTATTCTTGGCGAAGTGTATGCATAAAGATTCACTTTTAGTGGAATTTCAAGATAGTGCCAATGGCATGTGGAAGGTTCTTTATAGCGTTCGAAGTCAGTGTGCAGATATGAATACCCTATGCCAGACTCCAGTCCAAGCCGTGATGAGAAATGCTTCTCTGCCGTAAGCGCAAAAGAGATCGGCAGATGATGGCGACGTGGAGCTGATCCCAGCGAACTTTCTATATCATTAGGAAGACGTGGAATCCTTGACTGAGGTGTAGTGTCATCGTCATCAGGTCCGGGAGGATCAGATGGACAAGATTGTGGTGGATCAGTTAAGAGGTCTCCATCATTTAATCCATTAAAACTCAACATACCCGGATCGAATAAAATTCCAGCAGACCATCCTTTTTCTTTGGATACGTTGTGAGGGACGTCAGCAAAGAGACGGTCATGTAAGTTGTCGGAATCATCATTAAGTGGCTTCCTCGGATGATCTTCCGGCTTGAAAGGAGAAGAAACGCCTACGGAATCAGAAATGAATGTAGATTGTGTTTCAGATTCAGCTGGAAGCGGATTCACTGGAATATTTTCAGTATTTATTTCTTCCGCAATTATACGCTTACTCGGAAGGGAAGTAGAGGGTATATTAGCACTGACCAGCGTATTAACTTCCTCCTCGGAGGAATTCTCACTTACTGTCTCAGATTGGAATTCGGAATTTGAGATGTGTTTTTTCGGCATAGAATCTGTCGAAAGATAATCGGAAGTAAGCAGTATATAATCTTGACGGGAAAGGAAGAATACCCCTACGGAAATGAGCAGGAGCAGCAGAGAAATAAGTCCGGCTCGTAGTTTATAGTCTTTGATCAGTTCCCGCAGGCGCAATTTGGCGTGGAAGAGTTGTGATGAAGACGAGTTTGGTGCGATACCGAGTATTTCAGAAATCTCCTTGTGCGACTTGTTTTCAAGCACAGCGAGGCGAAACACCTTCTGGTAGCCTTCCGGAAGTTGACGGATGAGTGATTCGAGGGTAGCGAAATCGAGAATATCATCAAGTTCGGGTTCTTCTATGTTTTCGGGTATCTCATCGAGAATAGAGGTGATCGTCTGCGCCTGAAGGTATTTGAGGGAAAGGTTTTTCATTATCGTAGCGAGCCAGAAGTCAAGATGTTCCGGATCTCGGATAGTGTCAAGGCGTGTGAAAGCCACGATGAAACCATCATGAAGGATATCCTGCGCACTATCTTTGTCACTCACATATCGAGAAATGACATGGAGCATGCGAGGAGCGAAGCGGGTATAGAGAATGCTCATGGCATCCCTATCTCCGCTCCGGCACTCCTCCACGAGGGTCTGATTATCGATATCAAGTTCAAGGTGTCTCACATCTGATAAGATACATCATCACGCAGAATACTGCATCGCAATTATGAAAAAAATTTTTTTACTTGTAAAATTAGTAAAAAATATATAATTCTAAATAAATTCAATCTTGATATTTAACGATTAGGTTAGGAAAATATCTTCTAATCCAAAATATTAAGGTTCTTTTCTAATTTAGTTGAAAATCTCCATAGCTTAGCATCCGCACCCCATCCACCCTGCGGCGAAGCCACGCACAGCGACCAAAAATACCGTCGCGAAGCTTCTGGTCTCTGGACTCTGGCATCTGAACTCTAAAAAACACGCCGAAGGCGAAAAAATCCGCGCCAATCCGCCTGACGGCGAAGCCGTCACAGCGAAAGCCATCCGCGTCTGCGCAAAATTCCCCAAAAATCCAAAACCCATTCACATCCCCTAATTCCAACCAAAGATAATCTTTTCAACTAAATTGAAGAAGAACCCGATTCAGAAGCAAATTTACAAATTAATTTTGGTTATCACCATATTCAAGAAAAAATCATTAGTAAAATCATTTTTTTGCACAATAATATTTTGTATGTGAGAAAAAAATGATTAAATTTGCGTTTGGATTGATTTCTGTCGATCCAAGACATTTTGGTAAAATAAGAAGCGTTATGCTCATCTTGCAGTTTGTGAACGTAGGAAATTCAAAAACTGATGCAAGGGATAGCATAGTGGTTCTCACGTGTATGCGTGGGTCACTATTGTTACATCTGCATCAAAGGTTTCCTACGACCTACAAACTGGAGCGTGGCATAGTTGGCTCACGTTTCTTTTTATACCATATTCAAGCATTCCGGAATATGAAAGAGATATCGTATTCTGCCATAGCAGACCATATTTTTAGTCTGACAGCCGAAAAAGATGATTTGAGGCTGATGGATAATTATGTGCCCTTTCATCTCTATAGCAACAAGCGAATGCTTCTTGCAAATGTATGGTTGAGGTTGATGCCGGTAAAAAATATTTATTAACAATATATCGAAGGATATGAGAATAAAAGATGGATTTGCGCTGCGTGATGTTTGTGGCGAGACTGTAATAGTAGGAGAAGGACTTGGAGCCGTTAATTTTGGGAAACTATTGGTTCTCAATGATACGGCAGCCTGGCTATGGAAAGAGGCGATATCGCAGGGAGACTTTACTCCGCAATCGTTGGCACAGCGTCTTTGTGAGGAATATGAAGTGCCAACTGACATAGCGACAGCCGATGTGGCTGAAATACTCAGCAAATGGCAAGACATCAACGTAATAGACTAAATATTAATTAACCTGCTATAATATGAAAACAAAACTAATTCTTGCATTCGTCTGTCTGCTGATGCTCGCCACCGGAATGAGAGCAGCGACGCCTTACGCCGTCTTCTGTAAGGATGACAAATCATTCCGTTTCCTAACTTCTGACACCGAGCTAAAAGTAGGCGATATTCTTGAAAGCAATGGCAAGGCAATCACTAATGTCTTTGAGGTTGATTTGAATCAAGGATCTGCTCTCCCACCATGGGACGCTTTTGTCCACAGATCCCCAGATTGTACCAAAGTAGTATTTGAGCCTTCTTTTCAAAATGTTAGCCCGACAGGTACCCGTGGATGGTTCACTAACATCTCAAGATTAACCGAAATTGAAAATTTAGAATACCTCAATACCTCAAATGTTGCTTACATGAACGCAATGTTTTGTGGATGTTATAGACTTAGTTCCATAGACCTGAGTAAGTTTGACACCACAAAAGTTGCAGACATGTCAGACATGTTTTACGGCTGCTCCGGACTGACCACGCTTGACCTGAGCACATTTGACACCACAAATGTTACAGAAATGACATATATGTTTGATGGCTGTTCTGGACTTACCTCGCTTGACCTTAGCAAATTTGACACCTCAAAAGTAACAAACTTGGCATACATGTTTAACGGCTGTTCCGGACTGACCTCGCTTGACCTTAGCACATTTGACACCTCGAAAGTAACAAACATGGCATACATGTTTAAGGGCTGTTCCGGACTAACCTCGCTTGACCTTAG
>CAZWJO010000034.1:9313-27867 GCA_964634905.1 uncultured Sangeribacter sp.
CAAACATGGCATACATGTTTAAGGGCTGTTCCGGACTAACCTCGCTTGACCTTAGTACATTTGACACCTCGAAAGTAACAAACATGGCATACATGTTTTCCGGCTGCTCCGAACTGACCTTGCTTGACCTGAGCAAATTTGACACCTCAAATGTTATAGACATGAATAACATGTTTAACGGCTGCTCCGGACTGACCTCGCTTGACCTGAGCAACCTTGACACCTCAAAAGTAACAAACATGGCATACATGTTTTCCGGCTGCTCCGGACTGACTTCGCTTGACCTGAGCAGTTTCAACTCTTATGAGGTTACAGACATGGCTAATATGTTTAACGATTGCTCTAACATTTCGGCAATATATGTTTCGGAAGACTTTATGACTGACAAAGTTACATCTTCTTCTGATATGTTCTCTGGTTGCAGCGATAAACTGAGAAATTGGTCTTCAGTTAGTACTGACAAAATTAACGCTAACTATGGACCTACCGGCTATCTGAATTTCGTTGGCGCTCACGCTGTCCTTGCTGACGGAAGCTCGGTGCTGACTTTCAAGAATGGAGAGTTGGATTATGAGCAACCTACTTATTATTTCCTAAACAGCGGCGACACTGCGCCCGAATGGAGCGGCAACGAGGCAATTAAATCAGTCGTTTTCGATGAGACATTCAGCACTGCACGCCCGAATACTTGCTACGGATGGTTCAGCGGCTGCCCCAATCTGACTGTTATCAATGGGTTAGGCTACCTTAACACCTCTAAGGTAACCGACCTCTCCGGTATCTTTGACGGTTGCAGCGGCCTAAGACTGGTCGACATGTCGCAAGCTACCGACGACTGCTCTGCCCTCCTAAGCCAGTTGACTGAAAATGCGTTGGTTTATGTTCTCGAAAGCACTACTGTGCCTGAAGGCCGCGTCAATGTAGTGGTAGGTGCAACCTGCGATCACTTCATCATCAACTACGGCGGCAGCGATCAGAACCTTCTCAGCGTGCCTTATGACTTTACTGCAAATAAGGTGACTATCAACCGAAATTTTGAAGCTGATACCCCTTATAGCCTCCACCTACCATTCGCTATGAATGCTATCGAGGGGGGCACATTATATGAATACACCGGTTATACCGACTCAACAGTGCAGTTCGGCCCCGTAGAGTCAACCGAAGCGCACACTCCCTATATGTTTACTCCCGATGCTGAGCTTGCCAATGGCATCGTGATTGATTATGCAGTTGAAGTTAAGGCTACTCCGGATCAAACAGAAGATGAGACAGACGGTTATATCGGAATATATGAGAAGAAAATATTTACTGAAGATGATCAGAACTCAAAGCTTTATTACGGTTGGGCTGGAAATGAATTCAGATTAGCTGGCAAAGGAGCATCTGTCGATGCTTGCCGCGCATACTTCAGACTCCCTTCAGCAGCTGCCGCTAACGCTTCGGCACGCATCTCAGCGAAGTTCGGCAACGGCACCTCCGGCATCCATAGCGTCAACAGCGATGACAACAAGTCTGAGACTCCCGCATATAATCTCAACGGACAGCGCATCACCGACAGCTACAGGGGTATAGTGATAAAGAATGGAAAGAAGATCCTCACCCCGGCTCGTTGACGAACGTAGAGTGTAAATAAGGAAGAAAATAAAACTAACAAGATAAGAAAATGAAACCGACAAAGAAAAATTACGTAAAACCAGAGATTAGTATCGTAGAAGTGAAGATGGACCCCCTACTGCAGTCTTCCTATGGTCTTAACGATGATCCATGGTATGGCCCCTTCAATTAAAATTCTTCAATGAAGTAATCCTTTGCTTCTTCATCTTCGGTCAGACACATTATGGCTCTGATCCGGACAATCTTTATGGCAGACTTCCGAAAGGGGTCTGCCATTAGACGTTTTTACCGTTGACTCTACACGCTTGACATCCTGTGGGATTTATTTTGCTAATCCGGATTTTTTTAGTAATTTTGTGCTTTAGCAAATATTGTTTCATAATTCAAGTTTTTTTCTACCCATGAAAAGTACCAGATCTGCCATACGCAGAATGGCGGCCGCTTTGCTTTTTTCCTCTGTAGGAATATTCGGCGCAAACGGATTGGTTTCTGCTAACGACAAAGTGGGTGTCGGCAACCCATATCTCCCTCTGTGGGAACATCTACCCGACGGTGAACCCCGAGTTTTTGAAGATCCCGACAATCCCGGGAAGTATCGTGCCTATATCATCGGCTCCCACGACCTCAGAGTAAATGAATATTGCGGTCCTGACATCAGAATGTGGTCCGCACCGGTTGAAGATCTGACCGATTGGCGCGACGAAGGCCCGATATTTACATTCGAAAAAGATGGCAAATGGGATGTCATGTTTGCTCCCGACCTTGTCGAGGTAAGAGACAGGAAAGGTAACAAAGAATATTATCTCTATCCTCACAGCCGCGGACCTCGCCGTGAAGCTATGGTGTGCAAAGGTCCTCGTCCAAATGGCCCATTCACCCCGGTCAATCTAAATGAAGATGGAGCAGTGGTAGACGGGAGCATCCTCGGCTTTGATCCCTCTATCTACATCGAACAAATCACAGACAAGAAAGATCCTGATTATAAGAAGGGTTTCCGTGCTTACGGTTTTTGGGGATTTCAACATTCCAGCGCCGCTGAACTCGACCAAAACACAATGTATTCCCTCCGTCCCGGCACAGAGATTATTCCCTATTTCATGCCCGCAAGTGCCCGCTATGGTGTGATCAAAGATCCTGAAGGCACTCAATATCCGGCTCTATATAGTGAGCAGAATCCCGGCGACTTCAATTTCTTCGAGGCTTCATCAATCAGAAAAGTAGGCAACAAATATGTGATGATTTTCTCAGGATATTCCGGTCCGGATTATGGCCTTCCAAGCACAAATTCCACTCTTCGATATGCATACGCAGATTCCCCTCTCGGACCATGGCGAAGTGGGGGAGTGCTCGTGGATTCCCGTGGCATTGTCCTTAACGAAGATGGAACGGCTCTCAAGGAAACCAATGCTGCCCACAACACTCACGGCTCACTTCAGGAAATCAACGGACAATGGTATGTCTTTTATCACCGTCCTCCTCGTGGCTTCGGTTTTGCACGTCAGGCTATGGTAGCCCCTGTCAAAATTGAATGGGATCAAAAGAAAGTTGCCGATGGTGGAACTTTGACTATAACAGGATATGATCCTTTCGCAGCTGATGAGAAATGGACAGCAAAGGCATCCAATGGCGACTATTATCCCGGTGCTGAGGTTACATCGGAAGGTTTCCAGATTTTCGGTCTTGATCCTTATAAATATTATGACGCCGGATATGCTTGCTATCTTTCAAATATTGGCTCAATGCAAGACTCTTGGGACATCTGGGATGCCAATATGAATGTCAATATGAATGGAGGAGATATCGTCGGATACAAATATTTCGGTTTTGAAGGGCTTGACAAAGCTACGAAAGGACTAAAACCATTTGAAGGCACAAAACCGGGTAACGGCACGGAATTCAATGTCTTCCTAACTCCACAGGCTCCTTGGCCTATAAAACTCAATGTTATGCTCGATGGCCCATACGAGAATGAGACCTGGAAAGGAAAGAAGATTGGTGAGATATTGGTTCCACCCGGAGCTCCTCGTGAAATGACAAAATTCACAATTGACGTTGCTGAAGCTGTAGATAACCTTGACGGAAAACATGCATTATATCTTGTTGCCGAAGGTATACCAAATCGTCCGGCTGTCGTATTGAATGGGATAGGATTCAATAAGAAAGGAGATGAACTTGTTCACACTCCCGCTCCAAAGATAACAATTGCAGTCAATGGAGTAGCTCTAAACCTTCCGGATCATCCTACTCGCTCTACCAACGACAACGGATACACAGGTTACGACCATTATGATGTCAATTACACCCTACTCTCAGATAAGACCCCTGAAATATCTGCAACGACTTCCGGCCCGTCGGTTAAGTATGAGATTACCCAACCAACATCCGCGAAAGACAATGCAACTGTCAAATTCGACTACAATGGACGGGTGAAGACTTATACGCTTATCCCTTCTAAATGATTAGATTTTATTCACTCCGTGTATGTTTCATACACGGAGTTTCCTATTGTTTATCTTAAAAATTAAAAAAAAATAATAGTTTAGAGGTCGCAATTTGCATTTTATTCTAAAAATATATTATCTTTGTAATTTATTATGGTTCGTGCCTAAAATGAGAGTGTTTTTTTAGATTTTTTTATTAACCTACTATTATTCATTCATGTTATCAAAAAGATTAAACAGCAAGATGCTTGCAGCAGTGGTCGTGATGGTCATGACCCTGTGTGTGTCAGCTTTTGCAGGAATGAAGTCTGAGTCTTGGAACTTGAATCCTGCAGATTTTCGCTACGACATGAGTCTCTATTTCAGTCTTGCAGATAAGAGTCTGGAAGATCTTGAAATTTATGAGATCGGGGCATTCATCGATGATGAATGTCGTGGGGTTGCTGAAAAATTGGTATTGTCAGAGACAGAAACTTGTCTCTATATGCGAATCAGAAGCAATGTCGCAAATGGTGAGAAAATCGATTTCCTGCTTCGTAATAAGGCTAATGGTGACACCACCATTATCAAAGCAAAAGATGGAAGTGATTTTATTTTCAAATCCGACTCTCGAGTCGGAATGCCTTCCGATCCTTTTATGATGGAGCGCTTCTTTAATGTGTCTGTACGCTCGGAAGGGAATGGAAGCATTCAATTCTCAGATGGCTTATACGCTGCCGGTTCTGAGATCCATATTTCAGCTTTGCCTGATGAAGGTTATCATCTTGAAAGCTGGAGCAATGGTATGTCCGGCCAATCAATTACTGTCACTGTAGATGCTGACATGGTAATTAGCGCTTCTTTCGCTCCTAATATTTACAAGGTCGTTTTCACCAACGGTGAAGAGCAGGTGGCTGAACTGGAAGTCCCTTACGGCGGAAAAATCGAAGTTCCGGAAGCTCCGGCTAAGATCGGTTATACATTCATAGGGTGGACTGATCTCCCTGAAGTAATGCCGGCTCATGATCTTGAAATTGTAGGGTCATACGCAATCAATTATTATAAATTGGTCTTGAAGATTGACAATGAAGAGATATATGCCGCAGAGCTCGAATACGATGCGCCCATATCACTTCCGGAAGCTCCGGCAAAAGAAGGATATACTTTCAACGGATGGGGGGATGTGCCGGCAACTATGCCTGCTCATGATATTGAAATGCATAGTTCTTACACAATAAATACTTATCAACTGACATTCAAGCTTAATGGAGAGACTCTGCTTTCAGAAGAAGTTGTTTATGGTGTTTCAATTGTGGCGCCAGAGGTTCCTGTAAAAGAAGGTTATAAATTCGACGGATGGAATGATCTTCCTGCCAACATGCCTGCTTCCGATCTTGTTGTTGAAGGTTCTTATTCGCTCAATACTTATAAACTTATCTTTAAAGTTGACGGAGAAGAATTTCTTGCTAAAGATCTAAAATTCGGGGACTCTATTGAATCTCCGGGAGTTCCTGAAAAGACAGGCTACACTTTCAATGGTTGGAGTAATCTTCCTGAGACCATGCCGGCTCACGATGTTGAGATTCATGGCTCATTTACTGTCAACGTATATAAATTGACATTTAAACTTGAAGGAGAAGACGTATACTCGGAAGATTTGGCTTTCGGCAGTTCAATTGTTGCTCCCGAGGTGCCTGAGAAGATTGGATATTCATTCTCCGGTTGGGGTGACATTCCTGCTACAATGCCTGCCCAAAACCTCGAGTTTATAGGAGATTATAAAATCAATAAGTATAGTGTCATCTATAAGATCGACGGAGAAGTGGCATATAAAGTAGAAGTGGAATTTGATGCTGAAGTTCCGTCTTTCACTGCTGCGGAAAGAGAAGGTTATGAATTTAGTGGATTTGGTGAGATACCGTCTAATATGCCTGCCAAAGATCTTGAGTTTAACGGTTCATACATAGCGAATGTCTTCGGAATCTCATTCGTTATCGATGGAAATATCATTAGTTCCGACCGCCTCATATATGGCACTGAGATCGTTGCTCCGGAGGCTCCTGCTAAGGAAGGATATTCGTTCACTGGTTGGATGAATGTCCCGGCTTCTATGCCTGCTAAAGATTTGGTGATAGAAGGTGGATATGAGGTCAATCGATATAAGGTGACTTATCTTGTGGAAGACAAAGAATATGCTTCTGAAGAATATGAATATGGAGCGCCGATTGTAGCTATTGCTGAGCCCACCAAAGAAGGTTATTCTTTCAGTGGTTGGGGTGATGTGCCTGCTACTATGCCTGCATTCGACCTCGTATTCGGTGGTACTTTTGATGAAAATTTCTATCGTGTGACATTCCGAATTGACGGAGTTGTTCTGTTTACAGACGATTTTGTATATGGCGCTCCTTTCACCATACCTGAAGCCCCTGCAAAGGAAGGTTACACATTCAACGGCTGGGGTGATGTCCCGACTTCTATGCCGGCCCACAATCTTGAGTTTGATGGTAGCTATACAATCAATAATTATACAGTTACCTTTAAAATTGGAGAAGACTTGATTTATTCAGGAACTCTAACCTATGGCGCTGATATAGTCGCTCCTGAAGCTCCTGCTAAAGATGGATATTCTTTCTCCGGTTGGGGAGTAGTTCCTTCTTCAATGCCTGCTGCCGACCTTGAGATTGTTGGTGAGTACGTTGTCAATTCTTATGTTCTGACCTATCGTATCGGTGAAGAAGATTACTATACTACTCAGGTTGCTTACGGCTCAAAAATCGAGGCTCCGGCTCCACCTGAAAAAGAAGGACATTCTTTCTCAGGGTGGAGTAATATTCCTGAAACCATGCCTGCCAACGACCTTGTTATCTCAGGATCTTATGGCTTAAACAGTTATGCACTTTTATTCCGTATAGGTGACGATGTGATTTTTAAAGGTGACATTCCTTACGGTACTGAGATTTCTGCTCCTGAGGCTCCCGTGAAAGAGGGGTATTCCTTCTCAGGCTGGGGTATGGTGCCAACCAATATGCCGGCTTCCGACCTTGAGATTGTCGGTGGCTATGAAGTAAATATTTACACCCTTACCTATCGTATCGATGGTGAAGACTTGTTTACCACTCAGGTCCCTTATGGAAGTCTTTTGACTGCGTTTGAGGCCCCCGAGAAAGAAGGGTATTCATTCCTCGGTTGGAGTGTCGATGTTGCTACTATGCCTGCTAACGATCTTGTGATCTCTGGTTCGTATGCACTCAATAGCTATAACATTTCTTTCAAGATTGGCGATGATGTCATTTTTGATGGGACTCTTCCATTTGGTTCAGAGATTGCTGTTCCGGCTGCTCCGGCTAAGGAGGGCCACACATTCGCAGGCTGGGGTATGGTGCCGACTACAATGCCCGCGTCTGACCTCGAATTCAACGGATCTTATGATGTCAACCTCTACACTTTGACTTTCGACATCGACGGAGAAGTGTTTTATATTACCCAGCTTGCCTTTGGAACTGAGATATCGGTCCCTTCTGAAGTTCCGGACAAAGAAGGAAATTCATTTGGTGGCTGGGGTAATGTTCCGGCAATTATGCCGGCCAACGATTTGGTAATATCAGGCACTTACGCTCCTAATCACTATACAATTACTTTCAAAATAGGCGAAGAAGTATTCTTTACTGGCCAACAGCCTTTTGGATCAGAGATAGTGGCTCCTGAAGTTCCTCAGAAGGAAGGATATACATTTAGCGGGTGGGGTGAAATCCCGGCAGTGGTTCCTAATAGGAATCTTGAGTTTGTTGGTGAATACACGGCAAATAAATACAAACTTGAATTTTCTATCGACGGAAAAGAAATTTCATCCGATTTAGTTGCTTTCGGAGATCCTATAGTTGTTCCGGATGTAGAGACTAAGATAGGATATACATTCTCCGGGTGGGGTGTGATTCCTACTACAATGCCTGCCGCCGATCTTGCTTTTTCCGGTTCTTACAGCGTTAATAACTATAATGTTACATTCAAGATTGGCGAGGATATAGTTTCTTCCGTCCAGGTTCCATACGGTGGATCCATGATTGATGTTCTTCCGGAAGCTCCTGTCAAGGAAGGTTATAATTTCGTTGGGTGGGGCGATGTTCCCGCTACTATGCCGGCAGAAGACCTCGTATTTGAAGGCACTTACTCCGCTATTCTCTATCAACTGACGTTCTTTATTGGTAATGAAACGCTTTCGACCAAAGCAGTTGAATATGGAGCCCCCATCGAAGCTCCTGATGTTCCTGAGAAGGAGGGCTTTACATTTACCGGCTGGGGAGTGCTACCCTCTACAATGCCAGCTTCTAATCTGGTGTTTACAGGGTCGTATGAAGTAAATAAATATACTGTTGTCTTCAAGATAGGTGAAGATGTTATCAGTTCGGCTACAGTCGCTTATGGCGCAGAAATCTCTGTTCCGGTGGCTCCGGATAAAGAGGGTAATACATTTAGTGGATGGGGTGATATCCCTTCAGTAATGCCGGCAACCGACCTTGAATTCAATGGTACTTATTCACTCAATTCCTACAATGTCGTGTTCCGTATTGGAGAAGAAGTGATTCTTTCAGCAATAGTTGAGTATGGAGCTGAGATTGTAATTCCACAGACTCCGGTGAAAGAAGGATACACATTCTCCGGATGGGGTGTGGTGCCTACTACAATGCCGGCTGCTAATCTTGAATTCAGCGGGGTATATGACGTAAACTATTATAACATCACGTTCAAGATCAATGATGAAATTGCCTACACCGGTCAGCTCGCATTTGGTGCGGAAATTGTGACTCCTGTAGTTCCTGAGCAAGAAGGATATATCTTCTCAGGCTGGAATGATGTTCCTGCTACTATGCCTGCTCATGACCTGGTGGTTTATGGTAGTTTGACTGAGAGTGGTACTGTCGCCGTTGACGACGTTGCTTTCGAATCTGATGAAGTAACTGTATATTCGCTCGACGGAATTCTGCTCTTTAAGAAAGTTAAGTCGACTGATCTCAATAATCGTCTGACTCCCGGTATCTATATCATCAACGGTAAAAAAATGGTGATCAGATAAATACTTAAATAAGTCACCCCGAAGGAATCTTTCCCTTCAGGGTGTCTTATCAAAATTTAAATAAAATTCAATATTTTTAAATAGTAAATTATTGATTTTTACGTTAAAATGTAGTCTTCTATGGAGTTTCTTCAAATGAAGCGACCTTAAAACTCCGTTAGTGAAGCTATATTGACTATTAATCATAATCTAACATTATCCATTAATACATTAAGACCTATGCGAAAATCAATTCAGCAGATGCTCATGCTCAGTCTGTGTGCAATGGTGCCTTCCCTCATGGGAGCTGCCACACTCAGCGTGGATGAAGCTAAAGACGTTGCCGCTGAATTTTTTCAGTCTGGCGATGTCCATCGGCTGGCAGACAAGGATGCTTTTGTCCTTGCCCATACAGCTACCGATGATGTCTCAAATCCGATATGCTACGTCTTCAATGCCAAAGATGGCAAAGGATTCGTAATAGTTTCGGCAGATGAAAGTTCTATTCCTGTTATTGGCTATTCCGATAATTCCATTTGGAGCGTAGGCTCGGTTCCTGCGCAAGCCGAGCGTGTGCTTCTCGAGCCTGTGAAGGTTACAGCCGACGTGCGTCGCCGTGTCCTATCACGAGCCTCCGCTCTATCTTCAAGCAAAGTCCTCTCGACTCCCGAATGGAGTCAAGAAGCTCCTTTCAACAATAGCATCCCTAATCGCCGTCTGACCGGGTGTGTTGGCATTGCTCTTGCAGAAATTCTTAAGTATTATGAATTCCCTGCTTCTCGTCCCGCTTCTATTGTCAATAGCGATGAGGCTGGGCAGTATTCATGGTCCACTATGCGTATGGACAATTACCGCAGTGGCTACTCTGAAGAAGAAGCTAATGCTGTGGCTGCTCTCGTAGCAGATGCTGCAATAGGTATCGGTACAGACTTCGGCATGTCAAGTTCAAGTGCCTACGAAGTAAAAGTGCCTTACGCTCTAACTTCTTTGTTTGGTTATGACGCCGGGGTTTCCTATAAGAAACGTCAGGAAATGACCCGTGATGCCTGGGACCAACTGATAGTAGATGAAATAGATGCTGATCGTCCTGTCCTTTATTGTGGTCAAGATGTATCAGCTGGCCATGCTTTTGTGTGCGATGGATATGAGATGCGGGGAAGTGTTCCTTATTTCCATATCAACTGGGGTTGGGGTGGATCCGCCAACGGTTTCTTCGCTACAGATGCGCTTAATCCTGTTGTCAGCAAGGCTCATAAGTATAACGACCTGATGACAATTGTCTATGGTATTCAGCCAGCTGCCGACAACACACTCTGGTCAGATATTCATGTGACGAGCGATGGAGGTCAGATTGGTCTGACTCTTGATGTTAACGATATCTCTAATGCATCTTCCTTCGGAGTTCGTGCAGGTGCTCTTAAGAATATCTCCAATACAGACTTCAATGGAAAGATTTCTGTTGCTCTCTTTGGAGCCGATGGAAAGATGAAAGCGCTTCTTAACGACGGTAGAAATTTCTCACTATGGGCGCTTCAGATTACGAGCTATGTAGATTTCATCTGTAAGCTTCCGGCAGGTACTGATGTGGTAGATGGTGATGTAGTTCGCCTTGTTGCTCAGCCTGCCTTCAGCACTGAATGGATTCCTGTTTCTGGGGATGTGCTTGCTAAAGGGGAGGTCCCGGCAAAAGGCAATCAGATCCAATATTTCTCAATTTCTCTGCCCTCTGCTTCCGACGATGCGGATGTATCCGCTTCCGATGATAAGGTGATAAAAGGACGCGACTATTCCTTTACGGTCGTTCCAAAGTCTGCTGACAAGGTCATCACAGTTAAGGCTAATGGCTTTATCCTTACTGCTGATGCCAACAACGGATATCGTCTTTCAAATGTACTCGAAGACCAGAAGATAGATATCCTTGTGCAGAATGCTTCTGACGTGCTTTCTAAGAAAGTGGTATGGGTTACAGCCGGCAATCTTCAGAATTGTATCTCTGAGAATGAGGCTGCTACTGTCAAAGACCTCACTCTTTTTGGCACGATAAATGCCATCGACTTCGCCTTCATGCGCGATCGCATGAAACTCGAGCGTCTCGACATCTCTCAGGTAAGCATCGTGGCTAACGGTTCTAACCCTTCTAATGCCATTCCGACTAAGGCATTCAATGGCTATCGTTCGCTGAAGCAGATTATTCTTCCTAACAACCTTACTACTTTCAAGAACGGCTGTCTTGCACAGACCGGTCTTACATCAATCGAAGTTCCTGCTAATGTAGGTACATGGGAATACAATGTATTCGTAGGATGTAATCAGCTCCGCGAGGTGACAGTGCGTCGCTCTTCTCCGGCATGGATCAACTGGTGTGTATTCAACGGGACTCCGCAGACCAAGCTCATTGTCCCTGTAGGTGCTACTGATGCTTACAAGGCTAAGGAATACTGGCAGGATTTCAAAGAAATTATTGAGGAAAATCCTGTGCCTTCTAATAGCTTCACGCTGACAGTTGCTGAGCAGAAAGGCCTTAAGTATACTCTTCTGACAGAAGGAACTGAATTTGAAAAAGGATCTAAATATCAATTCAGTGTTGATACTGACGGCACAAACGACGATGCCATCATGGAGGTATATGCAAACTCTACTCGTCTTAACCCAAATGCTTCTGGAGTATATGAGGCCACTATCAACGGAAATACTTTGATACATGTTGAGTTCAAGCAGCCTCAGGCCACAACAGTCGACAAAACTTGGAAACTCACCGCTGAAGCCGGGGGTATTGGTCTTGTCACAAACGTTGTCAACGTGCCTTTCCAGCAATCGTTTACCATACGTGCCAACGCTATAAAGGTTCCTGAAGGTGACGATGCTGCTAAATTCTATGCTATGGTCCTCACTGATAAGAACGGAGCGATTAAGGAATTCATCTCTTCCATTCTCAGCAACTACTATAGCCGTAATGGTGAAAATCTTACCTACAATTTCTATTGTACCGTTAAGGAAGCTCCCGTTAAGGAAGGCAATCAGATTCGGCTCGCCACTTCTTATAATAAGAAGGATTGGCAGCTTGTAGAGGCTGAAGCTGAAGGCATTACTGACCGTATTCAGGCTGTCAACAATCCTGTTGTTTATCACAATGTCACAATGCCTACCAGTGTTACCGGAGCAAGAATTGAAGGTGCTTCTTCTGAAGTGGTTCGTGGTATGCCTTTCACCATCAAGGCTTCAGCGATTAACCCTGCTCAACGCGTGACTGTCGCCATAAATGGAGAGACCAAGCAATCAAATGTTGCAAATGCAAATGTTTATATTCCGGCTGTTTTAGAAGATATTGATGTGACTATCTCAGTGAAGGATGCTGATGAGGGTGACTACATGGTCTTCAATATTCAGGAGGGACTTCTCGCTTCTAAATTGGAAGATTGTCCTACTCGTGTCAAGCTCGTCGGTAATATGCTTGTGAGTGATTTTGATGCCATCCGCAAAAATGCAAGCACCATCATCGATCTTGACATGTCTGATGTGACCATTAAGGGCGCTGCAATGACAGGTAACTCTATTCCTGAGAATGCATTCGCACCTTCAAGTGCAAGTTCAATCTCTTCGATAAAGACTATCATTCTTCCTAACAACCTTGAACGTATTAATAATAATGCATTCGCTCGTTGCACTCAGATTACTGAAATCACCATCCCCGCAAACGTAAGTTACATCGGTGAGGGTGCATTCTCCGCTTGTGTCAATTTGCTTAAGATTGATGCTCGTCCGAAGGTGGCTCCTGCGTGTGGTAACAGTCCGTTCCCAACCGGAAACCTCTCGAGAATGTTGCTTTACGTTCCTAAGGGTTCAGAAGATAGCTATAGTGTGCCCAGTTCATGGTGGGCTATGATTCCTCTCTATAAGGCACCGGCTGAAGCCAAGGATACATACTGGGTAAAGCTCGACAAGAGCCGTATTTACTATAATTCGAGCAAATATAACCTTAATAAAATTGAGGTCGGTCAGACTGATGAGGTTCTATTTCAAGTTGTCCTTCCAAATGCACAGCAGTCCAGTAAAGCAGAAAAAGCGGTCCTTCGCCCCGGAGTTCCTTTCAAACTTACCGACAACGGTGTTGATGTCTTCAGTAATATAGGTCAATATGAATATGCTTTATCCGCTTGGGCTAAATACTCTCCTGAGCAAAATCCTAATATGACGGGTGGAAAATTCTATATGCGTTGGATTCCTTCCGCAGCTTCCGGTCCTTGGGTGCCTCAGAACCATGAGCTCGATCTTAAGTTCTATTATGATATTAAGTTTGAGAATCTTGAAGGTGCCGAAGGCGTGACTGCCCAATTTATTGATATTCCTGAAGGATGCGAATGGAAGAACGTTCCAATGTATCGATTCCAATATATTGTGAATGGAGTCCGCAATCCGGAAGTTAAGCCTGTTCTTTATCGCGAGGGTAGTCAGATTAAGTTCACTCTCTCCGATCCTGCGCCTAAGACTCAACTTGTTGTCAATCTATATTCTAAGGTTTTGACCGTTCCTGGAGATCCGGCTCAATATGAAGACAGGGAAATGACTCTCGAATCTGATGGTGGAGTATACACTATCCCAGCTCTCGAAGGCGATACTTGGATTAGAATTTCTGGCATCAGAAGCTATGAAGAAGGTGATGTAATTCCAGCCGACTATCTTGAATCCTTAGATAAAGAGGATGCGATTACATTCACCGAACTTGCGGTATCCGGAGAAATGAATGAAGAGGAATTTGAGAAAATTCGTGAAAATTTCGAAGCTGTAGAGACTATTGATCTTTCTGCTATTGCCAACGAGACAATTCCCGAGGGTGCTTTCGAGGGTATGACTCAGTTGAAAGACGTCATCGTGCCTGAGAATGTTGTTGAAATTGGAGCCGGTGCTTTCAAAGATTGCGACAATATAGAGTCGCTCACTCTCCCCGGTGTGATAGCGATAGGTGAAGGTGCTTTTGAAGGTTGCGACCATCTGACAAGTATACTTCTCCCATCTCTCGGTGCTCCGGAGGCTGCCGGTAAGCCCGGTATGCGTAAGGCTGGAGAGGTAGATGGTGTAAGTGTTGAATCATTCAGAGGACTCAATCCTAACTGTCTCATCTATGTGGGATCTCTTGATATTCCTAATGCTGAGTCGCTCAATATTATTCTCAACAAAGACGGCAATCGTGTAGCTGCCTCAGACATCATCCTTGACGGCAACCATTCATTCAATGCTCCTGCAAGCTTCCTACTTGGCGATCATAAAATATCGTTTACGGCTGATATCACTGCAAGCGATGCTTCTGATGTTGATGGGGGCTGGAAGACGATCATGCTTCCATTTACTCCTACTAAAATGGAATTTGGCGAGGAAATAGGCACTCGTGAAGGCTCTGGTCTTCACCTCCTTTCATTCGACGATGAAAACTCTGAGCTCTTGACTCCTCAATCGACGATTCTCCCCAACCGTCCTTATCTTGCTAACATTTGTGCTCCATACAAATCTGTGCCTGTGACTTTCACTGCCACAGCTCTTGAACAAGGTGAAGAAATCGTTTACGATGTTCCTTTCACTCCGGTTCCTGAAGAAACAGTAGCAGTTGGTAAGGAATTCTCCCTCTTCGGAAGCTATGATGGGCAGGCTCGTCTTGGTTCTCATTTCGTATTCAATGAAGATGGTAGCCGTTTCGTGCTTCCTATAGAAGATGAGGCGATGGTGTTGACTCCCTTCTCAGCTTACATGTGTGCTAATGAAGGAACCACGAAGAATGAATTGCTGATTGGCGAGCATCCTCTTTGGATTCATGATCCGGCCTCTGCTGGCGTTGCTGGAACACGCCTCTATCGTTCAAGTCTTATTGAATTGGCATCAGCCACTCCGAAGGCTTCGATCTTCTACACTTTAGATGGCTCAGATCCAACTGATGCTGAGGGTACACGTCAACTCTATTCTGCACCCTTCGCTCCTTCTGCCGAATCTATGACTATTAATGCGGTTGCCGAATACAAGGGTAATTATTCAGATCCTGTCGTTCTCAATTTTGAACTCAAGAAGGTTAACATCAATTACAATCTTGCAGAAAATTGGAATTGGATTTCTCATAATTATGAGAATGCAGTTTCTATATCTGATTTTGCTTCTGAAGGTATAGGTAGTATCCTTTCTCAGACTCAGGAAGTGGTTAGAGATCCGAAGTTCGGATTTGTTGGTAATCTTACTGAGCTTTCTCCTGTTGTTGGCTACAAGGTTTTTGTTGACAACTCTGGTTGGAACGGTTCTGTTGAAGGTATTGCATTCGATCCGACAGGCACTGTGAAACTCACTCGCGGTTGGAATTGGATCGGTTGTCCGGTTGATGAAGGAAGTCTTATTATATCCGATCTTTTTGCCAATTTCAATGCTGAGGAAGGCGAAATGATAGTTGGTCTCGATGGATTCGTTCAGGCTGATGCCGACGGTGTATGGCAAGGTAGTCTCTCACAGATGGTTCCTGGAGAAGGATATATGTTCTATAGTAACTCAGCTAAAGAAGTAGCCTATAACCTTGTTCCTGCTGGTAAAAAAGTTGTTGCTGCTAAGGCTCCTGTTGTGGCTGCTGATGGCAATTGGATGGTAGACAATCACAAGTATGCCTCTGTAATGCCTATTGTCGCACAGCTCGTAATGGACAATGGTTCTGTCGTTGAGTCTGACGATTATCTGGTGGCTGCTTTCTGCGGTGAAGAATGTCGTGGCATTGGTGTAGCTGTCAATGGAATGGTTATGATCAACGTTCACGGTAATTTCGGCGATCCGATCAGTTTCCGTATCATAGATAATCTCGAAGAGGAGAGAGTTTCATCATCTTCTGTATCTTTCGATATTGACATGTTGAGTTCATTCGCTGATCCTTGTCTCATCAACATCGAAAATACAACTGCTGTTGATTCTATTCAGGCTGATCGCTTCGGAATCTTCTCTGAAAATGGAAATATTCTCTTTAATGGTGATTTGTCTTCTGTTAAATCTGTTGAAGTTTACGACATAGCTGGTGTAATGATTGCAAAGGCTAATAAGTCGAAGGCCCACAGCATTATTATCGAAGGCCTCTATAATGGTGTAGTGACTGTTGTAGTTCGCACTGATTCAGGAAGCTTCAGCAAAAAGATGATAATCAAATAAATCCCCTATAATCAAATAATAAAAAGGTGCGACCCGCAAGGATCGCACCTTTTTATTATTCATTATTCATTATTCACTTTTCACTATTCACTTTTCACTATTCACTTTTCACTATTCACTATTCACTAAGCAGAGCACCGCCCCCAATCCCTCGGAGAATGGCTTTGCCTGCTTATACTGTGCTTTAATAACAAATTTTTTCTCTTGATCCACATATCCATATTTCTTCCCTTTTAGAGCCACTGCAAGTCCGTCACTGTATTCATATTCAGATGGGATCTCTCCTGGAGTGAGAGGTGTGCAGCCAATAGGATTCCCCTCCACACGATGCGGCTCCTCTTCCCAAGTTCCGTCTGGTCGGATATATCCCCATAGTCCGTCGAGCTCGACAAGTGCCTTTCCATTATTAAATGAGCCGGCATATTGATACTTGGGCTCTATCACGAAGTTCCCCGTCTTATCGATATAACCTCGTGCCCAATCTATTTTCACAGCAGCCAATCCCTCATGAAACTCATCCGCTCCGTGAAACCGTGGCTCTATTGCCATATTCCCTTCCTTATCCAAATACCCCCATAAATATTCTTTTCCCATAATTATTATTGTTAAAAAAAAGGTTGTGGTCTTTATTCCCACAACCTTAAAACTATTATAGAAGTTGTTTCGACTTTAAGCTTTAGTTCAAAAAGATTTATTTCATCATCACTTTCTCAGCTTTGTCTTTGACAACTTTCACATACAAGCCTACTTTAGGATTGGAAATCTTCTTTCCCGACAGGTCATAATAGGTTGCTTCTTCGTCTGCTGAGGCGATATTCTCTACTCCTGTTCCTTGTCCATTTGACTCTGTATATGCTATTGGTGCAAGATAGAAATATTCTTTTGAACTGACCACTGCATATTTTACTAAGCAAGTGACATCGTAAGTTCCGGCAGGCATGTATGGAGCTCCGTAATTATCTTGAAATTCGTAGGTTGTGCCATCCGGAGTTGTTCCAAATGCTTTAGTAGTGCCTATTGCGGTAGTGGTGTCGAATGTGACATTTTTAAGTATCACTACTCTGTCAACATCTTTAGGGGTCACTCCAACTACTTCTGGATAAGTGACCTCTACTTTTTCAGTTGCCTTACCCAGTTTGCCTTCCCACACCACACTCTCATATATAGTGGCATTTGTAGCGATCCAACCGGCAGGAATGACATCTCCTACCTTATACATAGTGGGAATTTCTGACATGCTTCCCGCATTAGTATTATCTTTAAAGCATCCTGCATTTCCTTCGCTATCAATTACAAATGCATAGCTACTGTGGGCAAACGCAACTGTGGCTGGAAAATTAACTTTTACTTTATCATACAGCTTAGGAGCAAACGCTTTCATTTCAGTAAGATTTTGTGCAGAGGGTATCACAGAAAGTTCATATTTTACGTTCCCTGCCGCATATTCATCATTACCCTCTGTAGACACTACTATATTGGTAGTTCCCCCGCCGACTAATGTCAAATTCCCTTCCTGATCGACTATTGCGACATTTTCATCAGTACTTGTCCAAGTGACGGGAAGCTTATTTGGATTATTTAGTTTCGGAGCTGAAAAACTTTCTCCCATTATTGCCTCACATTCCTTTTGGCTGAAAGAAAGCCCACATTCCTGTTTCCCTCCAAGGTCTCCGGTATAAGTCAATTCTATAGAATGTATGTAGCGTGCCATATATGTTGAAGGCCATTCTATCGCTAATCCCTCTACTCCTTCCTTTCCGCTCCACGACCAATAAAAAGTAGCCCCGTTAACACTGCTTTCGATTAAATCGCCATTGAAAGAAACATCGAGTGAACTAAGTGCATATCCTGAAATATATACTTTAGCTGCAGAGATGGTTCCATTTGGAACTGTTAGCTCTATCTTTGTTGCTATGCCGGAAGAAACATATATTCCTGCTTTGTCTCCTCCTGCATTCACAAGAGCATAGCCCTTGCCGTTTCCGTCTGTCTTGCTGATTGAAAAATTGATTCCTTCTTCTGAAAAGCTGAATCCGTCGACGAAATCCAAATTTTTTTCATCAGTTTGTCTGGGTAGTCCTCCCAAACTGTTTTCGCCATCAAATACAAACTTGTATTCATTGGCATTAGCTGTGGCCAGTATAGAGGCTGCCGCAGCTATCAAAAGTAAATGTTTTTTCATTTTAGATTTATTATTGAAGTTGCTTTACGCCCCAAATTTAGTTAAATTCGCCGACATACACAAGCGTTTTGTAATTTTATTGGTTAAATTTTTCTCTCTCCTTAATTTTTTTTTGTTTTATTTTTTG
>CAZWJO010000035.1:0-6385 GCA_964634905.1 uncultured Sangeribacter sp.
CGTTCCGGGATTTGATGTACGAAACCTACAAGATCCTGATTGGAATCACGGAAACCCATTCCACGCCCTATACCACTCTCGAAGAAAGAGGCTGAACGGGAGAAACAGAATGTGATCATGCACTGATATTGATTCCATATATTGACCATCCGGTCAAGTTTTTCATCACCTGATTTGACAGTATATTTAGAGAGCAGATCATCCCAATATTTCCTTAACTCATCAAAAGCTTTGTCCACTTTCTCAGGAGTGTCAAACTTCTCCATGATTTCTTTGGCAGCCTTCTTGTTGATGATTCCTTTGCTCTCCCATTTTTGGTCGTCAGGATTCTCCACATACCCAAGAGTGAAGACCAGATCTTTGCTTTGACCCGGTTCCAAGTCGATTTCGAGGTAGTGGGATGCGATGGGCGACCATCCGTGGGCGACAGAGTTACGGGGTTTTCCTTCAAGTACAGCTTCGGGTTCGTCAAAACCATTGTAAAGCCCCATGAAAGTCTCACGGTCAGTGTCAAAACCCTTGACAGGCACATTCACATCGAAGAAGGCGTAATGGTTGCGGCGTTCCTTATATTCAGTCTTGTGATAAATGGTGCTTCCTTCGACTTCCACTTCCCCCGTAGAGAAATTACGTTGGAAATTCTCCATGTCTGTTGCGGCATTCCAAAGACACCATTCGATGAATGAAAATAGTTTGAGACTTTTAGGCTTGTCAGATTTGTTTGTTAGGGTCAGTTTGGTCACTTCGGCATGAGTATCCAATGGCACGAAGAATAATAGGTTAGCTTCTACGCCATCTTTCTCCCCTATAATTCTGGTATAGTTCATGCCGTGGCGACATTCGTAATGGTCGAGTGGAGTCTTGGTCGGTTTCCAACCCGGATTCCAGATTGTGTCGCCATCCTTGATGTAGAAATATCTTCCACCAGCATCCATCGGCACGCCGTTGTAGCGATAGCGGGTTAGACGACGGAACTTGGCATCTTTATAGAAGGAGTATCCGCCGGCAGTGTTGGAGATTAGGGAGAAAAAGTCCTTGTTGCCAAGATAGTTGATCCAAGGCCAAGGGGTCTTGGGATTAGTAATCACATATTCCCGGTTCTTATCGTCAAAATATCCGTATTTCATTTGGTTTAGGGGTTTAATGGTTTAATGGTTTAGGGGTTTAGTTATTTTGGTCCTAACCGAGTTGGAATTAGTAATAGAGCATGCTCCGCATACATACAAGCGCATATTAACTAACTTAATGGCAAAATTAAGAAAATTTTTTCATTCCACCATAATACTATTATATCTACTTTTTGATTTTTGGCTTCTATAATTTGCCGTGATTATTTGTTTTAATAAAAATAATTTCGTAATTTTGCATCAGTAAGTGCAGAAAAATGTAAAAAAATACATAAATCTGCACCAAACAATGGAAATTATGAAAATAGAACGAGAAATAATCGATAGATTTATTGAGTGGAAAGACCGAAAAATCCGGAAACCCATCCTTCTAAAAGGTGCGCGACAAATCGGTAAAACATGGGCTATGGAAGAATTTGGCCATAGATGTTTCGATTATACAATTAAATTCGATTTTGACCGTCAGCCTGAATTAAAATCCATTTTTGAAGTCACAAAAGAACCGATCCGAATTATCAAGGAACTTGCCATCTACAGCGACGTGCCTTTGGAAGCTGGAAAGACCTTAATCATATTTGATGAGATTCAGGAATGTGAAGCTGCTCTCAACAGCCTGAAATATTTTTGTGAAGATGCTCCTGAATATCATATTATAGCTGCGGGGTCGCTTCTTGGTGTGGCAGTAAGAAAAAAGAATATAAAAGTTCCGGTCGGAAAAGTCAATATAATGAGAATGTTCCCTATTACATTCCGGGAATTTTTAAAAAGCAGCGACCCAAAGACGTATGATTATATCGAATCATTGACAGAAATAGGTCATCTTCCTGAAATAATACTTAACAAATTGAAGACAGAATACAGAAGATACCAAGTGTGCGGCGGAATGCCAGAAGCTACGGTAGCGTTTCTGGAGAACAAAGGGACTCAAGAACTCGACTCAATTCTTCAAGACATTCTTGACCTTTATGAACTTGACTTTGCAAAATATGCAAGTGCCCAAGAAATTCCGAGAATCAGCGCTATCTGGCATTCTTTGCCGGCACAGCTCGCTAAAGAAAATCGAAAATTCATATATAAAGTGATTAAAAGCGGCGCCCGTTCGAAAGATTATGAAGATGCGTTGATGTGGTTGGAAGAAGCTGGAATGATTTATAGGGTATATGATATCAGCAAACCTGGTTTTCCCCTTTCAGCATATCAGGAGTCTGATGCTTTCAAGGTATATGCCTTGGATTGCGGGTTGGTTCGCAGGCTTGCAAATCTACCGGCCACTATTATTATGAGCCCGATTGCTAACTTTACGGAATTTAAGGGCGCAATGGCAGAAAATGCTGTTTTAGAATGTATGAAACCATTATTGGATACAGATCAAACTTATTATTGGACCTCTGACGGAAGAGCTGAAGTTGAATTCGTTTTGCAGTGGGATGTCTACATTATTCCTATAGAGGTGAAGGCAGACCAGAATGTTTCCAGTAAGAGTCTAACGGTATATAATAAGAAGTACGAGCCGGAATACCGTGTGAAATTCTCAATGCTTAACCTACAGTATAATGGAGGCCTTTTGAGCGCTCCTGCCCCACTTGCGTCATGGTTTGGGAAGCTGATGGAGATGGTTGCTACGGCTACACCAGTAAAATAGAACGCTATGGCTGATAATTATCTTGAGAGGAGGATGGAGGAGTTTCGGAGTGGGAAGCTCACGGTGAAAAGAGGGATTCCAGGGATTCGTCCGGGGGCACAGCGTGTGATCGTAGCCGGAGGATGCCATGGCAAAGCAAAGGAAAAGGTATTGGAAATGCGGAAAAAGGGCTACCGCATAGCTGTCTTTGATTCCGATGAAAAAGAAGGCAAAAGGATGGCATACGAAAATGGCATACGCTTCCACCACGTCGATTTGACTGATGAAAAAGCAATTCGAAAAGAAACCGAGGCTTTACTCAAAGCATGGAGAGGAGTGGATGTCATCATTGGACACTACGATAGCTGCCTATTATTGAATAATGCAGTAAAAATTTGGAAGGAATCACTCCCAATAGCTGACAAAACAGTCGTAAAAATTGTTATAATATAAAAAACAAAATATATGAATACCGAAATTATAGTTACATTAGAATCAGGTGCTGACAGCAATATGATCAGCAACATAATTGAAAATATCAAGGGAGTCTTGAAAGCGTCCGTTCGGAAGGAAAATAAAACAGAAAAACAGCGTGAAGAATGGATAAGAAAGATGAAGCAACTCAGCGGCAGTATTGATCCCTCCTATATAGATATGACCGATGAGAGAACAAGATACATAATGTCAAAATGAAAAAAATATTTCTTGATACAAATTTTTTAATTGACTATATCTTAAGATCAGAATACAAAACTTTGTGTGAGGATTTTTTGGAAGATGGGACTGAGAAAGGGAGGAGTTTCTATATAAGTTATTTATCAGTTGCAAATTTTGCATACATTGCTCGAAAAATTCCCTTAGATGAACTTTATAATTATCTTGCTACAATATCTGAACTTTTCAATATTATAGAAAATAATAAGTCTCAACTAACTAATTCTATATTATTGAGAACCAAAGATTTTGAAGACGGTCTGCAATATTTCAGTGCAAAAGCAGAAAATTGCGACTGCATAATAACAAGAAATCAAAAAGACTTCTCATTTTCAGACATTCCTGTAATGTCTGCACAAGAATTTTTAGATAGTAAAATTTTGTAATTGATTATGGAAATAGGAGATAAATTCCCAGATGTGCTCGGCGTAGACGCTCAGGGGAAAGAAGTAAAACTTAGTGATTATCCGGGTAAGAAATTCGTATTGTATTTCTATCCGAAAGACAATACTCCAGGTTGTTCAGCTGAGGCATGCAGCCTTAACGACGGTCTGGATGAATTGGCAGCAAAAGGATATCAAGTGATTGGAGTGAGCAAAGACTCAGCTGCAAGCCATACAAAGTTTGCCGACAAATTCGGTCTGAAATTCCCACTTGTAGCAGATACAGACACAACACTCTGTCAACTCGCCGGGGTATGGCAAAAGAAGAAAATGGCAGGACGGGAGTATATGGGGATTGTCAGGACTACCTTCCTGCTCTCGCCCGACGGGACCGTCGAGAAGATCATCTCAAAGGTCAATACAAAGGATGCGGCTAATCAGATACTGGGAGTAATTGAGAATTGAGAATTTAGAATAAAAAAGTTACTAATTGACGCGGTGGGACGCATGCGGAGCATGCTCTATTACTAATTATGCATCGGAAACAGAGCCAATGGCAAACTAAGTAATAGAGCATGCTCCGCATGCGTCCAACGCCGGCAAAAGGTATCTCTAATCAAATAAAATGTTACCAAGGCCTGTACATGGAAACATCGGAGATATAAAGTCAAGGGTTGATGAGCTCTATCTCATATTCCAATCCTCGATTTTCTTTCTTTTCATTGAAATTTGCGCCGATTAGGAAGATCTTTCGAGAATCCATTCCATAGCGCCCTGCATAGTCGCGTGAATGAATCTGATCAATCGCCTCGACGACACTTTTATTGTATTTGAATTCAAAAATATAGATATAATCGTTAGTGATAACTTCTATATCACTTCTTCCCTTATTTCCATGATGCTCTGCAATGGATTGCGGAGAACAAAGAACAGCCAAAAGATATGTTATTGCCCTATATGCAGATTCACAATGATCCTCTCCGGGAAGATCTTTTAGCAATGTGGCTAAGCGCTTCATGAAATCGTCCGGTCGCCCTTCTAATAAATCGTCTTGAAATTTGAAGAAATCAAAAGAGCTATCAGGATTATCTACATCCGGGACATACATGGGAAGGAGTTGCTGATAGAATCCTATTTCTACCTCCCTATTAGGAAATCGAAGCTCGTATCGCTTAGTTGCCTCGTCAACTGATGCTATTGTCAGATAACCGGTCTGAAACATAAGGGGTATTGGATTACGGTCATGAAGTCCGACTGCCATTAAATCTACTTCTCGACATTTCTGTCCGTTAAGCGATGGGGGATAGGTGCCGCGCGCTTTTATACGGCGTACTAAAAAAGAAGGGGAGGCTGTATCAAACCAGAAAGGTGATATTTTCTTAGCTTTTAACGAGCGGAGCACACTGTAAGGGTTATATAAACGTGAGCCCTCGGGAGTAAAAAGATACCCGTCATAATAATCTCGAAGAGTCCACAAAGTCTTGTCGAATGTTTCTTTGCGCTTTTTAGAAAGTTCCTCGATCCCTGGGAGGAATGATTCAAGCAGTTCTTTCTCTGTCCAACCACAAAGGTCAGCAAAAGTATCCTCCATGGATATGTCGTCAAGATTTTTGAGGTCACTAAAAATGCTGACTCTGCTGAAACGTGCCACTCCAGTAATGAATGTATACCGGATCATTTCATCCATCGACTTGAGATTACCATAGAAACTTTTTAACGTCCTTTGATTTTTCTCAAACAATTCAGGATGGTCTTCTATATCCAATAGAGGTTTGTCATATTCATCTACAAATATGACGACCTGCTTACCAGTTTTCTTATACGCTTCATAAATCAGGGAGTTGAAACGCTGGGATGGAGTCACCAACTCTGGATCTCGCCCATAAACATCTTCCAATCTCTTTAATATCAAATTCAGCCTATTCTCCAACCCTCCTTCTCTACTATAATCTTCAGAAGTAAAATCAAAATGAAGCACGGGAGAAGACAACCAATCGACAGTCATACTGTCGAGGGCCAAACCTTTGAACAAATCACGTCTTCCCTCAAAGTATGCCTTTAGGGTAGACAACAACAAGCTCTTACCAAACCGACGTGGACGGCTCAGGAAGATATATTTCCCATGAGATATTAGTTCGGGAATATATTGAGTCTTATCTATATAGACATATCCTTTCTCTATGATTTCCGAGAAAGTCTGTATGCCGATTGGATATCTTAGAAGTGTCATTTAAATATTATGTTAATATATGCGGACGCACGAGCCGTGCGTCTCAACATAATCAATCGATCTTCACATTCTCGACTCCTTCGCCGTATGTGATGGTTTCGCCGGGGACATCTACTGTGACATTTTTCAGTGTCAGGCCGTCGACATGATTGAGTGCAAAACCTTTGTCGGCACGGAATCGGCAATCCTCAAGGACTACATTCTTCATCGGCATTTCCGGGAGTCCATTAAATAGGGCAGCTCTGCCAGCGGAACGACATACCACATCTTTGATGAATATATTGCGGAAAGATGGAGTCTCTTCTGTGAC
>CAZWJO010000035.1:6485-27172 GCA_964634905.1 uncultured Sangeribacter sp.
CCATCCTTGTCCTTGCCGCTCTTCATGCAGATTGCATCGTCTCCCACATCGAAACTGCTATTGACAAGAAGCACATTAGTGCATGACTCAACGTCAATACCATCACCATTCTGGGCATACCAAGGATTGCGGATGTTCACATTGTCGACGATAAGATTCTCACACATAAGAGGATGAACATTCCATGCCGGAGAATTTTCAAAAGTCACACCCTGAAGCAATACATTAGTGCAACCAATGAATGAAACAAGCACGGGACGAAGGAAATCATGTGCAGCTTCCAAAGCATTAGGATCCCCGATATGTACTTTCTCTTGCATATCTTTATCATAGTATGCCTTCATTGCCTTTTCATTAGGAAACCAGATGTCACCCTTATCGTTGACAACTCCAGACTGTATGAGTTTCTTCCATTGTGGATCGGTCATCTTCGACTTTTTAACAGGTCGCCAGCACTGACCATTTCCGTTGATGGTGCCTTCCCCTGTAATTGAGATGTTCTTTTTGCCACGGGCCGTAAGAGGAGATATCGCACGATAGGTATTAAGCCCCTCCCAATCTGATTTAACCACGGGATAATCATTGAGGTTTTCGCTGAATAGAAGCAATGCTCCTCGATCCAGATGCAAATCAATGTTATGATCGAAAACAATCGGTCCTGTATACCAGATTCCCTCCGGAACGATCAGATGGCCACCGCCTTTCTGCGAAAGATGTGCGATCGCATCCTCAAATGCCTTGGTATTGAGCGTAACGCCATCACTGACACCTCCGAAGTCAGAGATTTTCACACTATATGAAGGGACAGTAAATTCCCTCACCTGATTGATCTTCAAAGGAAGACCATCATAATACTTACTGTAATCAGCCGCAGAAGCTGACACCACTACGAAACTGAAGGTAATTGCAGCCAAGAGGGTTTTCATTAGTTTCATTTGTTAGATTTTTGAATTAGTTATTTATATTGTTATTGAGTATAATGTTTTGAAAATACCTTTACCACAAATCGCCTCTCCGAGGCTACTGAGTTTTCTCTCAAGTTACCCCAGACTGAAGTCTGGGGTTTCAGCATAATCATCAGGTCTCCGACCTGATTTTACTACTGAAAAACACTTCTTAGCTCTGAGTTATTGAGTCAACCTCAGACTTTTATGGGAGACTCCTCAGCTCGGAGAGCTGATATTGTGTCGAAACCCCAGGCTTCAGCCTGGGGTAGGAGGGCATCCTCCAGTAGCCTCGGAGAGGCGATTTATGAAAAAAGTTCTCATATAAGATCGTTTTCATGATACGGAAGATCCGCAATTCTATACATTCCTTTGATTTCATCATCAAATGCAACGCCATAATGATGCTGCTCTTGATTCTTTATGTAATCAATTACATAAAATCGAGCTTCTGGTGACACCGTTGAAGCAAAATACTCTGAAGCCCAACCCTTAAATCCAAGAAATCCCGAAGTAATTCCCATCCAAGTACTTGACTTTCCTTTAACATTCTTCATCAAATCAGCCAAAGCAACTGATGGATGGAGATCAAGAAGAATATGAACATGATTGGCTATTCCACCAATACGTAAAAGCCGGCATTTAAAATCGACTATTTCTTTCCACATAAAACGATACATATCTTCTTTACGTTCCTCAGGGATAGTCATCTCCCGAGCTTTCGTGCAGAAAACTATATGATAGTATGCAGCAACTTTACTCATAATTGATATTACTTCAAATTTTTAATAAGTTCAAAGATTCTTTTGCAAAGTTAATAAAAAATATTGGATAATGTGTAATTTATGTTAATAATATCACGAATCGCCTCTCCGAGGCTACTGAGCCCGTTATTCATACCCCAGGCTAAAGCCTGGGGTTTCGACACAATATCAGCTCTCCGAGCTGAGTCCTGAGACTTCTCAGCGAGCCCTCTGCCACTCTGCGAGATTTATCAGCTCTCCGAGCTGAGTCCTGAGACTTCCTCTGTGTGCCCTGTGTGTGTGACAGTTCATACAATTTCGGACAGAAGTGTACGGAATCGGACACCACTTGAAAAGACTAAATATTAAAGATTAAATAGTTATGTTTTTGGCACGCATATTGCATAGCAATTGGCAAGCGTCTTTAAAGCCCTTAAAGCCCCTAAAGCCCCTAAAGCCTTTAAAGCCCTTAACGACAACAGACAACTGAAAACTCAAGACTCAAGACTCAAGACTCAAGACTAAAGACTAAATATGGATAGAGAAATTCCTAACTCAGAGCGCCGCAAAGCAAAGCGCAATAAAATACTTAAGATCGGAGGCATCGCAATAGCCGTGATAGCCGGAGCAATCGGTCTCGGATCTATGATGCGAGCTTCAGTAGCATCTTCCGATCTGGTAATAGGCACTGCCGATACCGGCACTATCGATGTCACAGTGACCGGCACCGGTACAGTCGCCGCCGCCTTCGAGGAGATCATCACCTCCCCAATCAATAGCCGTATAGTAGAAGTCTATTGCCGCGCCGGCGACTCCGTGAAGGCTGGAACTCCACTCCTTCGTCTTGACCTCCAGAGCACTGAAAACGAAGTGAATCAGCTCAGCGACCAAATTGCAATGAAAAACCATGAGCTCGACCAACAGCGTGTCAACTCCGACACGCGCCTTACCGACCTGGCTATGCAAGTGAAGGTAAAGGAAATGACACTCAGTCGTCTTGAGGCTGAACTTCGCAATGAGAGGTATCTCGACAGCATCGGCTCAGGAACCGGCGATCGAGTTCGTCAGGCAGAACTCGCAGTAAGCACCGGACGCCTTGAACTGGAGCAAATGAAGCAGCAACTCGCCAACGAGAAGCGTGTGGCACAAGCATCCGAAAACGTCAAGCATCTCGACATCGACATTGCACGCCGCAACCTCGACGAGAAAAGCCGAACCCTCAACGATGCACGCGTCTCATCACCCCGCGACGCAACCCTCACTTTTATCCAAGACCAGATAGGCGAAAAAGTAAGCGAAGGACAGAAGATTGCTGTCATTTCCGACCTCGGGCACTTCCGCGTAGATGGAGAGATCTCCGATAGCTATGCAAGTAAAGTAAGCGTAGGAAGCCCTGCAATTGTAAGAATCGGAAAAGAACGTCTCAAAGGAGTGGTTTCCAATCTCACTCCCCAGTCTCAAAACGGAGTGATCAAGTTCACAGTCCGTCTTGAAGATGATGCTCATCCACGCCTGCGCTCAGGATTGAAGACCGACATCTTTGTAGCTTGCGACGTAGTAGACGATGCAATCCGAATCCCGAACGGCTCTTTCTACACCGGTCCCGGCACCTACAGCCTATTCTTCCTCAGCGAAGACGGCAAGAAACTTGAGAAGCATGAAGTGAAACTCGGCAACTCCAACTACGAATTCGTAGAAGTCCAAAGCGGCATCCGCCCCGGCGAACGCATCGTCCTCTCTGACATGAGCCGCTTCAAGGATACATCTTCACTCCGCGTCCGCTAATTCCATTTAATGCATAATGCACAATGCACAATGCATAATTTTTTTGACACTCAACCCAAAAAAAATAAAAATCCCTGTATGACCAATTATGCATTATGAATTATGCATTATGAATTAATAAAACTATGAAATTAATAAAAAAGACGCTCCAAGAAGCGATGAAGACACCCGGCTTCTCGCTTCTATATATGGCAGGCGTAGCCTTCACTGTCGCCTTCACCATCATCTACGGGATGCTCCTATATAGCCAGCTCGGTCCCGTATATCCGGAATACGACCGCAATTCAACTGTCTATGTCAATAAAGTAATATTGTGTAAGGAACACAATAGAAGCAGTGGTTATCTTGGTCGTCCATTTATCGATGGATTCTTACGCGATAATCTTAAATCAGCTGAAATGGTGACTGCAACTTCTAAATCAACTTTTGGCTATCCTATGGTGCAAACCGACGGTCATGGTCCCGAGTTTCATGTTGAGACCCGTTTAGTTGAGCCAAGTTTCTTTAAGTTTTATAAATATGAATTTAAAGCAGGCAAACCATTCTCCCAGGAAGACTTCGACTCAGCTCTAAAGGTTGCCGACATAAGTGAAAGTGTGGCTAAAAGACTCTTCGGGTCAGCTGATGATGCTGTAGGGAAAGAAATATCCATCGACCATGTCAACTATAAGATCCGTGGCGTCTTCACAGAAGGAAGCGCTCTTAACATTGATTCCTACGGAGAAGTGTTTCTCCCATATAGTCTGATTATGTCGAATAATGGATACCAAGAGGGAATCAAGGGATATATGGGTTCACTTAGAGCAGCCATCAAGGTAAAGCCGGGCAAGGAAAAAGCTCTCCGCGATGAGTTGCGCGACATCTGCCGACGTATAAATACTATGGATACAACGGAATGGACATTCTATCTTCCGGAAGTATATAACCATGCCGAACACATTCTCACCGACACAGAGGTAGAATGGGGTTGGGATGGCGACGACGACGAGAGATTTCAAATCAAGGAAGCAAGTTCCCCTGCTCAAATGTGGAAACCCTTTTTGATAGCTCTGCTCGTAGTGCTCGTAATTCCTGCATTAAATATAAGCGGTCTGATTGGTGCCAGAATGGACCGAATGGCATCCGAATTGGGAGTGCGCAGATGCTTCGGAGCAAACCGACGTAAACTGATGAGTATGGTTTTGTCTGAAAATCTCATCCTTACACTTGTCGGGGGCATCTTGGGATTAATCGCAGCGTGGGTGATCTCAGTCTTTGCAGGCAAATTCCTATTGCAGTTTACTCCATTGGCCTACGACTCAAGTTCGGCTATTGGAAACAATGCCTCATTCATTACCGGAGAAACCGCATTCGCCCCACTCCTGTTCCTTTTTACCTTAGTATTATGCATAATCCTTAACTTAATTTCTGCTTGGATCCCGGCTCATCGCGCTCTCCACAATCAAATAACAGAATCAATCAACACGAAACGATAATAAACCACTTCTGCAAGCCCAACATAACCCTATAACCCCATAACCCTTTAACCCTTAAGTTGAGCCTGCGAAACTTAAATAAAAGTCATGATACTCAAATCAATCATAGGAAAGAAGACTCGTTCTACGGCTCTTTTCATCGAGATAGTGATAGTCACCATCATTGGATGGCTGATAATCGAACCGGTGGCTGTCAACACAACCACTGCCCTGATTCCTGCAGGATACGACTATGATCGGCTCGTAATGGTGACGATTGAAATGCTTGATGAAGACTCTCCCCTCTATGACAAAACAGCTGAAAATGATAGTAAAGAATCTTTATATGGCAATCTGCTCCGAATGATGAGAGACCGTGAAGGGGTAGAAAAAGCCACTTACACCTATTATCAGTCACTTGATATGGATGGCAGGTCATCAAACGGCATGGGGGCTGACTCCATCTATAAAGAAAAAGGGATTGAAGATTTAGGGTTTAGCATGAGCTGCATTGAGTTTATGCCCAACACCGACTTCTTCTCAACTTTTGGAATAAAAGGAGTAGACGGCAAGATATTTGAAGAGCCTGTAATGAATGAAAGTTCCTACATTATCAGCAATAGCGTGGCAAAGGCTAAATATCCTGATCAAAGCCCTATTGGGAAAGAGATATTTCCTGCATCGCCATGGCGGTCCTACTCAATCAACGTAGTAGGTGTCACTGCCGATATGCCATACAAAAAAGGAGACGGAAGAATCGGCACATATTATATAGCAAATGATTGGGACAGTTGGAGTACCCCTCACACCATTACAATGCGACTCGGAGAAGGAGTAAATCCACGACGATTTATCGAAAAACTGACAGCAGACCTGTCTCAATATCGCTCCGGAAACTACTATCTAACTCGCCCCGTTTATATGAGCGACCAGCGAGATGAAATCTTCGCTCCCAAACAAAGAGAACTAACGCAAAAATGGATTATAGTCGCGTTCTTCCTTGTCAACGTGCTTTTGGGAGTAGCGGGCACTTTCTACGTGCAGTGCAAAACCCGTATTCCTGATGCTGGAGTGATGCGCGCATTCGGAGCCCCAAGACGCAAGATTATATGGGATATCGTAGGGGAAGCTCTACTCACTACATTCATCGGATGGCTGATAGGCAGCATAATCTACTTGATTTATCTGAAATACCAAGGCTTCCCGATGGAAACGGATGCAGCTCCGGTCATACAATACCTACGTCCCGTCTGGCACGACACTAAACTCGGACGCTACTCCATAATCGGCGGCATAATCCTACTGCTGCTCCTCGCCACCTCAGCCCTCGGCGCCTGGCTCCCAGCCCGCAAAGTAGGCAAAGTCCCCATCGTCGACTCCCTCCGGGACGAATAATTCCCTAATAATTTTGAATTTTGAATTTTGAATTTTGAATTATTTGTCCGACCCGTCCGACCTGTCCGACCCGTCCGACAACTTGACAACCTGAAAACCCGAAAACCCGACAACTCGAAAACTTCGAACTATGAAATTAATAATACGTACACTAAAAGAAACGCGGAAGACTCCGGGGTTCGCATTCCTCTATATCGTAGGAGTGGCTTTGACCATCACCTTTACGATAATCTACAGTATGCTGCTCTATAGCCAGCTTGGACCGGTATATCCTGAATACGACCGCAATTCGACGGTCTATCTCAATACTCTCGTGGCCAAAAGCGATCGAAGCACTTCGAGTGGGTCTATAGACAAAGACTTCATCAACGATTATCTGAGAGACTTGAAATCAGTTGAGGAGATGACTGTTTCGATCGCTTATGATATGGGCTATCCAATGGTACAGACAGATGGACATGGTCCGGAATTCCATGCTGAAATGAGATATGTGGAGCCTTCTTTCTTTGATTTCTACAAATATGAATTTCTTGCAGGGAAACCCTTCTCCAAAGACGATTTCGAGTCTCGCATACCCGTCGTTGACATCAGTGGCGGCATAGCCAGCCGCCTTTTCGGTTCGGCTGAGGAAGCTGTCGGCAAAGAAATATCGATCGACCATATCGACTATCGGATACGGGGAGTATTTCGCGAGGGAAGTGCCCTCAATGTTGACTCTTACGGCGAGATCTTCACACCCTACAGCCTGTTTCTGTATGATGGTAGGAAAGGAGAGGGAATGCGCAAGTTTTTGGGATCATTGCGCCCTGCCTTCAAACTGAAACCCGGGAAAGACGCTCAATTCCGAGAGGAGCTTCGCGACATCTGTCGCCGTATCAACGCCATGGACACTACCGAATGGACTTTGTATATTCCCGGTGTCGTGACTCACGCCGAACATATTCTGACAGACACAGAAGTGGATATAAATCAGGAAGGAGAAGATATATTTCAGCTTAAAGAAGCCTCTCCAATCCCTCAGATTTGGAAACCCTTCTTCATCGCCCTATTGGTTGTGCTGGTCATTCCGGCATTGAATGTCAGCGGACTAATAGGCTCACGCATGGACCGTATGGCTGTCGAATTGGGCATACGAAGAAGCTTTGGAGCGACTCGACGGAAATTGATGGGGATGGTATTGACCGAAAACCTTGTTCTTACCCTTATAGGGGGCATACTGGGCCTTATTGTAGCATGGCTTATCTGCGCTTTTGCAGGCAACTTCCTTCTCCAATTCACCCCCATCACTTATGAAAACGGATTTGAATCTTCAAGCAATGCATCATTCATAACTGGAGAAACGGCTTTCGCTCCCCTCATTTTCATATTCACATTGTTTGTGTGTGTGGTCCTGAACCTAATTTCGGCTTGGATTCCCGCACATAACGCACTTCACAATCAGATTACAGATTCCCTCAACTCAAAACTATAATCACTACTATGATGCAGATATTCAAATCGATAATCGGGAGAAAAACTCGCTTTTTGGCCCTTTTTCTCGAAATTGTGATAGTCACTGTAATCGGTTGGCTTATTATAGAACCCGTAGCGTTAGAAACCACCCGTCTACTCTCTTCCCCAGGATATGACTACGACCGCCTTGTGATGCTGACTTTCAGCTCGTATGATAAGAAATCTTCTAAATACGACGCTTCGTCTGAATCCGAAGACAAAAGGAAAGACTACGAACACCTGCTCAATATGATCAGGGAGCGCCCTGGAGTAGAGAAAGCCACATATTCATTCTGGATGTCTTTTGAGATGAGAGGGCGATCTAACAATAGGATCCGGGTCGACTCGATCTTCAAAGATTATGGAATTGAAGATATAGAAACTCACATGACCGGCATACGATTCTTGCCTAATTCGGATTTCTTCTCAACTTTCGGCATCAAAGATGTAAATGGCAAACCATTTCAAGAGCCGGAAAATGACGGCAGATCATATATCGTATGCAATACTACAGCAAAAGCTCAATTCCCGAATTCGAGTCCTGTTGGATATAACTTATTTGAAGAATCAGAATGGTATCCAAGTTCGAAGATAGTGGGAGTAACTTCTGATTTGACCTACAAGAAAGGAGACGGGAGAGTCGCAATCTACTTTGAACCTGTGGAGTATAATGAATGGTTCTATCCGGCAGGGATAACCCTTCGTTTGGGCGAAGGTGTTAATCCCAGAAAATTCATTGAAAAGTTGAAAACCGATTTGTCGGATTTCCAGTCGGGCAACTCATATCTCACCCATCCGGTCTATATGAGCGACCAAAGGGCAACCAGATTCGCAGATCAAAAAAGGGTTCTTACCCAGAAATGGATAATACTTGCGTTCTTTATGATCAATGTTCTGCTGGGTGTGGCCGGTACATTCTATGTGCAATGCAAGACCAGAATTCCTGATGCAGGAGTAATGAGGGCATTCGGAGCATCAAAATGGGTGATACGACGAAATATCATCGGGGAAGCACTACTGACTGCTTTTTTAGGATGGTTGATAGGCAGTGCGCTCTATATGATATATCTCTATACTCAAGGATTCCCGATGGATACCGATGCAGAGCCAGTAATCCGCGCACTGCGCCCTATTTGGCACGACACCAAACTCGGACGCTACTCCATCATCGGGGGGATCCTCCTCCTTCTGCTCCTCGCCACCTCCGCTCTCGGAGCCTATCTCCCCGCCCGACGAGTAGGCAGAGTGCCCATCGTCGACTCCCTCCGGGAAGAATAACTCCTCTAATGTATAATGCACAATGCACAATGCATAATGCATAATTATCAGACAATACGAAAATTAATTCACAAAAATAATAACCACGCATCTTTCAGATTGCATAGGACATCATTAATTATGAATTATGCATTATGAATTATGCATTAAAATAAGGAATATGATTACGCTAAAAGACATCAACAAAATCTATCGTACAGATGAAATCGAGACTCAGGCTCTCGAAAACGTTAACATCCACATCGACAAAGGAGAATTCGTATCCGTAATGGGTCCTTCCGGTTGCGGTAAGTCAACACTGCTCAACATCGTAGGCCTCCTCGACACTCCTACATCCGGCACCGTGACTATCGCCGGAACAAACGTAGAGGGTATGAACGACTCCCATCTCGCTGCATTCCGAAACAAAGAACTCGGTTTCGTCTTCCAGAGTTTCCACCTCATCGACTCACTTAATGTCATTGACAATGTTATGCTCCCGCTTCTCTATCGCAAGTCGAGCGCATCAGAGCGTGAGAAACTCGCCAAGGAAGTGCTTGAGCGCGTAGGTCTCAGCCACCGTATGCGCCATCGTCCCTCGCAGCTCTCCGGAGGTCAATGCCAGCGCGTCGCAATAGCCAGAGCCATAGTAGGTAACCCTGAGATAATCCTCGCCGACGAACCTACCGGAAACCTCGATTCCAAGATGGGTGCAGAAGTAATGGATCTCCTCCACACCCTCAACCGCGAAGATGGACGCACCATCATGATGGTGACCCACAACGAAGAGCAAGCCCACCAGACCGACCGCATCATCCGCTTCTTCGACGGCCGCCAAGTCATGTAAGAAAAATTAGCCCAATTAGGCTAATTAGACTAATTGGACTAATTAGACTAATATTCTAAAATCAAGCAAGATGCAAATAAAAAGATATTTCAAGCAAGCCTGGGGATCACTGAAGAAGCAGCCGCTGCTGAGCATCGTCAGCATAGCGGGCACCGCGCTTGCCATCTTCCTCATCATGGTCATCGTGATGATCGATGAGGTGAAGGTAGCTCCCTTCGCGCCTGAGAGCAACCGCGACCGTTGGCTCGTGCAGACAAGCGCCTCCATAGGCAATAAAGACTGGGGCTCTACCCCCGACAATAATTCTTCCAACGGAGGAATGTCTTACGAGACTATCCGTCGCACTTTCTACGAGATGAAACTTCCTATCGCTGCCGGTACTTTCACTTGGGGCAATACAGAAAGCCATCTTTCAGTCCCTGGCAAGACATCTTTCGGAGCAAGAAGGAAAGACATCGACCATGGATTCTGGAAAGTGATGGACTTCACTTTCATCTCCGGTCATCCTTTCGAGGAGGCTGACGTGGAGTCGGGCCGACAAGTGGCCGTAATCAACGAGACTCTTGCCCGCAAGCTTTTCGATACTACAGACTGCGAAGGACGCGAATTTTCTATCGACCACGTTCCTTATCGTGTATCAGGTGTGGTTCGCGATGTCACCAACCTGACTTCTCATGCCGATGCCGACTTGTGGGTACCTCTTACCTCTAACGGAACCGACAAGTTCACTTGGTGCGGGTACATGGGCGCCCTATGTTGCATCATTGTGGCACCGAGCAAAGCCGATTTCCCTGCTATCAGAGAGGAATATAATAGGGTCTGGGATAAATTCGAGTCTGAGATCAGCGAATCCGGATGGGAATTCTACCGTCGTCAACGTCCATACGACCAATTTACGGCTGTCAATACCCGTGGTGCCAACATGGAGCCGGACATGGATGGAGTCAGACGTCACAATCTTCTCGTCTATACTATCCTGCTTCTTATTCCTGCCATCAACCTCAGCAGCATGACTCAGAGCCGTCTTCGCCACCGTCGTGAGGAAATAGGTGTGCGCCGTGCTTTTGGAGCCACCCGAATAGCCATCATGAGCGAAATATTCATAGAAAGCCTTATCATCACCATCATTGCAGGCCTTATAGGTTTTGTAATGAGTATCGCATTCCTCTTCTTGGGAGGAAAGAGCGTCCTTGCAGGAGGCTCAGACGTGACCGGACTCTCTATAGGAATGGTATTCAATGCTGGAGTTTTCGGCATGGCCCTTCTCTTCTGCTTCCTGATGAACCTCATCTCCGCTACCGTCCCATCATGGCAGGCATCACGGTCCAACATTGTCAACTCACTTACCGGCGACAAAAAATAAACACCTACCAATATGAAACGTAAACTATTGACCCAAATGCGTGCCGAATGGCGTGCCAATATATGGATGGCGATAGAGCTGCTGCTCGTTTCGGTAGTGCTCTTTGTGCTCGCTGACAAGATCTACACCGTGATCGCCACTCTCAACGAACCTCTCGGTTTCAATACCGAACACTGCTATATCTTAAGAGTAAGAGAATTGTCGGAAGCATCTCCAGATTATGTACACTACGAATCAAATGATGATAGGTATAGGGATTTGCTGACACTGAAAGAGCGTGTCTTAGCTCGTCCGGAAATCGCAGCCGTGACCATGAGTTCAAATGCCCATCCCTATAATCCCAACAACTCATCAATCCAGATTGACATTGACACATTCAGTATGGCAGATGCTCCTCTCCTCGTTCGCCGTGTAGATCCTGACTTCTTCAAAGTGTTCATGATAGAGGGTGCCAACGGAGAGACCGCCGACCAACTGGGAGAGATCCTGCAACGTGAACGAATCATTCCAAGCGACAATGCCCTTCTCCGCAAAGCCGGAATACGCTCTTTAAGGGATCTCTACGGAAAGCAAATGGTGCTTAGCGGCAGTGACACACTGACTTTGAGAGCATCGTTCAAACCGATGAAATATAACGATTACGGCACCGTTTATGGATGGGCAGGAGCATCGATGTTCGAACTTTTTCATCCAAGCATGCTGGGATTTATGGAGGGTCTCTCCGTGAGAGTCAACGACAATATGGACAAAGACTTCATTGAAAAACTGATGGCTGATGCCGACAACGAACTCCGAATAGGCAATTGGTATGTAGCATCTGTAGAATCTTTCGATTTCATCAAGGAAGATTTCAACCGCGGTTCTGTGACGGAAACCCGCAATGTCATCATCTGTGCATTGTTTCTGCTTGTCAATATCTTCTTGGGCATCTTGGGAACTTTCTGGTTCCGTACCCAGCAGCGCAACCGCGAGATTGCACTTCGCATGGTCAGCGGAGCTACACGGATAGATATCTTCCGCCGTATAGTCGGAGAGGGAGAAGTGCTTCTATTGCTCGTCACCCCAATCGCAATAGTCATCGACTATCTGCTGACTATCTTCGAGTTCACCTCATGGTATGACGGCTACTTCGAGATAAAGCACTTCTGCACAAGCTTCCTTGTTGCCTGGATCCTGATGGCCCTGATGATTGCCGTAGGGATCTACTTCCCGGCGCGCAGAGCAATGGCCATCTCCCCAGCCGCCGCCATGAAATCCGAATAACCCTATATTGAAAATGCATAATTCATAATGCATAATGCATAATTAGGGACGCTGTCATTCAATTGGAAATGTATTTATGAAAGTATGCGAAAAATCAGATTAATTATTTTAGAATTTAGAATTAAAAATCATTTTGCATTATAAATTATGAATTATGCATTTATAAAATTATGCATTATGAATTATGAATTATGCATTAAAAGAATTGGGATCGCCGCGGCAGCCCTTGTCTACCTCTTTTTGACGGGGCTGCCATTGGCGGCGCGGGTCATCACCCTCGACGAGGCTGTGCTGACTGCACGTGCCAAGAGCGTCGACGCAGCCGTAGCCCTCAATCAGCTTCGCACAAGCTATTGGAGCTACCGCACATACCGCGCCGACCTCCTGCCCGAGGTGGCTTTCAATGCCACAATCCCTTCCTACAGAAAAAGCTACAGTGCCTACCAACTCGATGACGGCTCCTACACTTTCGTCCGCAACAATTTTATGCAGATGAATGGGGAAGTGTCCGTCAAACAGAATATCTGGTTTACGGGAGGAAGCTTATCCCTCAACACTTCCCTCGACTGGCTACGTCAGCTTGATAGTGGCGCATCAAACAGATTCATGTCTGTACCTATCGCCCTCACTCTCAATCAACCTATATTTGGAGTGAACCATACAAAATGGAACCGCCGTATCGAACCGATTCGCTACGAGGAAGCGAAAGCTGACTTCATGAGCGCATCTGAGCAAGTGGCACTCAATGCCGTAGGATATTTCTTCGACCTCCTGATGGCGAAGGAAAATCTTGGGATTGCGCAGCAAAACTACGAAAATTCAAAGAAACTTCACGAAGTGGCAATCGCTAAGCGTGAGATGGGGCAGATAAGCAAAAACGATCTGCTTCAACTTGAGCTGAATCTTCTAAATGCAGAGTCTTCACTCACTGACAGAGTAAGCAACTATCGGGCAGCCATGTTCGCATTGAAGTCGTTTCTTGACATTGAAGATGATGAAGACTTGGAACCGGCTGTGCCGGAAGAGGTGCCTGCGGGAGAATTGGTTTATGCTGACGTGCTCGACAAAGCCCTCACCAACAATTCTTTCTCTAAGGAAATACGCCGCCGTCAACTCGAAGCTGACTATGAAGTGGCAAGAGCTAAAGGAAATATGAGGCAGATAAATCTGTTTGCCCAAATAGGATACACAGGAACCAATGATAATATCGGAGCAGCTTATAATCACCTTAAAGATAATCAGGTGGTGGAATTAGGTTTCTCTATCCCTCTCATCGATTGGGGGAAGAGGAAAGGTCAGGTGAAAGTGGCTGAAAACAACCGCAATGTTGTGGAAAGCCGCATCCGAAAGGAGCAGATGGAGTTCAATCAGGATATCTTCATACTCGTGGAGCGTTATAATAATCAGCGTCGCCAACTCGAGATATCTCAACGAGCCGACACCATCGCCGCTGCCCGATACCACACAAATCTGGAGACTTTCATGATCGGCAAAATCTCCACTCTCGACCTGAATGACTCCCAGCTCAGTAAAGACGAAAGCCGCCAAGCCATGATCAACCAAATGTATCTCTACTGGCGCTACTACTACCAAATCCGCAGCCTTACCCTCTGGGACTTCGCCACCAACTCCGGAATCGACACCGATATCGACCGAATTATTCGCCATTAATGCATAATTCATAATGCATAATTCCGTTCAGCGCACATTACAACAAATGACAAACTAAGTAATAAAGCATGTTCCGCATGCGTCCCCCACCAGCAAAAGCTAACTAAAAAAATTACTATTTGCCGCGCCTCGACGTATGCGGAGCATGCTCTATTACTTATCTTGCTATTGGAATGCCGAACAGTGATTTTTTCACGAATTTATATTTTAAATTTGAATATTTGAATATGTTTTTATATCTTTGCCTCATCTTTTAAATAATATTAAAGAAGCAACCCTATGATTCAGGAATTTCAAGTTGAAAACTTCTATTCTATAAGAGAAAAAATTAGTATTAACTTCTTGCCGTCGACTGATGACAAAATGTTAGATTACTATACGTATGAAGTTAAGCCAGGCTTAAGATTACTGAAATTAGGAATAATCTATGGAGCTAACGCCAGTGGTAAAACCACAATATTGGAAGCTATTTCCTTTTTCCGTGACTTCATGACACTTCGTCCAAACGATAAACTTACCGGAATAGAATTCTTCCCATTCATGCTTGACAATGAGTCACGCAAAAAGAATACATTTATGGAAATGACATTCTTCATAGATGGTGAAAAATATGTATTGGGTTGTGAATTTAATGATAGGTTTATAATAACTGAACAATTGACCGTCTACACATCAAGCCGACCAACATTGCTTTACAAAAGAAGTTACCTTCGGGAAACTGACCAAACATCCATTTCATTTGGTTCAAAAATAGGTCTGTCGAAAAAAAGCAAGCAAACTATCGAAGGCAATACTACCAACAATTGTTCAGTCATGGCCGCAGTAGGACAATCTAATGTTGAGTCATCACGTCTGGATAAGGTTTTTAAATATTTCTCTTTTAATATTCTTCCAATGCTTTTACCAAGCATGTCAGTCATTGAATACGTCAAGACGCAACTGCTTGAGTCTTCTGATGATGCTTTAAAATCTTTTCTCCTTCAAATATTGAAGGCTTCTGACTTCAATATTGTTGATTTGGTTGTGTCTAAAAAAGATGGAGCATCTTCCTCTGAAGACTTGATTTTCAATCATAAAGGTGACGGGGGAAATTTCTCTTTGAACGAAACGCTTGAATCCGCAGGCACCAAGCGTTTTTTGGGAATGGCAATCATTTTATACAAACTTATTCATCAAAATTGCTTTTTCCCTATTGATGAAGTTGAGACGAGCATACACTACGAACTTTTTTCATATTTTATCAAGGTTTTCCTTGCCAATAGCGAAGGGACATCTCAGTTGCTTATGACAACACATGATATAAATCTTTTAGATGAGGATTTCATTCGGCGCGACGTCGTTTGGTTTACTGTCAAAAATGCAAATGGAGCTTCTTCAATTAAAAGATTATCTTCCAGCGGACTTCATAAAACCATGTCAGTATACAATGCATACAAACAGGGTAAATTAGTTGAACTCCCCTTCCTCGGTAGTATTTTTTTAGATATTTGATAAGTATGGATATTCCTAAAAGTATTGCCATAATAGGAGAAGGCGAAACAGAATGGTTTTACTTTGATTCGCTTCGTGTCGCCTGCCACTATCCTTTCAAGATCGCACCTGACATACCTCAACATTCAGATATTCCCCACATCGCAAAAATGGCTGAACACTATGTCGCGAAAGATTATGATACTGTTATATGTTTAGTTGATATGGACAGACTCCTATTGCGTCAGAAGGAGTTTGAAGCATATATAAGAATTAAGAATTCATGTAGTGATAAAATTATGTGGGTGGAGACAAATCCATGTACAGAATTCTGGTTTTTACTTCATTTCTTGCCAGATTTAGCCATAAGGCACTATCAAACATGTGATGAAGTTGTGGCTGAACTTCAAAAATATATGCCAGGGTATGAGAAAACTGCAAGATATTTTCGAAGAATAAAATTATACGAGTTCCTACGGGATAATGGTGATATCGCCCGAGCAATGAAAAATGCTAATAAGTTAGCTGAATTAAGCTCATCTTCACCTGAAAATAAAATTGCATACTCTCAAATCAATAGGGTGCTTTCTTTATTGAATAAATGGTCGAGTACGAAGGAAGAGAAAGATGAGTTAAAATCGGAATTTTCAGAACGAATCGGAGAAGTTGAGTCAAAAATCATTGATTTCATAGTCAACTCTCACGATTCAGATTTAAAATCCATTTCCAAAGCCATCGGTCTCAGAAATTCTCGAACCTCTGATTATCTCAAACATCTAATCGAAACCGGACTGATAGAATCTTCCGACACCTGGCGAAAAACCTACCGATTAAAAAAATAACTTCCCCATAAAGTACTGTTACATAAATATCACAAGAATTGCAGAATTTGAACTCTCAATTCTCAATTCTCAATTCTCAATTATATGAAATGATCTTAATAGTAGACGACGATAACTCCGTAAGGGTATCCCTCAAACTCCTGCTGAAACGAAACGGATACGAGGTAGCGACAGCAGCCACTCCGGCAGAAGCCATTGCTTTTGTCAGGGCCACTCGTCCTGACCTCGTGATCATGGACATGAACTATACCCGTACCACGACAGGAGAAGAAGGGCTCATACTGCTGAAACAGATAAAGGTGTTCCACCCCGACGTGCCTGTTATCCTCATTACAGCATGGGGTAACATTCCCCTCGCCGTAGAAGGTATCCGTGCCGGTGCATTCGACTTCATCACAAAACCATGGGATAATTATACACTACTTGGTCGCATCGCTACAGCCCTCTCCCTGTCATCAAAAGAGAAAATAGAGGCTGACTCCTCTTTCGATCGCTCCGCCATCATCGGTCGCGACCCTAAACTTCTCTCAGTGCTCGACACTATCGAAAGGGTAGCCGCCACAAATGCCCCGGTTCTCATCTTAGGGGAAAACGGAACCGGCAAGGAACTCATAGCAGAAGCTATCCACAAGAATTCCCTCCGTCGTAATGGTCCGATGGTAAAGGTGAATCTTGGCGGTCTGTCTCAATCTCTATTCGAAAGCGAGATGTTCGGATATAAAAAAGGTGCATTCACGGGAGCCGTTACTGATCGTGAAGGTCGGTTTGCAGCTGCAGAAAAAGGCACTATCTTCCTCGACGAGATCGGCGATCTCGACATCAATTCGCAAGTGAAACTTCTGAGAGTGCTTCAGGAACATACTTACGAACCACTTGGCGATACCAAAACAAGAAGAGCCGACATCCGCGTGGTATGCGCAACAAATGCCGACCTCAACGACATGCTACTCAAAGGGACCTTCCGAGAAGACCTCTTTTACCGCATAAACCTCATTACAGTTACCCTACCGCCGCTCCGTGAGAGGCGAGATGACATCCCTCTGCTTGTAGAACATCTGCTGCGGAAGGTTTCCAAGGCCGCAGGAAGGGAGATGCCGGAAGTTACGACAGAGGCAATGGAGCTTCTGAAGAATCAACCGTGGCCCGGCAACATCCGCCAACTTGCCAACATCGTGGAGCGAACTCTCCTCGTCACTTCCTCCAACACCTTAGATGCGCGCGACTTCCAAGCCCAAGGACTCTCAGCTGCAGCAAGACCTACTGTTTCCCCCGACCGACTAAAATCAGCCGAAAAGACAGAGATCGAGAATGCCCTGACCCAAGCCAACGGCAACCTGACCCGCGCCGCCGCCCTCCTCGGCATCACCCGCCAGACCCTCTACCGACGCCTCGCAAAATATGATATCAAAATCTAATTGAGGATAGAGTGACTTTTTCGATGGCAAAATAAGTAATAGAGCATGCTCCGCATGTGCCCCTCGTCAGCAAAAGCTAACTAAAAAAAGATGCAAATATCAGCACATCTGCAACCCATCCGCCCTGCGGCGAAGTCACGCACCGCGACCAGATACAGTCCCAAAACGTCAGGGTCTCTGGCCTCTGGTCTCTGAAAATACCCCGCCGAAGGCGAAAAAATCCGCGCCCTATCCGCCTGCCGACGGAGTCGGCACTGCGAAAAATAATCCGCGTCTGCGCCAAAATTCCCTGCAAATCCAATCCAATGGGAAGACTCTCAATTATGGATTTATTAAGAGAAAAGACCAGTCGAACTGTGGATTGAAAAGGAGTATTGCCCAAACGCAGATAGCTATCGCTGTGACGGCTTCGCCGTCAGGCGGATCGTGCGCGGATTTTGCCTGCGGCGCTTACTATTTAAGGCCATGTCATTTCTGGACGGTATTTTGGTCGCTGTGCGTGGCTTCGCCGCAAGCCGGATAGGATGCGGATGCCATGCTATCGACTATAATTACTATTTGCCGCTCTTGGACGCATGCGGAGCATGCTCCCTTACTTAGTACGCAATTGGTATGCCAGAGTCAAAAATTCTCAATTCTCAATTAATAAAATGCGAATAAGCTGGATATTCTCACTGATAGTGCTCCTGATCGTTGGAACCGTGGTGGCGCTGATGCTTCTTGAAGCAGGCAGTGTCACTTACACCATTGTATGGGGGGTCGCCCTTCTCGGTGTGCTTTTGCTCGTTCTATTCTACCGCAATGTGATGCGACCGTTGAAGACTATCGCTAATGGTATCGATCTGCTGCGGGCACAAGACTTCTCCAGCCGTCTCGCACATGTGGGGCAGATGGAGGCTGACAAAATCGTCGATATGTTCAATGGGATGATGACCTCTCTGAAAACGGAACGTCTCAAACTCCGCGAACAAAACCATTTCCTCGATCTGCTTATAGATGTCTCCCCCATGGGCATTATCATGCTCGATTCACAAGGTAAAATCGCAGAAGGTAACAAGGCAGCTGTTAAATTCTTGAGTTATGATTTTGCTAAAGACTTGCTCGGTTTGGCTCCTACCGATTTGAGCACGCAACTTGGGAGGGTAATCGGTTCGTTGCAAGACCGAGAGGTGAAGGTGGTCCGACTTAACGACTCGATGGTTTATCGTTGTTCGCGTCTCTCGTTTATGGAAAGCGGTATCTCCCATCCCTTCTATCTTATTGAAAAACTTACAGACGAAGTGATGAAAGCTGAAAGGAAATCGTATGAGAAGGTAATCCGTATGATGGCACATGAGGTCAATAACTCTTTGGCTGGAATCATCTCCGTCATGGAGACTGCGGAAGAGGAGATTATAGATCCGGATCTTTCTGAGGCAATATCAGCTTGCGAGAACCGCTGCAAAGATATGGGAGCGTTCATCACCAAATTCGCATCAGCCGTAAAGATTCCGGAACCAGTCAAGAAAAATGTCGACCTTACCGAACTTATCCGAAGCCGCACCCCTCTATTTGAAAGCATCTGCTCTGCGACCGGCTCGACACTGACTATGTCGCTCCCCTCCCAAGAAACAGCTGTCTTCATCGACCCTGTGTTGATGGAGCAAGTTGTGACCAATATTGTCAAAAATGCGGCGGAAAGTGCCAGAGAGAATGGAAAGGTAAATATCAGCATCGAAGGACCCGGCACAAAGCTGGTCATAACAGACAACGGCCCCGGGATAAGTCCCGAGGCCGCCGAAATGCTTTTCACTCCATTCTTCACCACGAAAGCTGCCGGGCACGGACTCGGGCTGCTACTCGTCTCCGAAGTCCTGAACTCCCACGGCTGCCGCTTCTCCCTTGAGAGCTGCGATGATGGCCTGACCCGCTTCTCTATACGCTTCTAAAGACTAATGCATAATTCATAATGCATAATTAGCTACGCTCAAGCTAAAGCAAGTCATAATTCACTCAAGTTTCTAATATAGTGTTCATTCTCAAATAAAAATTTGATCTCGCAGAGGAGCAAAGGGCTCGCTGAGGTAATTCGCAGTGCTGTCAAGCCAATGCCGTCGAAGGCAGCAAAGTGCGCGGAGGCTCGCTTCGCATCCGCTACGCATTGCAGGTTTCCTAATGCTTTCGTAGTGCCGCTCATTGGGTGATAGTTTTCCGAGGGTGCCTCATTCACGCGATGCGGAGCGAAGCGAGCGAGCCTTTGCGCTCTTTGCTCCCTGCCGAAGCAATAAGTGCCAACCGGACTCCCTTTGCGCCTTCGCGTGAGGACCCTCAGCGAGCCCTCTGCCCCTCTGCGAGATAATATTCTATCCGATTATAAGCCACAACCATAGTTTGATTTTAAATCCGAAACATGAGTTATATATTTTTGGATTGAGAAGGAAGTATTGCCCAAACGCGGATGGCTATCGCTGTGACGGCTTCGCCGTCAGGCGGATAGGCCGCGGATCTTGCCTGCGGCGCATATTTTAGAGGCCAGAGTCAAGGGACCAGAGATCAGGATCCATGACATTTCGGGACGGTATCTAGCTCGCTGTGCGTGGCTTTGCCGCAAGCCGGATGGGATGCGGATACAAAGCTATCGACAATACTTTCCTAGTCCATAATCTCACACAGAGGACGCTCAGAGAAAGTTACTGTTTGCCATACTTGGACGCATGCGTCCCACGCTATCAAAAGCAAACTAAAAAGCAACCGATGTGCAAATCCGC
>CAZWJO010000036.1:0-26997 GCA_964634905.1 uncultured Sangeribacter sp.
AATTAAAGCTTTCATATTAATTCTCTCCGATAATGAATCGTCAACGGTTTGTAGCTAATCCTGAAAATTCATGGGACAAAATGTTACCCGACGGTATACATCTTGTTAAAACTTTCCATATAATAGCTTAATTATTAAATACATATAATTAAAAAACCAATTCAATCTCCATTATTATCATATCCCTTATAATATTTGGAAATTCGACTTTCTTTTATTTATTTTGCATAAAAATATTCCCATCAAATTTTATGAACCGAATAATCCTTTTGACTTTAATCTCAGCCTTACTCGCCATATCGGCATCCTCCACACAAAAAGAAGTTCTCAATCTTCATCATGTAGGACAGAGTAAAGAACTTCGCAACAACCATATTACAGAGTTGTTCAAAGACTCAAGAGGATTTCTCTGGATAGGTTCGACTTCAGGTTTATTTAGGTATGACGGTTATTCGACCCACAGATTAAGTGACATGGCAGGATGCTATTCCGGGGCATTGAACGAACAGATACTCCACATACAAGAGGACGCATTAGGGCGCCTCTGGATAAAAAGCGAATCTCATCTTTCCATCTATAATCCTGAAACGAATATTCTGACCGAAAACATCCAAGATTTCCTCAATGATTTAGGAATCAGAGGCCATATCACAACAATGTTGTCAGACGACAACGGCGATATATGGGTTTTTATCGCACACGATGGTCTATATCATATCGATGTCAGACATAACAACGCAAGAAAAAACATTGGAGCTATTTTATCCGATGTTTCAATATCTTCTCTGACAAAAAGCAATGGTAAAATATTCGGGGTTTCCGAAACCGGAAGCATCATCGAAGTTGATCCACTGACGATGAAAGCAAGAATCATTACCGCAGGTCCTGAACAAACCCCTTTGACTGCTGAGAAACAAAATATCTACTCAGATAATAACGGTAAACTATGGATAATGAATCCCGAACGGCTCATGCTCTATGATCCTGATACTAATTCATGGCAAAACGATTTGCTTCCAATGAGAGGCTACGTTGGAGTGGTAAAGAAGATTTACAACGATTCCAAGGGGAATATGTGGTTAGCCCGAGACCATTACGGGATTGAGAAATTGGTGTTTGAAGATGGTAAATACAATATTTCCCCAATTGTGACCGATGGAGACTTTGTTCCACAATCCACAATATTTACCATTATCGAGGATGACAACGAGACTATCCTCTTTGGAACATATAAACTGGGACTTTATTCATATAGTGAAAGCATAAAGAAATTTTATAGTAATCAATTTCCAAATTCAGGGAAACGCCTGGATGTCAATTGCATGATGCCTACCAAAGACGGAATGGTGTGGGTAGGAACTGATAATTTTGGTCTTTGGCAATGGGATCCTACTACCAATGATTGTATCTTTATCCCTGATTCTACGAATGATACGGCAAATGCTGTCACTGCTCTTTCCGTTTCTCCAGAGGGACACCTCTATATAGGGAAATATGCCAAGGGATTATACAACTACAAATCAGGAAAAATTGAGCAACTTAAAACTGGCAGTGATATTGACCGATCATATATATGGAGCCTTACATTCGATGATAAAGGGAGTTTATGGATTGGCACGCTAGGAAATGGCTTATTCAAATATGATCCCATACATAATGTATCGGAACACTTTTCATCAAAAAACAGCAATCTGGAAAGTAATTTCATCATGACTTTACTGTCTTCAAAAGATGGTAACATTTATATGGGAACCACAAGCGGAGTATACCAATATAATCCTAAAGATAAAATCATCACTCCAGCTTTCACAATAAATGATCCAAGTTTAAAAGACAATAAAATCGTCCAACTATTTGAAGACTCTCGTGATCTGCTTTGGATATTGACTCACACTGGAATTAAGGTCCTTGACAGAAAGAAAAGCAACATTCACTTTATCTCCTTAGGGAACTGGAGGCAAAAGACCGACGCTTTCGGAATAATTGAAGACAATTCGGGGGCAATATGGATAAGTAACAGTTCCCGACTTACAAAATATAAAGTGGATTATAATGGAGAGTCCGGTAGTTTATCCGTTACAGGATTGGAATATGATAGTTTCTCTGGTCTGCCTGACTGTGATTTCAATAGACACTCATTTGCCAAACTTCAAGATGGAACGATTGCAATTGGAAATCCTTTCGGAATCACTTATTTTCAGCCTGCCCAACTCCGAATGAATGAAAACAAGCCACAAGTAATGTTTACAGACCTCTATATTGATAATAAGCCAGTGATGCCGGGAGAAAAAATAGATGGTCGAGTGGCGTTGAAAAAAGCCATTTTCTCAGGTGAAAGGATAGAACTCAATCATAATCCAAAAGAATTCACCATCTATTTCACATCTGATAATTATGCGCTTCCTGAAAAAACACGGTTTAAATACAAATTGAAGGGATATTCCGACCAGTGGACTGATTGCCCGGAAGGTATCAACTATGTGACATATACCAACCTATCCCCTGGCAACTACCAGCTTCAAGTCATGGCTATCAATGAAGATGGATATGAAAGCGAGTCTCCTGCTCTCCTTGACATAAAAATATATCCTTCTTTCTGGGGTACTCCATGGGCATGGATCATATATGCCATAATGGCTGTCATCTTGATCTGGATAATAATCAAACTGTCTGGCGAACGCGAACGTCGCCGCCTCAAAGAAAAGAATGAAATAGAATATCAGAGGAAGCAGGAGGAGCTCAACCAACTTAAATTCAAGTTTTTTACCAACGTAAGCCATGACCTGAGGACACCCCTCACTCTCATCGTATCCCCTTTGGATGACCTGATTAAGGAATCGAACGACGAACGACAGACAAAACGACTTAATCAAATACGAAATAATGCCACTCGCCTATTATCTCTCGTCAATCAGTTGCTTGACTTCCGAAAATCTGAGGAATCTAACCTTCAACTGAATCTTTCGGAAGGTGACATCATAACGTTCGCTCACAATGTCTGTACATCTTTCATCAATCTATCAGAGCGCAAGGATATCAATCTGACTTTCTATTCTGATCAAGAAAGTATAACGCTCCTATTCGATGAAGACAAAATGGAGAAAATCTTCATGAATCTCCTCGGGAACGCTTTCAAATTCACTCCTGCGGGAGGACGAATAGACATCGCGATAACATATACCGGGAAAGACCATTCGATACTCCGCATACAGGTCGCTGACACCGGAATTGGAATAAAAGATGAGGACAAAAAGCATATTTTTGAGCGTTTCTATCAGGCAGAAAATGATGGAAAATCTCATGCTGACACTGGCAGTGGCATCGGACTAAACATGGTGAGTGAATATGTCAAGCTTCATGACGGCAACATCCGTGTTGCAGACAACGTAGAACGAGGAAGCGTATTCATCATTGAAATTCCTATAAGGCATAGCGAATCCATACCTGGCAATAATTCTGTAGTGAAACTTACAGAAATAAAGCCAAATGCAGATGATTCCGTAAGCAAGCCTTCTGATGCGAAGTATAATCAAAAAACAGTCCTTATCGTAGATGACAGCCACGATATGACTGAAATGTTGAAAGACAGCCTTGAAAGCATATATAATGTAATGACCGCATCAGATGGGAAAGATGCGTTGAAGAAGATAGCGAAAACAAAACCTGATATAATCTTGACAGACTTGATGATGCCAAATATGAACGGTATGGAACTTTGCCGAGCACTAAAAGAGAATAAAGATACAGTAAATATTCCTATCATTATCCTTACCGCAAAGCATGATCTTGGAGTAAAACTTGAAGGACTGACGATCGGTGCGGATGACTATATAACCAAACCATTCAATCTTGATGTGCTCCGTCTCCGTATGAAGCGACTTGTAGAATTGACTACCAAAGGAGCCCGACGAAGTCTGATTGAGCCGGAACCGGAAGATATAAAGATTACTTCACTTGACGAACAGCTCATAGAAAAGGCAATGAAATATGTGTCGCAAAACATAAGTAATCCAGATCTTTCGGTAGAAGGACTTAGCGACTATCTTGCAATGAGCCGTGTAAACCTTTACAAGAAGATGAAACAGATCACCGGGAAAAGTCCGATTGAGTTTATCCGCATCATCCGACTCAAACGAGCTGCGCAGCTTCTACGTGAAAGTCAGCTAAATATTTCTGAAATAGCCTATCAGACTGGCTTCAACAATCCAAAGATGTTCTCTAAATACTTCAAGGATGAATTCGGAATCCTCCCCTCTGCATACCAATCGAATGAAGCTAAAGAGACAAAAACCTCAATCACGCTATGATAAGGACGCATTGCTCTTTCATAATTTGTATATATGGAGGATTTTGAGTATATTTGCAAAAAATTGTGAATTTTGTAGACAGAAAAGATATAGAATCCTTAAAAATAGAAAACTAATCTTCACATGGATAACACAGATATAAAAACAAAGAGGCATGCGAGGGTCGATGTGGCCGACGTCTTGCGTGGATTCGCAGTGATGGCTATAATCCTCCTGCATTCAATCGAACATTTCAATTTCTATTCCTTCCCTGACACTTCAGGGCAACCGGCTTGGCTCAACTTTTTCGACAAAGCTATCTGGAATGGACTCTTCTTTGCTTTCGGAAGCAAGGCATACGGTATTTTCGCCATGCTTTTCGGATTCAGTTTTTTCATCCAAGACGACAATCAACGGATGAAGGGACACGATTTCCGTCTCCGCTTTTGCTGGCGACTTTTCCTTCTCTTTGTCATAGGGCAGTTTGACGCAATGTTCTTCACCGGAGAGATACTTGTACTTTATGCGCTTGTAGGTTTTATCCTTGTGCTGACTTGCAGATTATCGACACGTACACTGATTCTCTTAGGAAGCTTCTTCATCTTGCAGCCGATATGCATCTATCAGATGATACGCGCAGGTATTGACCCGAGTTATGAGATATTGAAAATTGATTCCGGTCCATATTGGGGAGCGACCTACGCAGCTCAAACCAGTGGCACCTTCCTTGAGACTGTCAAAGTAAATCTATGGGAAGGACAGCTTGCCAGCCTTGCCTGGGCTTGGGAACATGGACGTCTATTCCAGACTGCAGGTCTCTTCATCTTCGGTATGCTCATCGGAAGGTCGGGATGGTTTAATAAGGAATATCTTCCAAAGTGGGGAAGTGTATTGGCATGCGCCATCATCGTATATTTCCCATTGAGCGGAATCTATAATATGATGGGCAACTACATCTCAAATCCTAACTTTATGACCCCATTCAACATACTCATAAGCTCGCTGACCAACCTCTGCCTTATGATGATGCTCATTACAGGCATACTGTTTGCTTATTATCGCACATCCGGATTAAGCAGAACCTTATCGCTCCTGATACCATACGGAAGGATGAGCATGACCAACTATGTCACTCAAGGCATCATAGGCTCAGCTTTGTATTATAATTGGGGTCTCCATCTTCAGATGGGCATAACGGGAAGCATCTTGATCGGCATAGCAATCTTCCTACTCCAATGGGCAGCCTGCCGCTGGTGGATGAAAGCACGCTCCCACGGCCCACTGGAATACCTCTGGAAAAAAGCTACTTGGGCAATTTAAAAATTTAGTTATTCTTTTCAATGGATTTCAAAAGAAAACTCAGAAAACTCCTTCAAAAGAAATAGATAGAGCTATTCGATTAATGAATGAATATTTTAATGATAAGAAAGATGGACAAAGCTAAAATTATAGCTATTAAGAAAGCTACGACATTTGATGAACTACTGGATGCTGAATATGGAGCCGTTGGCACTCCAGAAAGAGATAAATTTGAGGAAGATGCGGCAGCTTTCTGCCTTGCTCAAACTCTCAAAGAAGAACGACATCGCGTTGGTTTGACACAACAGGAGTTGGCAGAACGAATAGGCACAAAGAAAACATACATATCGCGACTCGAAAATGGCAAAGCAGATGTACAATTAAGCACACTTTTTAGAATCTTTGAAGGTCTTGGAAGAAGAGTATCCTTGACTATAATATAATATCATGAATATGAAAAAGACGATTTTAGGAATTGTGGGAACTGTGGCTGCTTTGACAGCCGGGGCTATGAATCCTTATTTGCCACTATGGGAACATATTCCGGATGGCGAGCCCTATCTGTTTGAAGACCCTGACAATCCGGGGAAACAGCGAGTGTATATCTATGGAAGCCACGATATGCTCCGCCACATGTATTGCGGGACAGACCTTGTAGTGTGGTCAGCGGATCCGGATTCTCTCAACAATTGGCGCTATGACGGAATAATATTCAAAAGCAACAAGGACGGCAACGGCAACCCTCAACCCGCCGATGTGCTATTCGCCCCCGACGTGGCAGTTAAGACACTATCAGATGGCACAAAGGAATATTACCTCTACCCCAACAACCAGCGTGGTGGACGAAACGGACAAGCGGCAAAGTCAAAACGTCCCGATGGACCATTCGAAGTTATTAACTGGGATGCCAAAAACCTCGATGAATGCGACGGTGTCCTTAGATTCGACCCTGCTGTTTTTGTCGATGACGACGGCCGTGTCTATGGCTACTGGGGTTTCGGAACAAGCTTTGGCGCGGAACTCGACCCAAATACAATGGCTACCGTAAAACCGGGCACACAACCTATCGAAAGGATGATAGGCGGGTTTGAAGATGGAGACGACAATAAATTCCGATTCTTCGAAGCATCCTCTATCCGTAAAATCGACGATAAATACGTGCTTATTTACTCTCGCATGACCAAAGATGGAGAATGGGGGCTTCCACAGTCCAATTTCACTCTTGCCTACGCCTACAGTGATAACCCTCTCGGTCCATGGACCTACGGAGGAACCATCATCGATGGTCGGGGACGTGATACGGATGCCGACGGAAAGACTATATACACAGCAACTCCCAACGGCAATACACATGGTTCTATCCTCAAAATTGGCGACCAATGGTGGGTTTTCTATCACCGCCAATGCGGTACAGACGAGTATTCACGTCAGGCGATGGTAGCCCCTATCGAAGTGACTGTAGAAAAAGGCAAGGGTGGCAAGGTGACCATCTCTGAGGCGGAATATACTTCTGAAGGTTTTGAAATAGATGGTCTTGATCCTTTAAAACTCTATCCGGCAGCCATTGCATCACATTTCACTGGAAAAGATGGTGCTTACCAGACTTATCCTCGCCTGCACTACAGTGGCTCTCACTTCCTGCCAGTCTACTATGACGACCACAATATCAGCGAACCATACCATCCCGATCTAAACATCAATCCAGTTGTCAACAACACCGACGGAAGCATTGTGGGCTACAAGTACTTCAACTTCGACAAGCTGAATGGATCTGAAAAAGTGGAGCTTGCCCTCGACCTGATCCCAGCTGGAGTAGAGGGAACTATCACAGTCTTCACAGAGGCTCCATGGAAAGGGAATCCGACACCCGTTGGAAAATTTGAATTAAAAGATTCCGATCCCATCAAGCCAATGAAGGTGAAAGCAGATGTCAGCCCACTCAGCAAGCTCCAAGGAAAGCATCCACTCTACCTTGTTTTCAATACTCCAAGCGGCGAGTCGGTCTGTACGCTTCAACGCCTACAATTCTTTAAGAATTGAGGATTGAATCTTTACTCCAATTATTTGATAATTAGCCTAAATTTCTATATCTATGAAAGTATCTCATATCACGGGCATTTTGCTGACTGCGGCAGTGCTTGGATCCTGCGGTTCCCAGTCCTACAAGAAAGAAAAAGGAGGGATCGTCGTAAATGTTAACAACCCTAATGAGACGGACGTGCATCGGGTGCGCCTACAGGTGTTCGGAGATAAAATTATACGTGTCTCAGCCACTCCTGATAAGAATTTCGCAGCTGACCAAAGTCTGGTGGTCCTCGACCGTCCGACCGACGTTAAGTATGACATCGAGGAGACAGACTCCACTGTATCTGTAGTGACTTCAGCTATCAAAGCGACAGTGTCACTAAGCGACGGGGATGTGAAATTCTACGATAAAGAGGGTAAACTAATCCTTGCAGAAGCTGACGGAGGGAGAGAATTCTCTCCTATCGAGGTTGAAGGCACCAAAGGCTACACTGTGCGCCAGACATTTGAGTCTCTGTCTGATGACGAGGGTATATATGGCCTCGGTCAGCACCAGAGCGACGAATTTAACTACAAGGGAAAGAACGAGGAACTTTTCCAATACAATACAAAAGTTTCGGTTCCCTTTATAGTCTCCACTGATAATTATGGTATCCTTTGGGACAGCTACTCACTATGCCGCTGGGGCAATCCCGACAACTACAAGCAGATTGGCGATGTCTTCAAACTTTTTGACAAGGAAGGGAAAGAGGGTGCTTTGACTGGCACATACGTTCCTGCTCAGGGTGAGACATTAGTGCAGCGGGAAGATTCCATCTATTTCGAACATCTGATCCGTGGCGACCTCGCCCACGTTGTCAATCTGCCACAAGATTTCAACTACAACGGCAGCCACGTGACATACGAAGGAGAAATCGAAGCGTCTGAGACTGGAGAATACAAATTTATTCTCTACTACTCAGGTTATCAGACTGTCTATATCGACGGCAAGGAAGTAGTACCTGAAAGATGGCGTACAGCTTGGAACCCTAACAGCTTCAAATTTTCTGTCTACCTTGAGGAAGGAAAGCGAGTTCCTATCAAGATAGACTGGACGCCCAACGGCGGCGTAGCATATTGCGGACTCCGCGTCTATAACCCGCGCGACCCGAAAGAGCAGATGCAGATGAGCTGGTGGGGCGAGATGCAAGATGGCATAGACTATTACTTCGTATATGGCAACGACATGGACGACGTTATCAAAGGCTATCGTACACTCACGGGCAAGGCTCCTATCATGCCAAAGTGGGCTATGGGCTATTGGCAGAGTCGCGAAAAGTACAACACTCAGGAAGAAGTGCTATCTACATTAGCGGAATTCCGTCGTCGTGGTATTCCTATCGACAATATCGTGATCGACTGGCTTCACTGGAAGGAAGATTCATGGGGCAGCCACGAATTTGACAGAGACCGTTTCCCTGACCCCAAGGGCATGGTAGACACTATCCACGACATGAATGCACGCGTAATGATCTCGGTTTGGCCCAAGTTCTATGCCACTACTGAACATTTTAAAGAATTCGACGAAAATGGCTGGATGTATCGCCTTGCCATAGAAGACAGCATACGCGATTGGGTTGGTCCAGGATATCTCGGCTCGTTCTACGATGCTTACGACCCCGAAGCTCGCAAGCTATTCTGGAATCAAATCAACGACCATTATATGCCTCTCGGTATCGATGCTTGGTGGATGGACGCTTCCGAACCCAATATCCGCGACTGCACAGATATCCAATATCGTAAAGACCTTATCACTCCTACGGCTCTTGGACCATCCACAAAATATTTCAACGCTTACGCACTTGTAAATGCAGATGCAATCTATAATGGTCAACGTGGTATAGATCCAGACAAACGAGTATTCCTTCTTACGCGTTCTGGCTTTGCCGGCCTACAGAGATACTCCACAGCTACATGGAGTGGCGACATCGCCACACGTTGGGAAGACATGAAGGCTCAGATTTCAGCCGGACTAAACTTCGCAATGAGCGGAATCCCTTGGTGGACTATGGATATCGGTGGGTTCTGTGTAGAAGATCGCTATGTGAAAGCTCAGCATGAATACCTTCAGACTGGCAAAGAGAATCCTGACCTCAAGGAATGGCGGGAACTAAACACACGTTGGTATCAGTTTGGAGCATTCGCTCCTCTCTTCAGAGCTCATGGACAATGGCCATATCGTGAGATCTTCAATATCGCACCTGAGGATCATCCCGCCTACAAGTCAGTGGTATATTATACCAACCTCCGCTATAAGCTGATGCCATATATCTACTCGCTTGCAGGCAAAACTCATTTCGACGACTATACTGTCATGCGTCCAATGGTCATGGAATTCACTGCAGATCCGGCTACACGCAATATCGGCGACCAGTATATGTTTGGCAATGCATTCTTAGTGGCCCCGGTATACGAATATGGTGCTCGTCAGCGTGAGATTTACTTCCCGAAAGGTGCAATCTGGTATGACTTCTACAATGGCAAGGTCGTTTCAGAAGGTGGAGAGACCAAGGTTGTGAACGCACCTTACGAGTTGCTCCCTCTTTACGTCCGTTCCGGTGCCATCATTCCGTTCGGTCCTGAAATGCAATATTCCGACGAAAAACCGGCTGACGTAATAGACCTCTATATCTATACGGGCGACAATGGAGATTTCACTCTCTATGAAGATGAAAATCTCAACTATAACTATGAGAAGGGTGCTTACTCAATGATTCCTATGAGCTATGATGACAAGACCGGAACTCTGACAATCGGTGACCGAAAGGGAGAATTCCCTGGAATGCTTAAGGAACGCACCTTCAATGTGGTGAAAGTATCTCCGACAATGCCTGGAGGGACAAAGGGCGAAGTGGTCAAATACAACGGCTCTAAAGTAAGTGTCAAAATCTAATATTACTAAACACGCACGTTGACGCACGCGGAGCGTGCTTACTACTTATCCCTGCTCTGTTAAGTAGCAAGCATCCTCCGGATGCGTCAACGCGCGTATCTACATTTTTTTTAGACATGAACATTCGAAGATTATTAATAGGACTGCTCATATTTGCGTGGATTTTACCCCTTATAGCAGCCCGCGACAACAGGGCAATATCGTTCGACAAAGGATGGAAGTTCACACTGGTTAATCCAGCCGGAGCTTCCGACCCTAATCATGACGATACGTCATGGCGTAGCCTGAACCTTCCTCATGACTGGGCTATAGAAGGAAACTTTAGCCAAGACAATCCATCCGGTACTGGTGGCGGTGCTCTCCCCGGCGGTATCGGTTGGTATCGCAAGACCTTCACTTTCACCCCAGCCATGAAAGGGAAGCAGGTCTATATCGACTTCGACGGCGCATATATGAACTCCACTGTCTATATCAACGGCCACGAACTCGGTACTCGCCCATACGGCTATGCCTCCTTCAGCTACGACCTTACTCCTTGGCTCCGTCCCGGAAAGAATGTCATTGCCGTGAAAGTCGACAACTCGGAGCAACCCAACTCCCGTTGGTACAGCGGGTGCGGAATCTACCGACACGTATGGCTCAGGGTGCTGGATCCGGTGCACATCTCAAAATGGGGTACTTTTGTACGCCAAGACAAAGTGACAAGAAATTCTGCAGATCTTTCTGTAATCACTGACATAGAAAATACCGGAAAGAAAAAAGTAGATGCTATTTTTGAGACCGTCATCTATTCTCCGGAAAATGAGGTCGTGTCTACATCCTCTATTCCTATCCAACTCCAACCGGGAGTGATAAATAGAATAACTGATAAAACTACAGTTGCAGATCCCCAACTGTGGTCGGTAAAATCACCTTCACTCTATACTGTTGTCAACGAAATAAAGGTAAAAGACCAGGTGATCGACAGATATGAGACAAAGACAGGTTTCCGCTTCATGGAGTTTGATGCCGAAAAGGGGTTCTCGTTAAACGGGGAGCGGATGAAAATCAACGGTGTTTGCCTGCATCACGATGCTGGTGCTCTAGGAGCTGCGGTAAATAAAGCTGCTATCGAACGTCAGCTGAAAATCATGAAGGAGATGGGTGCCAACGCTATCCGCTCCTCTCACAATCCTCCTGCACCAGAACTCCTTGAACTCTGCGACTCCTTAGGATTGATGGTGATGGACGAGACTTTCGACATGTGGCGGAAAAAGAAGACCTCTCACGACTATGCCCGGTATTTCCCGGAATGGCATGAGAGAGACCTTACCGACTTGATCGTGCGCGATCGCAATCATCCGAGCATCATTATGTGGAGTATCGGCAATGAGGTACTTGAGCAGTGGAGCGATGCAAATGCTGATACTCTTAGTCTTGAGCAGGCCAACCTTATCCTAAACTTCGGACATGGTGCTGAAATGCTGGCGAAAGAAGGTAGCGAAATGAGTGTCAATTCTTTGCTCACTAAGAAATTGGCAGATATGACTCGCGACCTGGATCCGACACGTCCGGTGACAGCAGGTTGCAACGAGCCAAATCCAGGCAACCACCTCTTCCGCTCCGGGGCTCTCGACATAATCGGCTTCAATTACCATGACGATTGGTTTAAAGATGTGCCCCATAACTTCCCCGGAAAACCTTTCATAGTGACTGAAAGCGTGTCGGCATTGCAGACTCGCGGCTACTATCTGATGCCTTCCGACAGCATCCGCCTATGGCCTGAACGCTGGGATAAACCTTTCTACGACGAGTCGTTCTCATGCTCATCCTACGACAATTGCCACGCTCCTTGGGGCAATACTCATGAAGGGACAATGCGACACGTAGAAGATAATGACTTCATCATGGGTCAGTTTGTATGGACCGGGTTTGACTATATTGGAGAACCTACTCCATACGGTTGGCCGGCGAGAAGCTCTTATTTCGGGCTTGTCGACCTTGCAGGAAATCCTAAAGATTCCTACTACATGTATCAAAGCCGTTGGCGTCCTGATATTGATGTGCTTCATCTTTTCCCTCACTGGAATTGGAAAGAGGGTGAGGATGTGGATGTATGGGCATATTACAATAATGCTGATGAAGTGGAGCTTTTCCTAAATGGGGAATCACTCGGCACAAAGACTCCCGAAGGCGATGCCTATCATGTGATGTGGCGAGTACCCTTCAGTCCCGGCACATTGGAGGCAGTAAGCCGTAAGGATGGGAAGGAAGTAACGCGGACTTCTATCTCAACAGCTTCTGAGCCGTATGCACTTCGCCTTACATCTGATCGCACTGAAATCAATGCCGATGGTACGGATCTCAGTTATGTGACAGTGGAAGTAGTCGACAAGGATGGCAATCTGTGTCCATGGGCTGAAAATGAGATTTTCTTCTCAGTGGAAGGAAGCGGCTTCAACGCCGGCACCGACAACGGCTCCCCAATTTCTTTGGAACCATTCAAATCAGACCGAAAGAAGGCATTCTACGGTCGAGCTCTGGTAATAGTTCAAAATAACGGCGAGGATGGCGAAATCAAAGTAAAAGCAGCCTCTCCCGACCTCAAAGAATCTACCGTAACCCTAACCGCCAAATAAACATACTGCTCTATAAACTTATAGGGACGCACGGCACAGCTCGTGCGTCCCTAAGTTGTAAATTTGCATAAATCAACTTTTATTTGTAATTTTGTAAAGAAATACATATCCATAATAGAGTTTAAACAATCAACAAAAAATCTGTCAAAATGGTCGAAGTGAAAACGAGTAGAGCAAAAGCAATAAAAGATTCAATTGTCGATTTTCCATCCGAGATAGATTCAAATTCCAATGTCAAATTATATGATGAATCGAGTTTGGAAAACTATATGGCAGTGTTGAGTCACTATCTGCATAATTCTACCGAAACTGTTTCAGACGAAGAAAAAATGGAACTTTTAGAAGCTGTAGTGGCATTTCTAAAGTATAAGCGTAATGATCCTTCCATTAGAGAGACCAAGGATTTTGCAGATATGGATAATCTGGTGGGAGATATACTTGAAGAGCCCATGCAACTTGATCTTTTCTCAGATTTTTTTAAAGTTCCTTTCCCAAATCCTTCTAAAGCAAAATTCACGTTTATCGATCTATTTGCCGGAATAGGGGGTATAAGACTGCCTTTCTCAGAATTAGGATATAAATGTGTGTTTTCATCCGAATGGGACAAGCATGCCCAAACCACTTATCTCGCGAATTTTGGGGAAATGCCGTTTGGCGACATCTGCAAGGACTCTACAAAAAAATTTATTCCAGAGTCTTTTGATCTTTTGCTTGCTGGTTTTCCGTGTCAGGCGTTTTCCATAATGGGAAAAAGAAAGGGGTTTGAGGACACCCGTGGCACACTTTTTTTTGAAGTAGCATCTATTTTGAACGAACACAAGCCTAAAGCTTTCCTTCTTGAGAATGTGAAACAACTGACAACTCATGATGGAGGCCGGACATTCAAGACAATCCTGGAGACACTTGATGAATTGGGCTATTTCTATAAATGGGCTGTATTGAATGCTTTAGATTTCGGAGTGCCACAAAAAAGGGAAAGGGTCATCATTGTAGGATTCTTGCAAAAAGAGCTAATAGACGATTTTGATTTTAATTTTGACAAAACGCCCTATAATCTAAAAGACATCTTAGAAGATGATTCTAAAGTTGATCCTTCACTATTTGCTTCAGAAAAAATATTACAAAAGAGAATAGAAAGGACACAAGGCAAAAAGCTATTTTACCCTTCTGTATGGCATGAAAATAAGGCGGGTAATATATCTGTGCTTGATTATGCATGCGCACTCCGCACGGGAGCCTCGTATAATTATTTGTTGGTAAATGGACGACGTCGCCCTTCTTCCAGAGAACTTTTGAGACTGCAGGGATTTCCGGATAATTACAATATAGTAGTTCCTCATGGGGAGATTCGTAAGCAAACCGGAAATAGTGTGGCTGTTCCTATGATTAGAAAAGTTGCAGAGAGAATAAATAGAATTCTTATAAACCATTATTGATGACATGATATGAAGCATCCAAGACTAAGAGACGGACATAAACTCGTCACATCTGAACTTTATCCTATCAATGAGATTCCGGATGATCTGATCGTGAAAATAGCTGGATATTTTGCATATCTATTGTATGTCGGAAGAAAAGACATTACAGGAAATGATTGGGGAGACGCTTTCGCGAATGCAATTGACGGAATTCATCTGGATTCGCCTGTTGGAATTGCGGATGTAGTCAAAGGCAAAATGGCTTGGTCTATGAAGACCGTAAAAAATGCCAATCCTCTTACTGCTAAAAAAGTTCGGTTAATAAGTGGAAGATGTTCTCCTGATTACTCGTATGGAATCACTGATCCTCATGAAGATATTGAAAAGACCGGGCGTGCAGTATTAGGAATCTGGAATGAACGCATAAATCTTGCACTCGACAATTACAATCCGGTAAGGACTATGGTATTGGTAAGATCTGAAGATTGTCTGAGTTTCTGTCTTTTTGAAGAAGATACACACAGATTTCCCTCCAATGACTATGTCTGGGAACTGAATAAGAACGGAAATCTGATAGGAAAATCCATAGATTCAGAGCAAACTATGTTTACTCGGCAACCACATGGTTCTCAATTTACAATCCACGCTACAATTCCTCGCAATGCAGTCCGCTTTACACTTAGGAAGCCCCCGGTATTATCACAAGAAGCAATCCTTTCCACAATTGATTTTAATCCGGATTGGGTAAAGATAATACGGTAAAAGTATTATGAGGTCAGTGATGGAATTGCCAAGTCTGATTTGCGCGATTTGACCGACAAGGGATATCTCTCAGAAATATCTCTTAACGTTAAAACAAAGGGGTATATTCGAAGTGAGGGATTTTCCGACTTAGTCAAATTTTCATATTTTCAACCTAAATCATACTTCGTTAAGATTCGATGCCATGAGAGGGATAAAAAGGAGGATCGAGTGATCCTACTTTTTATCATTTCTAATTTATGAGATGTCATTGATTTAGTTTTACTGAGACTTGATCAGCAATCTGCTTCATTCCGTGGATGTTGGGATGGCCGGCGGTCTTGTCAATATCCTGCAGTTGGATGTAGGGGACTCCGTAATGATCGCAAGCTTCCACTATTGAAGTCGTTATCTCGGGTTTGAGTCCGTCGTTGATGATATAGAGGAGCTCAGTATTTGGATAGCGGTCTACGATGTGGGAGAGCATATAGGTAAGGGCGGGACGGAAAGATTTCAGTTGCTCTGTAGTCCAGTCGCTCCATACAAACTCACCTATAGGGGAGTTTGCCCAAGAGTCATTGGTAGCTCCAAAGATGAGGAGAACATCAGGACTGCCGAGATTGTCCATGCGGTTGATGAAAGCTCTTTCGGTATAGTCTTCTCCGCGATAGCCGGTAGTGCAGATAGTGGAGCCGGAATAAGAATTATTCTGCTCCAGTTTATAGCCTCCATCCTTGATAAGCTGATGCCACCACGTCTGCTTCACATCTGACACGTCTGTACGCTTGGGATCTGCATTGACAAAATACCACATTTCATTGCTCTTCGGCTCAATGAAATTTTCAAATGTTGAGTAAGAGTCTCCAAGTATTGAGACACTTTTCTTTGACTGAGCCGAAACTAACGATCCGGCGGAAATAAGGATAGCGGCAATAATTGCTCCGATCTTCTTGATGTAGGTCTTATTCATAGGTGTATATGTTTTTATTGCAAATTTAGCGATTTTTATCGTTGTATCCAAACAATAATAGGAAAAGACAAAAAATTAGCTAATAAACAATAACTTTTCTTAAATATAAGAGTATTAAAAGACAATGCCGCAATAGTTGGACCAAGCTTTCGTTATAATACCAATTCTTAAACTACATAGCACTGATATCCTAATTTAATCTATTCAATCCGGTCGGCCCGCATCCTCAGAGGTGCGGGTTGATGTCGTTTATGTCTACAAGACGATGTAGGATGGCAAATACAGTGAGTCCCGCTGCCGAGTGTATGTTGAGTTTGGCGGAGATATTTCGGCGATATGTGGTGACAGTATTGATTGAGATGTAAAGTTTGTCGGCTATTTCCTTGTTTTGTAAACCCCGTGCTACACACCGAAGTATATCTTTTTCCCTCTCCGTCATAATTTCGAGAAGAGAATCAGACTCATCCTCCTTGTCATCTTCAGGTATAGCCTCCCGCTCCTTCAATTGCATACTCTTCTCAAGACGCTCTACAGCAGGTATAAACATACGGTCTTCTATATCACAATGGGAGCAAAGGTCAGAGTTACAGTCAATGATATCGTTGAGCGCAGAGACAAGCAACAGATTGTTCATAACATGATAATGGCGGATGAATATATCCTTCAACTCATCAAGTTTCTCTGTCATACTGGTATGCCCTACGGAATAGTCGGCTATACGGAACTCCCCTGCTTCCTCCCCTCCGAGAAGACGATCTACATAATTGAATATATTGTCGTTCTCATATTCCATGTGATGGCGAACCTCAGTGCAGTAATCGTCAAAGAATTTAAGCAACTGAAGCATAACATCGTCAATTGGAAGGGCACTGACGGCAAGAAGAAGCTTTCGCCGTATCGACGGCAAAAGAAATTCAAGGAAATATGAATGAGCACTCCTCAAATAACTCATTAGAGAAGGAAGTGACACATCAATTGTATATGGACGTTTGTCAATTAGGTTACAAACAGCGAGAAAAGTGCGCTCATCCACTCCATCTTCGGCACAAACCTCCTTTACAGTCTTATCACCGAATCCTAATGATATTCCGAATCTCGCAGCGACCATCATCAGGTCGCTATTTTCTTCTATCAGGTCGCGGAGCTTGTCCGCTCCACTATATGCCTTGAACTTTTCCATTTATATATTTTTTACGGTGCAAAAGTAAGAAATATTTTTAAACAATACTATACTCATTTTTGAGTATTTTGATATATTTATACCAATTTCCGCTGTTTTTTATATATTTTTTATTTAGAATTAGTCTAAATAATGAGTATTGTAGTAAAAAGGTTGATGTTGTAATTTTGCATCCGTAAAAATTACTGAAAAATGAAAGAATATTTATCAGCAATATTAGGAGTCACTGCAATAATTGCGGCTTTTTTACCGTCAACGGCTTCAGCCGGCGAATCTGTCCAAACTGCGCAATCTCTTGCAGCGATCCAGGCGGACACCACAGGATACAATAAGTTCCGCTTCGGAGGATATGGAGAGATGATTGCATCTTTCAAAGATTACGGCACCAACCGATTCGCCGGAACTTCGACTGGAAATGCGAAGACTCATCGCAATACCATAGCAATACCTCGATTCGTTCTCGCTTTCGACTATAAATTCAATCCTAAATGGATACTCGGGGCAGAAATAGAGTTCGAAGCAGGAGGCACGGGAACTGCAGTCGAGCTTGAGAACAGTGAAAACGGAGAATATGAAACCGAAATAGAAAAGGGTGGAGAAGTGGCCCTTGAACAATTCCACATAACAAGACTAATAATACCACAATTCAACGTCAGAGCCGGACACATGATAGTGCCTATTGGGCTTACCAACGCCCATCACGAGCCTATCAACTTCTTCGGGACCGTGAGGCCCCAGGCCGAGACTGCACTTCTCCCCTCTACCTGGCATGAGACCGGCATTCAATTTTTTGGTTCGTTTGGAAAAAGGTTTACACGGTTTGATTATCAGCTCATGATTACTGCCGGTCTCAATGCCAACGGTTTCGACCGCAATGAATGGATAATTGGTGGGAAACAGGGATTTTTTGAAACTGACAATTTTACATCTCCTGCCTATATCGCCCGACTTGACTATAGCGGTGTGCCGGGCCTACGAACAGGTGTTTCTTTCTATTATTGCCGCGATGCGGGAGCCAATTCCGACAAGGAACACACCTATTCTGCAATCGGGAAAATCCCTGTGGCAATCGGCACTTGGGATGCTCAATACAAAAACAAATTCGTCACTGCACGCGCCAACTTAACATACGGATATGTGGGCAATTCAGCTGCCTTGAGCGATGCCAATAGAATGCTCTCAAACAAATCCCCTTACAGCCGATTGATTCCGATAGCCAAAAATGCTATCAGTTACGGAGCAGAAGTTGGAATTAACATTAAATCATTGATAAGAGGAGTATTCCCAACAATATATCCTTTTGCACGCTATGAATACTACAATCCTCAGTATCGAGGAGAAGGAGCCAAGACCACTATGGATAAGCGTCTTGAAGTGAGTCAATGGCAAGCGGGTCTCAATTGGTTTGCGCTTCCTAATCTTGTAGTAAAAGCTGACTATACCACTCGGCAGATAGGCACACAGAGTGTCTTCGGCAAAGGACCATACAACTCTGAGAATGAATTCTCCATCGGAATCGCCTACATCGGCTGGTTCTTCTCAAAATAACCAAAATCCTCAAATGCCCCTACTGCCTTTAATGCCCCTAAAGCCTCTAAAGGCCTTATACTTGTAATTAGCAATCAATAATAATCAAAATAATATGAAAATAAATTTTCTATCAGCATTTTCAGCACTTCTATGTGCAAGCGTAATTACTCTCTCCGGATGTTCTAACAACGACGATCCAAAGCCAGACAACGATGACGACAACGACAATGCAGCCACCCTCGACTACACCGAAAAAAATGCAGCCAGCTGGGGCAACTACATGCAGCAAGTGGCAATCCTCCTCCAAATGGATGCAAACACTCTCTATGATGCTTGGACAGTATCATACGAAGGTGGCGACTCTTTTGCCGCAAGCTTTAAGCAACACAACAATAGCACCTATTCGAGTGCTCTAAGCTGTGTGGAGCAGATCATTGAAGGTTGCGCTGACATAGCCAACGAAGTAGGATCCGCGAAAATCGGAGACCCGTATAACCTCTATATCTCAGGCGACACTCAGGCCGCTCTTTACTCAGTGGAATCATGGTACAGCTGGCACTCCCGCGAAGACTATTCCAACAATATCCTCTCAATCCGCAATTCTTACTATGGATCGCTCGACGGTTCAGTTAGTTCCAAGTCGCTTTCCGCATTGATGGCAACGGAAAATTCAGACCTTGATAAGAATGTTAAAGCCGCTATTGCTAATGCATCAAATGCAATTCTCGCAATTCCTCAGCCTTTCCGTAATCATATTAACAGCTCTGAAAGCCGCACTGCCATGACTGCATGTGCCGATCTTGAAGAACTTCTCTCAAAGGATTTGAAAAACGCTGTCAACAAACTCGGAGATGACAGCCGCTATCAGGATATCGTTGATAACTTTGTGGATGTAGTTGTCGTGCCTACCTACAAGAGTCTGAAAGATAGAAACGCGGCTCTCTATCAGAAAGTAGTGAATTTCAAGAACTCTCCTTCAGATGCAAACTTCGCAACAGCCTGCAACGCTTGGCTTGAGGCCCGTGAACCATGGGAAAAGAGTGAGGCATTCCTCTTCGGTCCTGTCGATGCACTCGGCCTTGACCCGAATATGGACAGCTGGCCACTTGACCAAGACAACATCGTACAGATACTCAACTCAGGTAATTATGACAACCTTGACTGGAGCGACGGAGATGATGACGACACAATCGAAGCAGTGCAATCAGTACGCGGATTCCATACCCTTGAGTTCCTACTCTTCAAAGACGGACAACCCCGTAAAGTAAAGAATTAATTTCAATGACAAATAATTATGCATTGTGAATTATGCATTATGAATTACTAAAAATATGCTTTCTTACCAGCCTGTCAGTGTTACTGACGGGCTGCGAGAGCGACGGACTGGATGTGCTTGACATCGAGGTACCTGCCGGCTATGAACTGTCGGCGGGAACTTCCACGATATTTCTCAATTCATCGGTAGCTTACGACACGGAGGCCTCTTGGGTGAAAGGAGATTATCTGACACGCTTCGTACGTGGTGACAAGCTGTATGATGATGTACGTACATCTGCCAACAGTCAAGGCGGAGGGCTCGGCCCGGTCTACGCCGGATACTCATGTGGAAGCTGTCACCGGAATGCCGGACGCACGCGACCTGGTGTCTGGAATGATAATGGCTCCGGATCTTACGGTTTCTCAGCCATGCTCGTATATGTCACACGTAAAAACGGTACTTTCTTCCGCGAATACGGACGAGTACTACATGACCAAGCCATCTACGGAGTGAAACCTGAAGGGAAACTTAAAGTGGACTGGAATTATCAGCAGTTCTCATTCCCTGACGGTGACTCCTACGAACTTGCATACCCATCTTTCACTATCACTGATTGGTATGCCGATGCAATATCCCCTGAAGATCTATTCTGTGCCGTGAGGGTGCCTCTTCGCCATGTGGGAATGGGTCAGCTAATGTCACTTGATCCTCATGAAATAGAACAATTAGCGGCCAAGAGCAATTATCCGGAATGGGGAATCAGCGGACGCTGCAACTACATCAACGAGCGTGGAGTCACTTGCCTTGGAATCTCAGGCAACAAAGCACAGCATGCCGATCTTACTGTGGAACTCGGTTTTTCCAGCGATATGGGTGTGACTAACAGTCGCTATCCCGAAGAGATCTGCGAAGGACAGATACAGATGAATCAAGGTTCGATGATGGGACTTTCCTACGATCAACTTGACATTTCCACTGAAGATATGGAAAACGTAGACCTGTATATGCAATCGCTCGGAGTTCCGGCACGCCGAAATATCAATGACCCTGACGTGAAGAGGGGCGAAGCTCTTTTTTTTGAGGCCGGGTGCCATCTCTGCCACGTTACTACACTGCATACCCGTCCGCGTGGCTCAACTTTACTCGCAGGCACCCAACTCCCTTGGCTCGGCAACCAGACAATACATCCCTACAGTGATTTCTTGCTCCACGATATGGGTTCAGAAATAATGGGAGTCGGACTCAACGACAATTATGTATCCGGTTTGGCCCGTGGCAACGAATGGCGCACTACCCCGCTCTGGGGAGTCGGCCTGCAGGAAAAGGTTAACGGCCATACCTGCTTCCTACACGACGGACGCGCACGCAACTTCACAGAAGCCATAATGTGGCATGGCGGTGAGGGAGAAGCATCCAAAAATAAATTCAAAAAGATGAATCGCAATGACCGCAATGCCCTCATTAAATTCCTTCAATCACTTTAAATAATTTTGAATTTTGAATTTTGAATTTAGAATTTTTAAATTGAGAATATTCATAGCCCTCTGAGAGCTCTGACAACCCGACAACTTGACAACCCGACAACTCGACAACTCGACAACCCATGAAAAAGATTATACTTTCGGCTTTATGCGCCTTATCATTTGCTCCCCTTGCTTTGGCTCAATATGACACAGATACCGAAAATGGCGTAGTCTCTTTGGCTGACCACCGCGGATTTACTTTTACGACAAAGAAAGGGGATTTCCTTTTCAAACCATATCTGCTTGTACAGACCTCAGCAAACTATAATCATTATGATGATGCGGGTCTTGACCCTGCTTATAATCAAGACAATGTAGCAAACTCCGGGTTTGCAATCCCATACGCAGTGCTTGGCTTTACAGGCAAGGCATTCAACATCGTGACATTCAATCTTTCTATCAATGCTGCGGCATCCGGTGGCGGACTATTGCAACAGGCATGGGCTGACGTACGTCCGTCTGATGAATTTGGTGTGCGGATCGGTAAGTTCAAGACCCCATTCTCACATGCCTACCTCACTACTTTAGGCGAGACCCTATTCCCCGTGCTTCCCACTTCACTCACAGCATCAGTAATCCTCCCTTACTCCCTTAACGCAGTCACACCTCATATCGGCACCGGCTTTGACTTAGGAGTGGAAGTACACGGAATGGTGAAAGATAAATTTGGGTATCAAGTAGGTGTTTTCAATGGCACAGGGGCAAGCGTCAATACTGCTACAAAGACCATCAGCGACGACTGGCATATACCTTCTCTTCTTTATGCCGCCCGTCTTACCTACCAGCCATTCGGCGTCATGCCCGCAACTCAAGGCGATCCGCGCCACTTGAACAGCAATAAGATGCTGGTAGGTCTGTCAAGCTCGCTCAATGTGGAGAGCGAAAATGAGAGCACTAACGATTTCAGGCTTGGTTTTGAATGGTCGTGGATAAAACAGCGTTGGTATTTCGGTGCTGAATTCTACTATATGAACGTAGGATTTACCAAAAGGCAGAAAATCAATACTTCTTACAATTACTTTGGAGGGTATGGTCAAGCTGGATATTTCATCACCAATAAGCTCCAGGGATGCCTTCGCTATGATTTCTTTGAGCGTAACTCTACAAAGAAAGGTGGTTTCTTGAATATGCCGGCGATCGGAGCCAATTATTTCATTGACAGTATCAATCTGAAACTTCAAGCCATGTACCAGTACACCGGACGCACTGGCCACGCCCGCCAAATGGACCGCGATGAAGACAACCTCGGACTCGCCACAAGCTCCGTCACCATCATGGCTCAATATTCTTTTTGACAGCATTATTAGCCTAATTAGACTAATTGGACTAATCAGAGAAAAAATCCAATCAAATGAAATCATATTATATTTTTAGCATATTAATTGCAACTCTGTTTGTTATTTCCTCTTGCGATGAGGGGCGCATATACAATGACGATGTGGTCCAGACTGAGGAAGGAGGCACGGCCCATTTCTCGGGAACCGTCACTGGCATTGATTCATGGAGCAGTGGCTACACGCTTGCACTTGCAGGATTTGAAGATGGCAATGACTATGCCCTTATCAGCAAGAATATAGACACTTCAGTCAAGGATGGACAATACGATGTGACACTTTCAGGTATACCAGGAGAAGTGAAAACAATAGAACTTTGTGCCATTGACCGTCTGCGTCGCCGTGTAGCAACTTTCCTAAGCACAGACTATAATGCACAAACCGGGACAATACAGATAAATGCAGATAATGTAGACATGTCAATGTCTGCTGCAATTCAGAACGAGATATTCAACACCACTTGTGTACAATGTCACGGAGGCACCGGACACGCAGCTGCCGGACTTGACCTGCTCACCGGAAACAGTTTTGACAACCTTATCTCAGTCCCATCAAGAAAAATGCCAGAGATGGACAGAGTAGCGCCCGGTAACAGCAACGAGAGCGAACTTTACCTTATCCTCAGCACAAATGCCTCAGCGGACTGGAATTACGACCACAGCGTGGAAGTAGTTCGCCAAGAGAAACTTGACTTGATACGCAATTGGATAGACAACCTCCTTTATTAATGCATAATGCATAATTCATAATTCATAGTGCACAAAACGTAAAACGCACAACGCAAAACGCAAATAATTTGCATATTCCAATTAAATTGATTATTTTTGTAGCCCATTACAGAAATGAAATATCTGAACACATTATATGACGGAGCCAAGGCAACTTACGCTCTTTTCGAGGAAGGACGCAAGGAGATGCATGCCTACATCACGCCCACTGCAGGACGTGACGCTGCTTCGCAAATCCATAGCATCCAAGAAGCCGTAAGGAAGTTGGCTAATGAGACAGGGTTAACTCCAGTTTTCAAGCGTTGGCTGCTTAGCGATCCTTCGAATCAGCGAGTCCTGCTTCCTGAATGCGATAAATGTGCCGTCTCTGTACTTGGTCAGTCACCTTTAGACGGCACAAAGGCGGCTCTACTTGTACTCTTTGAAGAAGATGCATGCTTCTCAGACTGTGACGGAGGTCTGTGGGAAGACAGACGTGGTCGTATCTGGGTAGGAGACGGCTACAATGTAACTACCGGCGACTCTCTTACCATGACTGTAGCCTACCTTGAAAGATTAGCCGCGGAACTCAAGCGACGTGGAGCCTCTCTTAAAGACAACTGTCTCCGAACATGGTTTTTCGTACGTGATATCGACAACAACTATCCCGGGGTGGTACAGGGTCGCAACAGTGTATTTGCACGCGAAGGCCTCACCAGCGACTCCCATTTCATTGCATCCACCGGGATAGAAGGCCAGTGTGCCGAACCAAGACGCCTCGTTGCGTTCAATGCATTGGCAGACACAAGCGTCACCCCCGAGCAAATCACTTATATCTACGGCAAAACGCATCTTAATCCTACGTATGAATATGGCGTGGCATTCGAGAGAGCTACTGCCGTAGACTATGCCGACCGCCGTCACGTTTATATCTCCGGGACAGCGAGCATCAACAACAAGGGGCAGATCGTGGCTCCCGGTGATGTCATTGCTCAGGCAGAGAGGATGCTTGAGAATATCAGTGTGCTTCTTGCTGAAGGAGATTGCGGATGGAAAGATGTAGCTCACATGACTGTCTACATCCGCGACATTGCCGACCATGCACTTATAAGCAGGATGATGGAGGAGCGTTTCCCCGACATTCCGAAAGTCATTGTGCTTGCACCAGTCTGCCGTCCCGGTTGGTTGATAGAGACCGAATGTATGGCAATAAAAAAGGCTGATAATCCTGAATATGCGGCGTACTGAGATCATTGTTTTTGTCTCGGCTATCATCGTCGCTCTGATGATAGGGCTCTCATCCTTGCTTCCTGCTGAAATATATGCTTCAGTAGGGTGGAAAATACTTTGGATAGTCATTGCTGCAGCGATGATAATCGGAATGATAATGGGGCGTCTCTGGCGGAAAATGACCGCATTTATCATGCACATTTCTTTTCTGTGTATGATTGCGGGGGGCTTCTGTACGACTCTCTTCTCCCGCCGAGGGGCGCTCCATCTTTTCCCTTCTCAGACCGCAGATTATTTCATTTCTTCCGACGGCAAAAAGCAACAGCTTCCTAAAGCTGTCACTCTATTGTCGTTTGCTCCGGAATATTACCCGGGAATGAATTTTCCAAAGGATTTCAAGTCGGAAGTGCTGACTTCGGAAGGCGACACCATGCACATATCGATGAATCATATAGGGCATCTGGAGAATTATCGATTTTATCAGACATCCTACGATGAGCATGGCGGTACGCTCTTGACAGTGAGCTATGATCCTATAGGGATTGCATTCACATATACCGGTTTTTTGATGTTTGCTCTCAGTGGCCTTTTATGGCTGGGGAAAATGTATTTAAACTCTCGAAAGAGGAAGAGAGGGATCACGGCATGTATCTTGCTGGGTTGCGTATTCGCAGGCACGGGAGATGCGTTTGCGGTTCCGGCAGTGGATGGCCGTATGGCAGATTCGTTAGCAAACCGACAGGTGCTTTTCAACGGAGAGACTGTATCTTTTACTGGATTTGCAACGAAGCTCACATATAAGTTGACAGGACAATCAACTGTAGGCAAACTGACGCCTGAAGCATTTATCGCTTCGCTTATCAAATATAAGGAAGAATGGAGCAAGGAGGCTTTCCTAAAGGTAAAAAGCAAAGATTTGCGTATAGCATTGGGCATCGAAGGGAAGTATGCTGCAGTGGCTGATTTATACGATGAAAACGGCGATTATATACCCGGACGATTGTATAATGGCGGGGCTGGGCAGCTCGATAAAGATATTTTGATTCTTGATGAAAAGGTGGCTTTACTCATAGATTTGTGGAAAGGGGAACTCTTCACTCCGCTTAATACGGATTCTGATAATCTTCGGTCAAATTTTTCGATTAAATCGGAGATTTTTTACTATCGCATCAATCCTTTGCGCATAATTTTCATCTGTGCGATGCTCTCTGTAGCGCTTCTTCTCTTGTCTCTAATATTTAAAAAGAATATCCCGATGTTCCCTTTCATTGCGGCTATCGGAATCGTGGGAATCATCGCGTATGCGTGGCTCTGGTATATTTCCGGATCTGTGCCTATGTCAAATACCGGGGATTTCATGGAATTTGTGGGCATCTGTATGATATTGTTGTCAGGAATTATGGCATGGCGCAGGGAATCAAGCTTGCTTGTGGCTCTCGGTATGGCAGCGGCATCATTTTTGTTGCTTGTGGCATTGCTTGGGATGAAAGATCCTGTCCTTAGTCCGATTATGCCGGTTTTGGCCTCTCCTTGGCTTTCGGTGCATGTGTCGCTTGTGATGATATCGTATGCCATATTGGGATTCACCTTGCCGGTGGCTGTCTGCGCTTTACTTCTACCAGATCAAAGAAAAGAGCTTACATCGCTTGCTCTCAAGTTGCTCGCTCCCGGAGTCTTCCTGCTTGGCATGGGGATAATCACCGGAGCGATGTGGGCGAATGTCTCCTGGGGGCGTTACTGGGCATGGGATCCGAAAGAGACCTGGTCGCTCGTAACCTTGATGCTCTATTCAATCCCACTCCACAAATACTTCAAAATGCAACGCCAACCCCTCTTCTGCTCCCTCTACCTCATCTTAGCCTTCACCTCCATCCTGATGACCTACTTCGGCGTCAACCTCCTCCCCTCCCTCCACGCCTATAACTAAGATCTGCCTTACGAAAACA
>CAZWJO010000037.1:0-26744 GCA_964634905.1 uncultured Sangeribacter sp.
ACCTTGGCAAGGTCGTGCTCTACCAACTGAGCTATTTTCGCATTGTTGGTGGGGTATCCCCCGTTTTTGCGATGCAAAGTTAATACTTTTTTCTGGACTGTGCAAATTTTTTAATAATTTTTTTTCTGCTCAACAGACACGGATAAGTAGGGAAGTTCATTAAAGTGTTGCAGAAGGCACACTTATGGATATTGAATCCCTCTCTTCAGTTATTGAATTTACACTGTCGGAAGTCTTAATCTTGTCAACATTGACTTTATGATGGAAGAAATCCTCGATTGAAATCACGGAAGCCTTCTGCTCATTGTCATGATTGATCGGTATCAGGAGGGAGAGTCCTATGGTTAGGATTGTGATAAGCATGGCAGCCGCATGCACTATGCGTTTGCTGACAGTGAAAACATATCTGTCGGCAGGGACATGAATAATGCGCACACCTTCATCTTGTATTTCTGACTCTTCCATTCCTTGAGTTTGCTCCTCATGCGACTTCATGGCATGATCAATTCTTTCGTCAAGCTTAATGTCAGGAAGAATATCTGAAATGGTAGAAGAGATTCTTGGTTGGAAGCTGATCAATCCTTCCGAATCCTTGATTAGACGACCTACCATCCCAAGAGAAGTTTCACCCTCGGTGTTAAGGTCAGTTGTCATTCTTTCAATGAGGGATGCTACCATTCGGCGAGCGTCCTCGTATGAAAATCCTTCGTGTCTTGCGATGGAGTGGGAGAGGAGTCCGTCGTCTGTCACGACACTGCTGTTGAAGCTTATATCGCGACGCCGTGGACGAATCACTCCGTGTTCAAGATCGATAAATGCTTCAGTCTCGGTGGCGATAAAGGCTCCGATACCGGGCACAATGACGCAGTCATGGCGCGTAAGCAGATATTCAATATGAAGGGGAAGAATGTCCATTGTTGTTTATTTTTGTTTGCGATTGCAAAATTAATAAAAAAATTCGATGTCAAAAAGGGGTGTCAATATCTTTTTCAGCGTTTTTCCGGGAAAAATCGTTCAATGGTTTGGTAATCAACTCCGTAATCAATTGCAAGTTTTTTATCTGCTTCTGCCTCCCTGTAGATAAGTAGGAGTTTCTTGATCCAACCTCTCAAAAGATACAGTCTTCCATCGTGGGGATGCTCGTTGATAGCTTCTTTTGCGGTTTCAAGAGCCTCAGTCAATTTACCGGTATGTCCGAGGTTTTCGATGAGACCTAACTGAAATTCAACTCTGTCTTCATCGTCGGCAAGAGTGCGGCTGATGGCATCTACATAATAGCCTGCAGCTTCTGAAAGATGTCCCTGAAGTTCCATGCATTTTGCGAGTCCTCCCGGTCCCCAGCTATTTTCCGGATGATTTTTTGTCAGCTTCATGAAGTCGGTATATGCTCCTCGATAGTCAGCATTCCTCATCCTCAACAATCCTCTTGTCTGTAATGGCCATTCAGAGAGGCTGTCCATCTCCAATATTGTATTTAAAGTCTCCATGGAGCCTTCTGTGTCGGAAGCCTGAATCTGTATTTTCGCTTTTGATGTTAGCACGGGAATACTTTTTGGGGCCCTTGAGAGTGCTATTTCAAAGCATTGCATAGCTTCTCCAATCTTTCCTTCCATGCCTGCAGCCAGGCCAAGATTATTGAAAAGCAAGACATTTCCTACATTGCCAGGATCAAGCCTTAATGCTTCCCGAGTGCACCGAGCCGCTTCGCTCCATTCCTCTTTAGCTATAAAATATTGAGCAGAATCAGCAAACTGGAGATAACGTTTGTATTCAGGTGTGTCGGTAGCTAAGCTTATATTTTGCGTTGCAGCAGCGGCCTGCGCCATTGCGCAAGCCGCCCCCACTAATAATATTAAAGTCTTAATTCTCTTCACAATCATTATGCATTATTTCTAATGTCACTAAATAAAGATATCGATATTGTTCAACCCCTCCGGGGTTGTGGATTATTGTATATGCTTACCCCCAGTTTCACTGGGGGGTAACAAAATATCAGCCCTCCGGGCTTTCCTACGGTAGAAGTCTAATTTAGTGACATTAGCATTATTTCTTACTGTAATTATCAATACCTTGTTTGAGGAATCTCTTATAGCCGGGGATGTCTTCTTCATAGACGAATGCCGGGGCAAGTGGTTTTCCATCGTTGTCAACGAGAACGTGGAATGGCTGAGCATTTGCGCCAAACTTAGAGCGTTGCAAGTAGCTCCACTTATCGCCGTATGTGCGGAGTGTCCGCTGGGTCCCATCTTTTTCAGTTACTTTGATAGGCTCTGGAAGAGCTTTCTTCTCATCCACCATTAGTGTTACAAGCACATAATCATTGTCGATGGTGGCCTTGATATCAGGGTCAGTCCAAACAGCTGCCTCCATCTTGCGGCAGTTGACACAGCCATATCCGGAAAAGTCGAGCATAACCGGTTTGCCAAGCTTGCGTCCGAGTTCCATACCTTCCTCATAGTCGTCGACTACTGCATGCACGTCTCCTTCATAGAGAGAGAAGTCTTGGGTATAAGTCGGAGGAGCGAATGCGCTGATAGCTTTAAGCGGAGCACCCCAAAGACCCGGGAGCATATAGATTGCAAATGCGAAAGAGATACAAGCAAGCATGAATCGAGTCACACCTGTCTTCTCTACCTTGTCGTCGTGTGGGAAAGTAATCTTGCCGAGCAGATATACGCCAAGAAGTGCAAATATCACTATCCAGAGGCTTACGAATACCTCGCGGTCGAGTATTCTCCAACCGTATGCAAGGTCAGCTACTGAGAGGAACTTCAGAGCAAGTGCAAGTTCGAGGAAACCCAGAACCACTTTCACAGTATTCATCCAGCCGCCGCTTTTTGGCATACTGTTGAGCATTGTTGGGAACATAGCGAAAAGTGTGAACGGAAGAGCAAGAGCAAGAGCAAAACCGAACATTCCTACTGCAGGGGAAACGAAATTGCTGGTTGATGCTGCTTCTACAAGGAGCGTCCCGATAATCGGGCCAGTGCAGCTGAAGGAAACGAGCACGAGAGTGAACGCCATGAAGAAGATAGACAGCATTCCGGTAGTAGCATCCACTTTGGAGTCCATCTTGTTGGTCCAACTTGAAGGGAGAGTCAGTTCGAATCCCCCCATGAAAGAGATTGCAAACACTACGAGCAGAAGGAAGAATATGATATTGAAGATGGCATTTGTAGCAAGATTATTAAGGGCAGAGGCACCGAAGATAATCGTCACCGCAAGTCCAAGCACAACGTATATCACAATAATTGATCCGCCGTATGTGGCAGCAGCTCCGATAGCTTTGCGACGGCTTTTCTTGTTTTGTTTTAGGAAGAATGACACGGTCATTGGTATCATCGGCCAAACACATGGAGTGACAAGGGCAATAAGACCACCCAAGAAACCTGCTATAAAGATGTAAACGAGGCTGCTTGTGGCTTCCGGTGCATCTTCTTCAAAAGCGCGGAGTTCAGCCTCAACGTTAGTCCACCAGCCTGCTTTTGTAACGTCTTCATTAAGCACTCCGGGCACGAGAGGACCATCAGCGGCATGAAGTGAATCTACAGCCTCTGCAATAGCTTCAGCCTTTTCTTCAGTGGTAGTCTCCTCAGCAGGAGCTTTCGGCCCAGGTAGCTCTGTGGCAACAGCTGTCACGGGAGCTTTTCCCGAAAGACTTTTTCCTCCATACACTTGTGTGCAGCCAGAATCATTGCATGCCTGACCCTTTATCTCTACATCAACGGTATAGTTTGCAGCTGTTGGTTTAAGTTTCTGGGTAAATGTGACTTTATCTGAGTAAAAATGTTGGTCTACTTCGAAGGTGTCGTCAAACTCCTTAGTGTAAGGATGATCGGCAGTTGGTGTTCCTACGGTCTCGCATCCCTTAGTATCAAAGTAGAATACGAGAGGATTGGAACCTCCTGATGGATTATCGATAGAATACAGATGGTAGCCGGGGTCGATCGTTGCAGTAGCTACGACTTTGGGAGAATCAGTACCGTCTCCGACGAGCTTTATATCCCAATGTACGGCATCAGCTGCAAATCCAGCCACCCCTAACACAATCGCATAAAGTCCAATCAATAATGATAAGGTAAGTCTTTTCATAAATGATGTATTCAAAATAATGATTTAAAGAATAGTTAGACCCCTCCGGGGTCGTTCTTTTAGATAGACTTTCCCCCAGTTTCACTGGGGGTTAACAAGATGATCAGCCCTCCGGGCTTTTTTTTCATGCAAGAAAGTTAGTCGATGTGGTTACTCTCGACTTTTATAGAAGCAGCTTGTTCCACTTCCTTGTTGTCGTCGCGATAAACATAGACTACCACGTCGCAATTTTCAGCTACCCAATCCTCTTGAAGAGTTATTGAGGCCGTTCCCTCCTTTTTGTCTCCTTCAGCAAAAGAGGATCCAATCGTTTCGCCCCAGTTGCCGTTGAGAGATGCTCTTAAGACGTGGTTATGTTCATAATTCAAATTTGGTTTGCCATCAGGCATAGTCTGTGTGCCCATAATCTTGTTTTCGACAAGCCAAACCGTAACATTGAGTTTTGAGTTTACGTAATCGAGGAATTCTACGTCATAGTCTACTGAAAGCAGACGTGAGGAAGCGTCATATTCGGATGTCGCTGCGAGAGTCACAACCGTTGGGACAACAAGAGCTTCTGAAGCTCTTTGGATCCAGTCGCCGGTTGAACCGGACATCGATGATTTGAGACCGTTGAAGATAGCTGCAGGGAAACCACTGGGTTGGTAGTAGTCAAAGAGGGCAGTTGCGGCTTCACTTCTAAGGTCTTGCTGCCGAGAAGGTGTGTGAATACTCACAACCGGATCAGTGAAATGGCTTCCGTATGGATGTAGACCTACGGAAATCACACGTCCAGGCTCTTCCTCTTCTTTAATTTGCTCTACGATTGCAGCTCCGGTAGGGCAATTGAGACAACTGTTGCCGGTAAACTCCATGATTAGCAAAGTCCTGGGGTTATCGATAACCGGTTTCTCCACCTTTATATAACGGTCATCCTCGTTAATGTTATCACATCCTGAGGCAATGGCTGCGAGAAGGAAAAGTCCTAATGTCAGATAAGAAGCTTTCATCAGAAAGTATAATTATATGTTAGATTGAAACCCTTTGTCTCAGGCACCCAACGGCATACACCGCCTGAACAGTTATAACCCTCTTTCACGCGGCCATAGCCGAAAGTGAAACGGTTAGCCTTGAGATTATAGGTCACAAGGAATGAGTAATAGTTGTCGTTACGGGCACTGTTCCAAGTGTCGGTCACTGTAATCATCCAGTGAGGCGCAAACGAGACTTCTGCCAAGCCTGCAATCCAATCACCCTTATCCTGCTTTGTCTGTAAGTACTGCGCTTCAAAACGCAACTGTGCTTTTTTAGCCATCTTCCATTGTCCCTCATAGATGAAGATATTGCTTGTGACCATACCTCCATGACCTTCCACGATTGTCTGGTTGTATTTTTGGAACATGTAGAAGAAAGTCATCTGATATTTGCGAGAGAGCTTCTTGTTGAGTTCGAAGTTCAGGTCGGCGTAATATAGAGATCCAATCTTCCAGAATGGTGATTTATACTGGTTTGTTCCAGGTTCGCGGTCGCTCGAGATGGCTCCTTCCGGTTTGAAATAGTCGAGACCGGAAATATAACTTGCACTCAAACGCACGTTTGTGCCATATTTGCCGCCAAGGGGTGTTTTCTTCTTGAAAAGATATCGTACATCTACCTGGAATGCCCATTCGCCGTCTGCTTGGGTGGCATACGGATACATAGCTGCCAAGGCAAAAGTCTGAGTCAGAGTGAACGCCGGTAGATGGTTGACAGTAGAGCTCAACATATATTCAGCATCTATCACTCTTTTGGAACGGAAATCCATATTGTCGCTCCTTTTGGCTTGAAGAAGCGCCGAAAAACCGCTCTTTGAATACGTACCGGAAAGCAACACGGCTTGCCCTCTCCTGTAAGTGAAGTTGTTGAGAGAGTTTGGGTCGTTGTTTTTAGTAGCGTATTCCAAAAGGAAGTTGAAATCATTTGCTCTTACTTTAACCCTCCCATCGAATGCTGCGATGTTTTGTGGAAAGTGTAGATAGTAGTTGTATCCGGGTTCAGGATTTGGCACCAGGCTTCCGGAAGGTGTCACCTTAATTTGCTCTTCCTTGTCATGCTTGCCTACGTAAGAGAACCCAAGGGTCAAACCTGTATTTTTCTTGAATTTTTCCTTGAAAGTCTCATTGAGACTCCATTCGGCATCAGCACCCCATAGCCATGAAGAGTTCCACTCCCAGTAGCGTCGTTGTTTGCCCCCCAGAGCAGTAAGATGAACTCCTGGAGCAGGATTAACCTTGATTCTTCCACCTCTTATTGCATTGTCTACACCAAGTGAACGCTCTTGATAAGTACGAAGAATAAGACCGGACCCGAATTGCTCATAAAAGTCGCCTACTGTAGCTTGCCAACATTTGTATCCTCCGGTAGCCCAAATGTAGGGAACACCCCAGCCACCGAAACCTTTGTCATATCCTGGAAGCGGCCATTTAGCCCATTGAAATCTTGCACCCACAGATATGTATGGAGCATTTACTGTCAGGTCAAAGTAGGTGTTGTTTAGCACGTCCTTCTCGTAGTCGCCGGTCTTGTCTCCCTTAAAATTATAAGGAATAAGAAATTCAGACTGAATTGATCCATTAGCGCGGATTTTGCTCCACCATGAATCGTTGTCTTTCTTTGAAGAAGGGTCATATATATAGGTAGAGGGGAGCTTTTTGTTACCTTCTATGTAAGTAGAGGGGAGTTTTGTTTCCCCTTCTACATACGTATTTGGATTTTGCTCCTCTATTTCTGCAACTTTCTCAGCAGTATTATCAGCCAAAGCGACCGAAGCACTGAGCATTAAGGTGCAGAAAGGAAAGATTAATCTTTTCATTTTTTGGTTAGGTGATTGAAAGCATAAATGGAAAGTACTTTATTTCATCGCTTTCTTAACGGCTTCGATGATTTCCTCTTCGGCACCGTCTACGTATCCTTGATGGTTCCATACGATGTTGCCTTCCCCATCAACAACGAATACGTGAGGAGGATCGCTGACTCCGAGCTGACGCTTGAAGTCACCGTTAGGGTCGAGGAGCACTTCGTATTCCCAACCTTTATTTTCTACGAACGGTTTCACACGCTGCTCATTCTGAGCCTCGTCAAGGCTCACTGCATAGATTTTTACACCGGTTTCATCTACCCATTCATCATAGACATCAGCAATGGCCTTGAGTTCGCGGACACAAGGTTTGCACCATGTGGCCCAGAAATCGATAACGAAAGGTTTGCCGTCATTGCTGAGAGTAGAAGTATCGACAGAATTGCCATTCATGTCTCGGAGCTGAACTTGAGGGAGGGCAGCAGATGCTGTCATTGCTCCTGCAAGCAGGAAAGCGGAAAATAGAAGTTTCTTTATCATATTTCTTTTCTTTAGTTATTATCGTTGAGGTTAAGATGCACTAAACTAATAACGGAATACAAATTTCTAATATTGCATTTTCCTTTATTGGAATAGACAAGTTTGATGTTCCAAAGTTACAAAAAAAAAATCAAAATTCTGATATTTTTTCTAAATTTTTTGAAGTGAAGTATCAATTTATGATGTGTTTTTAAGTCAGAAAAGGTGGCAAATTGCTTAAAAAAATAAGCCTCGCAGTAGGCGAGGCTTTATGATTAGAAGGGGAGGTCGTCGGTTGAGTCAGTGTCGTAGCCGCCGGGGGTTGGAGCAGGGGGGAAGGCATCGCCACCGAAGGGTTGGGGAGCTGCCGGATGTTGATCCTGTGGAGCGTATGGCTGCTGAGGAGCATACGGCTGCTGAGGAGTGTATGGCTGTTGTGGGGCATACGGTTGTTGAGGAGCGTATGGCTGCTGTCCGTAAGGTTGCTGCGGATAACCGGCTTGAGGAGCCATTCCCCCGGGAACGTATGGGCGCGCTGCATAGCAGCTGACATCAGTATACCACCTCTCATTGAATTCACGGCTCTCAATATCAACTGAGAGGGTATATGAATTGCCTACTTGAATGTCGATTGAGTCAACCCTATTGTCTCCGAAAATAGTGAACTTAACTTTCCTTGGATACTGTCCGAAAGTCTCAAGCACGTATTCTTTTTTCTTCCACTGATTTCCTGCCTTTGATACGCCTGACTGCAAGCCAAGGTCAAGGATTATTTTACCTTCTATTTCCATCTCGTGTTGTCGTTGTTTGTTTTAGTCTCCAAAGTTAGTCAAAATTGAAAATATGTGCAAATATTTCACTAAAAAAATACAAAATAAAAAAGGGAGAATCATAAACTCCCCCCTCTTTGGCCTTTCAACGCCACGCATTACGCCACACGCACCACGCAAAACGCACCATGCTATTCAAAATCTTCAAAGTTCACCTTAGCGGCGATATCATAGTTGTTTCGCTTAAGGAATGAAAGTATGTTTTGGCGTTCTTTGCCATCTTCTACATCTTCCTTGATTCGTCGGCAAGCGTGATGGAGAGCTATGTTCGACTGATATATATGGCGGTAGCTTTTTGCGATATCATCTATAACAGAATCACTAAAGCCTGCACGTCCGAGAATAAAAGAATTCACTCCGAAATATGAGATAGGATTATGGGCCATTATCACGTATGGAGGCACATTACCGGTCACTCGGCATCCTCCTTTTATCAGAACGTAATCGCCAACTTCAAATCCTTCATGCACTAAAGCTCCCGAAGAGAAGATGGTGCAATCTCCGATCTTGCAATTACCGGCTATCTTGACTCCATTGCCGAGGACACACTTATTTCCGATAGAAGCATCGTGTCCTACATGTGACTGAGCCATTATGCAAGATCCGCTGCCTATTTTTGTAGCTTGTCCTTCATAGATGCTGCGGTTGATTATGACTTGTTCCCTTATCTTATTGTCGTCACCAATGATGACGTATGATTCCTCCCCTTTCCAACGGAAATCTTGTGGAGTGGCTGCTATAATACAGCTCTCATAGATCCGGTTGTTTTTACCGATTCTTGCACCTGAGAGAATACTTGAGTGTGAGTGGATGAAGCAATTGTCGCCTATCTCTACATTCCTATCAATGTAGACGAAAGCGCCGACGGTGATATTGTCGCCAAGCTTTGCTTCGGGGTGGACGTATGCCAATGGTGATATATTATTCATTTTTTTGAGCTTTTCAGTTTTCGGTTTGATTGGTTTTTTTAGTCTAATTAGTCCAATTAGTCCAATTAGTCTAATAAGTCTAATTAGACTGATTGGACTAATTCGTTATCTGCCACCACCTACGGCTTGGTAAAGGCTGATGAGGGCAGCGGTGTGAGCGTATGCGCTGCTTAGGCTTGCAAGTTGAGCTTGGAGGAGACCGCTGCGCGCTGTCAGCACCTCAAGATAGCTCGTCTGGTGATTGAGAATGAAGAGTTCGTTGGTATACTCAACAGACTTTTCAAGTTCCTTCACCTGAAGGTCGACGAGACGCTTCTTTTCAGCGCTTTTACCGATCTTCACGAGAGCATCGCTTACGTCTGCAGCAGCCGACATCACAGCGTTTTCAAAATTATTAAGAGCCTGTTCTTGCTGAGCTTTGGCAGCTTTGAGTTGAGCAATATTCTGTCCTCTTGAGAAGATGGGGGCTGTAAGAGAGCCTGCAAGCTGAATAAACCATTTACCCGGATTTGTGATCATTGAACCAAGAAGATTGGTGAATCCACCCTGAGCTGAAATCGCAAGCGAAGGATAGAAATTTGCATGTGCAGAACTAACTGTGTAGAATGCCGAAGCCAACCCTCTTTCAGCTGCCGCAACATCAGGACGAGTGGCAAGATAGCTCATTGGCACTCCCTTTATTGCCTCTTGAGGAAGAGATATGTCAAGGTTGGAGCTAACTTTCCATTCAGCCGGATAAGTGTTGAGAAGCACTGAAAGTGAATTGTTGACTACAGTAATCTGTTGCTCTAAATCAGGGATTGTTGCAAGAATATTGTAGTAATTGGCGCGGCTTTGCACTACAGCAGCTTCTGTAGTGCTTCCTGCTTGTTTCAGCTGCTCCATAGTTGCCACTTGGTCTTTCCAGATGTCTGCGGTCCGTTTTGAAAGTTCAAGCTGCTGATGAAGAAGCACGAGGGAATAATAAGTAGAAGCAATTCCGGTGATAATCTGTGAGCGGGCTGCTTGTTCGTAGGCCTGTGTCTGCTCTAAAGTTACCTTTGCTCCACGTTTACGGTTGAGGATTTTTCCGAATGCATCTATCTCCCAATTGGCTGCAAGGGGTAGGGAATAACTCCAATTCATGTGGCTCCCTCCGTATGATGCTGTTCCTCCATTAGGTGTAAAAGCAAGAGAAGGAAGGTAAGATAGTTTGGCTCCTTGAAGCTGAGCCCTTGCAATTTCAACATTAAGTCTGGCATTGTCAAGGCTTGTGTTGTTGGCAAGTGCTTGCTCAATATAGTCTTGAAGAATTGGGTCGGTAAATATCTCACGCCAGCCCATATAGGCCAGGCCGGTGGAGTCCTGGTTCTCCACGGCCTGACGGTAGTCGGCTGCTACCGAATTGTCGGTAGGTAGTTCGTATTTATTGTAGATGTGGCAGCTGCTCATCGTAATAGCAAGCGCCGACATGCAAGTTATCTTTATGATCTTGTTCATCGTCTTATTCTCTGTTAAGGGTGTATTGTTCAAGCTCGCTCTTGATCTTGCGGTTGTCCTTGTCGCTCCATTTCTGAGGAGTGAATTTCTCTTGTAGTGTCTGGAATGCTACGAAGAGGGCCGGCACCACGAGCACCTGTAGTATCATGCCAATAAGCATACCTCCTACTGCACCGGTGCCAAGAGCTTGGTTGCCGTTTGCACCTGCACCATTAGCATACATCAGAGGGAGAAGACCAATGATGAGAGCGAGAGAAGTCATGAGAATAGGTCGCAGACGTGCAACGGCTCCTTGGATTGCTGACTTCACAATGCTCATGCCTGTGCGTCGGCGGTCAAGGGCATACTCTACGATAAGGATTGCATTCTTAGCCAAAAGACCGATAAGCATGATAAGAGCAATCTGCAGGTAGATATTGTTTGCTATATCTCGGAAATGGGCGAATATGAATGTTCCCATAAGTCCGAACGGAACAGAGAGGATTACAGCCCACGGCAATATATAGCTTTCATATTGTGCTGAGAGGATAAGGTAGACGAACATGAGGATAAGAACGAATATCATGCCCGTACCACCGCTGCTTCCGGAAGCTTCCTCGCGGCTCATACCTGAATATTCGAACGAATATCCTTGTGGAAGTGTCTCCTGTGCAACTCGTTCGATTGCCTGAAGAGCCTGCCCGGAAGAGTATCCGGCTGCCGGCGTACCTGTCACATTGATAGACGTAAACATGTTGAATCGGTTGATGATGTCCGGTCCATAGATACGTTTCAAGTGAACGAAGTTGTCGATAGGAGCCATCTCATTGCCGTTTCTTACCTTAATTTGCTTCAAAGTCTCGGGACTTACACGAGCATCCGGAGCAGCCTGCATCATAACTCTATAGAGCTTACCGTATGAGTTGAAGTTTGAAATATACATACCTCCATAGTAGCCCTGCAGCGTAGATAGAATAGCATTTTGTGTAAGTCCGGCTTGTTTTACTTTCGGGACATCAATTTCTACGAGATACTGTGGAAATGTCGGGTTGAAGGTTGAATATGCCATCTGAATTTCGGGCTGAGCATTCAGGACACCGATAAATTTCTGATATACGGCAAAAAGATCATCAAGCGAACCTCCGGTCTTATCCTCAAGCTTAAGCTCGAAACCGTTAGTGGCAGAATAGCCGGCAATCATTGGAGGCTGGAAGAACATTATGTTGGCATCCTGTATAGTAGAACTCATTCCGAACAGGCGCTGTATAATTGCTCCTGCTGATTGGTCAGGTTTCTTACGTTTGTCCCAAGGCTCAAGCTTGATGATGAAAGAACCGTAGGTGTTACCCTGGCCGCCGATGAATGAATAACCTGTGATAGCAGTGCGGCTCTTTACTTCAGGGATAGTACCGATAAGAGAATCCATTTTGTCCATCACAGCCTGTGTACGTTCTTGTGATGTGGCAGGGGGCATAGTCACTGCTCCCATGATCGTACCCGTATCTTCTGTCGGCACAAGACCGGTAGGAGTAATGTTCATAAGCCATACAAGAATACCTATAGCAGCAGCTACAGTACCAAAGGAGATAAGTTTATGGTTGATAAACCATGTAGTAGCTTTCTTATATTTAGAGAGCAAGGCATCGAAAGCAACGTTAAACCAGTAGAAGAATCTTTGAAGCAGATTCATCTTTTCCTTTTTTGCTTTCTTCTTGCTTTCTACGTCGTATCCTCCGATAGGATCTTCATCCCCTTCTTCCACCTTGTGAGGCTTCAAGAATAAAGCACATAGGGCAGGGGAGAGGGTAAGGGCGTTGACTGCTGAAAGTCCGATAGCCATAGCCATCGTAAGACCGAACTGACGGTAGAAGATACCGGATGTTCCGCTGAGGAATGACACAGGAATAAACACAAGCATCATCACAAGAGTGATGGAGACAAGAGCCGAACCAATCTCACTCATTGCGTCGATAGAGGCCTTACGTGCAGATTTGTAGCCCTGGTCAAGCTTTGCATGCACAGCCTCCACGACGACTATCGCATCATCGACCACAATCGCGATCGCAAGGACGAGTGCTGAAAGGGTCAGAAGGTTGAGTGTAAACCCAAAGATGTAGAGTAGGAAGAACGTACCTATAAGAGCCACAGGGATGGCAATCATAGGGATAAGAGTCGATCTGAAGTCTTGTAGGAAGATAAACACCACAATAAACACAAGGATAAATGCCTCGATAAGAGTCTTTACTACCTCATGGATAGATGCAAATAAGAAGTCGTTGACACTCATTGTAGTCTCAAAAACCAGTCCCTTGGGAAGATCTTTACGTGCTCGCTCCTGAAGTTTTTCAAGATTCTTGATTACTTCTGTTGCATTTGATCCGGCTGATTGGAAAATCATAGCTGCCGATCCGACATGTCCGTTGTCGCGGTTGGCAAATCCGTAACTTAGTTTTCCGAGCTCAACTTCTGCCACATCTCCAAGACGAAGGATTTCGCCATCCTTTGAAGCACGGATTACAATATCTTCAAATTCAGCTTCATCCTGAAGGCGACCTTTGTAGCGCATTGTATATTGGAAAGTCTGATTACCCTGGTCTCCGAAGCTACCCGGTGCCGCTTCAATATTCTGTTCTGCAAGTGCTGCTGTAATGTCTGACGGCATAAGGTTATACTGCGCCATTACCTCAGGTTTTAGCCATACACGCATTGAATAGTCTGCGCCGAAGGCCATAGCCTCACCAACACCGGACACACGTTTGATTTCCGGAATGATGTTGATCGACATATAGTTGTCGATGAATTGGCTCGTATAAGTATCAGTTTCATCGTAGAGAGCCATTACCATAAGCATAGAGCTTTGGCGCTTCTGAGTGATGACACCAACTTGGTTTACTTCGGCAGGGAGGAAAGCTGCAGCTTTTGCCACACGGTTCTGCACATCCACAGCTGCCATATCCGGATCCATACCCTGCTTGAAATAAACCTGGATGGAAGCTGAGCCATTGTTAGATGCCGAAGACACCATATAGTCCATGTTTTCAGCACCATTTATCTGCTCTTCCAGAGGAGCGATCACTGAATTCAACACAGCCTGTGCAGAGGCACCGGTATACGTCGTACTTACTGAAATTGTAGGAGGAGCGATATCTGGATACTGCTCGATAGCAAGGCTTGTAAGACCAAGAATACCGAAGATGACGATGAAAATGGAGATCACCGTCGACAGCACCGGTTTATTTATAAATCTATCAAGTTTCATTTCGTTTGATTTAAGTTGTTTATGTTTCGCAAGTTATATTTCCTTGGAACATAATTGTTAACCTTCGACTTGAGCTTGCGAAAGTTGTGTTAAGTTAGTTCTTTGGAGTGATGACCATGCCGTCTTTTACTGAAGAGCCGACACCTTCGATCACGATTACGTCGCCCGGTTTCAGACCCTTAGTCACAATATAGTTGATCCCATCATTTTTGGAGTCGATGACAATCGGAGCTTGGTGCACTTTAGAGCTGTCTCCGACTACATATACAAACTTCATGTCTTGAATTTCAAATGTAGCTTTCTGAGGAATTGTGATTACGCCACGGTTGATCTGCGGAAGAAGTACTTGTCCCGTATTGCCGCTGCGTAGCATACCATTAGGGTTAGGGAATAATGCTTTCACTGTTGCGCTTCCTGTTGCCGGGTCGAGCACACCTGAAATGGAAACTATGCGTCCCGGTTGACTGTACATTTCCCCATTTGCTAACTTAAGTTCCACTCCCGGGAGAGAGTCCAAAACTTGTTTCATACTCTTTCTTCCCTGGTCGGTCAATGTCAATATCTCCTTTTCTGTCATTGAGAAATAAGCTTCCATTTCTCCATTGTCAGAAAGCATTGTGAGAAGAGTAGATGGCGATACGAGAGATCCTTCCTTATTGTCGATAGTCCCGACTACTCCAGCTACCGGTGCTTTGACAAGAGTATAAGAAAGGTTCTTTTGTGCTGAGGTGAGGTTAGCCTGAGCTTGTCCGAGTTGTGCTTTTGCTGCATTTAGCTGATCGACACTTGTCTGATAAGCAGAAGCTGAGATTATATTTTTATCAAGAAGAATCTTATTATTGTTAGCATTAGTCTGCGCTGTATTGACACTTGCCTGAGCCACTGCTACAGCTGCTTTTGCAGCGTCAACGGCTGCTTGAAGCTGAACTTGGTCGATGGTGAAGAGAAGCTGGCCGGCAGATACTTTCTGTCCTTCCCTGACATGAACTTTAGTAAGAAAACCTGAAATTTGCGGGCGAATCTCTACGTCGTTTTTCCCGTGAAGAGTAGCCGGATAATTAGTGTTAAGGTCCGCATCTGTTTCTACTACTTTCAATGTTGCGAGAGCTGGAGACGCTTGTTGTTGCTGTGCGTTGTCTTTTCCCTTGCATGAAGAGAGGGCGAGTCCACCTCCTGTGATAAGGAGCATGTAGACCGCAATTTTAGTTAGATTCTGTTTCATATATTTATAGATGTGTTTTCGTCTTGAAGGAACCGTTTATAATTTTAGAACGTTTGATTTCTTTCAAAGTTTAAGAAATATCTAAAACTGACAACAAATTTTAACGATTTATAGATTGTGAAGTTTTGTTAAAAAGGAAAATTAGGACAATAAAAAAGCCGTCAGAATCATTCCGACGGCTTCTTTATTAATGAGGATCAGAGATTATTTCATAAACTTAAGTGTCGCTTTATTGCCATTCTTGTCAGAAGCAGTGACTACATAAATTCCATCCCGGAGTGCCTTCACGTCTAAGATGTCATTTCCAGTGAGGATAAGGTTTCCGTTGATATCGAATATTGAAATATTGCAATCTTCAGCGGTCACAAAGCCATCGACGTATGCAAGATTCAAAGTGTTAGAAACGATGCTTTCTACTGCATTGTTTTCATTTACAACATTGACTTTGCAACTGGCTTTCCCATCAAGCACTGATGCTGAGAAGTCTGTTTTTCCCTCTTTAAGAGCTTTGAATTCAATGCTCATGGTCTTTCCGTCATAATTCATATTTCCGGTCATCTCAAGCATTTGCTCATCATATTCACACAAGAAGGAATCCAAAATCTCCTCAGATGTTAATTCGACTTTAGAAAGGATCGCTATTTTAACATTGAAAACGTCACCCTTTTCAACAGTGATTTCCGTTGTCGGGATATATACGATGCTCTCATAGTAGAGACTTGGGTCGTAAGCATACCATGACAGTGAGTTCCATGGAGCTTCTGATGATGTTCCGAATTCAAAACCGAGATCCTTCTTCAGCATTTCAATGTCCACATCATTCCTGTCGATTGTGGTCCCTTCAAGAGTCTTTTCAGCAAAGTCAGCATCTATTACAGCGAGATCTGATACGACCAGATTGTTAAGGACACCTTCTTCATATATTACGATATCTTTGTAGTTGAGGAAATTGCCATCTTCATCATATTCGGCTTCAGGCTCTGCATTATAGCTTGTGCGTCCTACGATACGATGTACTGTGGCAAGCTGGTGGGGAAACTTCTCTTCCACTGTCAATTCAGGATAAGCGATAGAGGTGACCCCAATAAGATTGTTTACAATAGGTACATCATTATTTCCCTGCCAGTCTCCTTCAAGTTCTCCAGCAATGGCGCCGGCAGAAATGGCATTCGTCCATTTAGACCATGATTTAGCTTCTATGGTGCCTTCTACGTAATTACTCTTCACTTTAGAGCGGTCAAGGAAGCCGACAATACCCCCGACAGTATGCTGAGCCTTAAGATTAGCGTCTACGTGACAGAAGGATATGACTTCATCGCCGTTTGTAGTCGAACCTACAATGCCTCCCAATGTATTGTCTATTGTAATATTTCCGGAAAAAGCACATGCGGTGACATTGGAACTGGTCCGAATTTCGCCTACAATGCCTCCTGCTTCTAAGCAACCTGGAAGATTGATGTCGGCTCCGGTCACTTCGCACCCTATTATATTGGAATATGTCCACATTTTGCCCACAATGGAGCCAAATATGCCATAGAATTTATTCCCATTAGCACTGAAACGACGTATATGGATATTCTCGAATGTTGATTTGGAAGCAGTAGCTGCAATAAGAGCTCCTTCAAAGTCTCCACTTAGATTAATTGAACAGTCATAGAAGTTGATATTTTTGACTGTAGCTCCTTCGCAATCTCTGAAAAGGCCGCATTTATAAGATGAATATAAATTCAAATTGCTTATTACATGTCCGTCGCCATCAAGAGTGCCGGAAAATTCAGGAATCTGATTGAAAGAAACTCCTCCGCAATCAATATCAGAAATTATTTTGTAGCAAGCAGATGGAGCGCTCTTTATCTGTTGAAGGTCGCCCGGTGTGGCAATGAGGAATGGATCTTCTGCTATGCCGCTCCCTTTTGTAAATTTCGTGAATGGGAGATCATAAGCATCAGTGGTAAACTTATTTCCATTCAGATAAGCGATTATGAGCTGAGGATCTGATTCTTCAATAAGATATACCATTCGAAGATCACCCTTTTCTTCATCAGGAGTGAAGGAATAGATTATTCCGTTTTCTATTGAAGCTATCAGGAGCTCTTCTTGCAAAACATTAGAGTTTTCCATTCTGCGTTTCACAAGGAGCATATACTCAAGATCATTGTCAGTATTGAAAATATATGGTGAAAGAGCGCATGACGTCATATATATTTGAGCCATTTCAATATTCTTTCCAGTTGGAATAATGTCAAGTCTGATCAATTCTCCTTCTCTATCAATCCAAATTACAGGGGCTCCGACATTCTCGTCATCAATGGGAAGCCCGGTTGAAAGAGCGCTTGCATATACATATCCATCAGATGTCGCAACTCTGTCCAATGAAGTAGATAGACCATAACCGCGATACATTTGGTCGATTTCTGTAACCTGATTGCAAGAGTAGAGATCAACAAATTTGAACGCCATCTCATCACCTGTGTAGACAAACATTGCTTGAGGCTCGTATCCTTGAAGATCTGACATCATGACGAAGTCGAAGGTGTTCTCAGCTATTGTCTTTATTTTGTTGCCCTCAGTGTCATACACATAATAAGATGAATTATAGTGGTCATCGTCATTGAATAAATAATCGTCTGTGGTCACTATGATTGCCGGACTCCCATCTGCAGTATAATTACCCTCATAGTCCACATCGTCGTTCCATGAGAGTGTGCCGACTCCGTAATATGTGCAATAGACATTAGGGTTGTCGGTATTTTGTATAGCCTTGATCTTAACACTGTTGATGAGCTCCATTTCAGCCGGATAATTGTCATTCATCTGATATACGTCGACGATCAAGTTGTTGTCTGGAGTGATGTCTTCATTGCCTCCCATACCGGAAGGGTCTACAAAGAAAGATTTTTCATACTGGATATAAATTAGCCCAAGTTTTCCGTTGATTTTTTTACATAGCATCATTGGCGACGACATCTGATCGCCGGGTAGATTTAGCATTGGGATTTCTTTCTCATATATAAGTTTGGGCGAACTGAGATAGCCACCTTTACCGTATGTAGTGAGCACTTGTTTATATTGTGCGAGAAAATCTATATACTCAGGAAAATCTTGATCCATATCCGGAGTCTTGTCAGTCAGGAAAGTGATATAGAAATCTTCCGTCCATTTGTCGGTTGCACAGTTGATAGCGTCAACGGGATATCCCGGAATAACATTGATAGGAGTGGAATATTCATTTTCTCCCAATTTTTCAATGGCATAAATATTTGTCCGGGTATTGGTGATGTATTCAGGAGTATTCATGGCAAGGGATACCATCACTTCATATTTGTCGTCGCTCCAGAAAAATCTTTGTGATACTGTGACATCAAGCATTACTGCAGCGCATCTGGTCTCTCCTTCTGCAAGCTCCACTTTGTCTCTGACCGTCCCTATCTCATTAAACTTATTGTCATAGATTGTATAAGTAAACTCTTTGATAAGATGTTCTGTGGCATATCCTCCTTCAAGTTCTATGTCTTCAGTGACATAATTGCATGTGGCAAACCACTGAGATCCATCAGGTCCGTTAAGATATTGGAATTCATCGCTTTTTGGAGTTGTGAAGAAGGGAGCGATCTTCATTTTGTTGCCATCAGATAGGGATTCTGACCAGCGGCTTTTTTTCTCCGCCTTGCGCATTCTTCCCAGAGGGTTAGCTTCCTTTGCCTTCAAGAAGATTGGAGCAGCTTCTGCGGTTGATCCGGCACAAGCTATCAATACAGCAGCCGCGATCGCTTTCGAAAGTAGTTTGTTCATCATTATATAGGTTGTTATTTTTTGTTTTCTATTTTTCCAAACTACAAAATTACATAAAATCCTTCACATTTTCATTCACCAAATTATAAAATTGAGTTAATTATCGTTAATAAAAAAGTGTCTCGACTTCTGCCAAGACACTTAATATTTATCGTTTATCGTTCATCACTTATTAAACGGAGGAGGAGTCCCCGGGTCATTGTCATCGCTTGAATCTTTCTTAGTGATGTCTATCCCCTTTCTGTTCTGCTCCTCTTTCTTGTTGATTTCGATGATCTCATCCGTGCGGCTCTTCCATTGGCGTGGACCGAGGATAGCCTTCACATCTTCATTATAGATCACTTCTTTCTTCACGAGAAGATCCCTAATCTGGTTATGTTGTGCAGCATATTCCCTAAGTATGGCCTTAGCCCGTTCATACTGTTCGTTGATGATTCGGATCACTTCGTCGTCTATCAGTTTTGCAGTTTCTTCGGAGTAAGGTTTGGTGAATCCGTAGTCCTGACCGGTGGAGTCATTGTAGTTGATGTTGGGGAGTTTATCACTCATGCCATACATCATGACCATCGCACGTGCAAGTTTTGTGGTCTTCTCAAGGTCGTCTGAAGCACCGGTGCCTATCTTTCCAAGAAATACTTCCTCTGCAGCTCGCCCGGCAAGCATACCGCACATGGTGTCGAGCAAAGCTTGTGTCGGGATAATCTGGCGAGCTTCCGGAGCATACCAAGCGGCGCCCAATGCACGTCCGCGAGGCACGATAGTGACCTTTACGAGAGGATTGCCGAATTCAGTCATCCAACTGATTGTGGCATGTCCGGCCTCGTGAGTGGCGATCGCATATTTTTCATCATCTGTAATGACACGTGAACGTTTTTCAAGACCACCGACAATTCTGTCAATAGCTGCCATGAAGTCGTCCCAATCCACAGCCTGTTTGTTGTTGCGGGCAGCAATCAGAGCAGCTTCATTGCAGACATTTGCGATGTCGGCTCCGGAGAATCCCTGAGTCTGACGTGCCAGCTGTTCTACGTCAAGATGTGAGTTTGTTTTGATTCGGCGTAGATGCACATTGAATATTTCAACTCGGTCTGATAGTTCAGGGAGATCTACATAGATCTGACGGTCGAAACGTCCCGGACGGAGAAGTGCCTTGTCAAGCATGTCTGCACGGTTGGTCGCTGCAAGGACTATCACGCCGTTGTTCGATCCGAATCCGTCCATTTCTGTAAGCATCTGGTTAAGGGTATTTTCACGCTCGTCGTTGCTTCCCATGTTGGGGTTTTTTCCACGGGCACGGCCTACTGCGTCGATCTCATCGATGAAGACGATACAGGGGGCTTTGTCTTTAGCTTGCTTAAATAGATCGCGGACACGTGCCGCACCGACACCGACAAACATTTCCACGAAGTCGGATCCGGAAAGAGATAGGAATGGAACTCCAGCCTCGCCGGCAACGGCTTTTGCAAGAAGCGTCTTACCCGTCCCCGGAGGTCCAACCAATAGAGCACCACGGGGAATTTTTGCTCCAAGTTCGGTGTATCGTTGTGGATTCTTAAGGAATTCTACAATTTCCTCTATTTCGACTTTGGCTTCAGCAAGCCCTGCCACATCTTTAAAAGTGACATCGGTTTTATTGTCTTTGTCGAAGATGCGGGCTTTTGACTTTCCGACATTGAAGATGCCTCCGCCTCCTCCTCCGCTTCCCGTCATGCGGCGTTGCATATAGAAGATGAAAAAGGCTATGAGGATGAAGGGTCCGAAATACCAGAAGAATTTCATTAAGTCGCTTCCCTTCTCATATTTCACTGTAACTTCAGGTTTCCCTTCCGCTGAAAGTTGCTCGTTCCATGCATCGATTTTATCCTGGATTTTGTTGGTGCTCGGAATGTTGGTCTTTAATCTTTTCTCAGCATCCGGACCTTGGAGATCGTCGTGCATATTCTGTTTTTTTGCTCCCTCTTTGGTAAGAATACCAATTGCGATTCCAGACTCAGGAACGACCTCAATCTTGGAGATTTCGCCTGCCTTTGCGGCATCCTCAAATTCAGTCCAGTCCACGCTTTTTGTCTGGCTGCTGTCTTGAAAATAGTATAAGCCGAAGAGGCATGCTACAATGAGGATGTACATCCAGTACATCCCGAACATCGGGCGCTTATTATTGTTGGAGCCCCCACTTTTATTTGGAAGTATTCCCATCTTTTGTTGTCAGTTTTAAGTCTTCAGTCGTTAGTCTTCAGTCTTTAGTCTTAAGTCTTCCGTCTTTAGTCGTTAGTCCTCAGTTATCAATCTTCAGTCATAAGTCTTGAGAAACTTCAGCTATCGATAGAATTCAAAATAATTCTCAATTCTCAATTATTCTAAATTCTAAATTCAAAATTCTAAATTATTCAAAATTCTCAATTATTCAAAATTCTAAATTATTCAAAATTCTAATTTACTCAAGGTTAGGAATGAGAGTAGTGTCTGCGTCGCTCCAGAGCTCTTCGAGACGGTAGAAATGGCGGGTGTCAGGAAGGAAGACGTGTACCATAGTGTCGCCGTAGTCGATCACAATCCATTGGCTATTTCGATAGCCATCATAGTTGATAGGCTTTTCGCCTGATTGTTTATGTACCTCTTCTCTGACATTGTCAGCTATGGAGCTGACCTGAGTAGTAGATTTGCCGGAACAGATAATAAATTGACCTGTAGGGGCACCATCTACTTTCGATAGGTCAAGGATCGAAATGTCGTAGCCTTTTTTGTCTTGAATGGCTGAAGTGATTATCTCTTTGATTTTATTCATATTCTATGCTTATAATATAAAAATTAGGGGGTATTGCAGCCAATAGACTGCGATACTCTCCCTAATTATAACAATTATCAAGCCAAAAGTTCTTATGAGTCGTAATCTTAATCAGAAATCTGAAGTCTTAAAACTCAAGACTGAAGACTCAAGACTCAAAAATGTTGTCGTAGCGTTGGCCTACGATCTTCCAGTTGATGATGTTCCATTGCTGGTCGATATACTCCGGACGACGGTTTTCGTAGTCGAGATAATAGGCATGTTCCCAAACGTCGATGCAGAGTAGGGGAGTGAGTCCATCTTTCAGTGGAGACTCAGCATTTTTGCCTTGAGTGATGATCAATTTTCCTTCAGTATCAGCTGAAAGCCATACCCATCCTGAGCCGAAGAGAGTCTTTCCAGCTTCTTTCATCGTCTCTTTCAGATTTTCGACACTCTCGAAAGTCTCCTCAATTTTCTTTCTGAAAGCCCCTTCCGGCTCGTGATGTCCTTCAGGGTCGAAAGTGAAGAAATAAAAGATATGGTTCCAAGCCTGCGAAGCATTATTGAAAAGAATGCCGTCGCTCTTTACAACTATCTCATCAAGCGGCATATCCTCATATTCCGTGCCTTTGATAAGAGAGTTTGTAGTGTCAAAATAAGCTTTTGTGTGCTTCCCGAAGTGAATGTTGACAGTTCTTTCAGAGATGAAAGGCGCCAAAGCATCGGGGGAATAAGGAAGTTTTGGTTGTGTCACCATAGTCGTAAATAATTTAAGGGTTAATTCTTATATTTTAATCAAGCCTCCCCCTTATGGGGGATAAGGAGGCCTATATATTCTCTTCTTCGATCTTCTCGTATTTCTTTAGGATAGCGATAGCTTTTTCAGTTTCGGCGGCTATATCATCAGCATCAGCAAGAGCCTCTGACATTGCCACGCCGTTACATCCAGCTTCCATAAGGGGCGCAATGTCATCGTAAGTGACGCCTCCAGCTGCCACTCTCGGAAGTTCCAACTCTTTCTCCTCCATGTAGCTACATAGACTTTTGATGGTGTCGATTCCAAGTGCCTTTTGATCTGAGTCGCCAACACTCTTATATGGAGTCATCACTACATAGTCTACGTCCAGTCCTTGCAATTTGGCTATCTGATCGGTTGTCTCAACTTCTACACCAACCACAGCGGCTGCGCCGAGAGTCATACGAGCATGGGAAGGAAAAACTCCACTTCCTTGGCTCAACACAACACCTCCGACATTGATTTCTTTGGCAAGCTCCACTCTATCTTTAAGGATAAGAAAAGCTTGCTTTTCAATACATTCTGGCATAACTTTCTCTACCAATGCCTTCACATCGTTGTCGCTTATGCCGTCAGTGTCAATAGTAATCCAATTGCAACCGGCGGCCAGCACATCTTTTATCTGATCTTCTGCGCTGCGTTTGGCAGCTTTGTCTGTAATATATTGTAGCATTTTTTCAGTTTTTAAGGAGTTTCAGAGTCCTCCGCGAGGTCAGAGCTCTATTTAATCTTCTGGTATTTTCTCGCTGCTAATCCCTTTGTCTTCTTCCGGAAGTGCAGACTCAATCGCATCGCGACACTGAGCCATCAGCACCTTGGTGTTGAATCCTCGTTCTCCAGGCAATATAGGAGGATGTATAGTGAGGGTTATAGTAGTCGGGCAGATGTTATAAGTGAATCTTGGCATCGCTTTATAGGACCCGTCGATAGTGATTGGCACCACGGGGAGCCTGAACTCTGCCGCGAGCATAAACGCTCCTCGCTTGAAAGGAATCATTTTGCCATCCCAAGTGCGACTTCCTTCCGGGAAAATCACCAAAGACCTTCCGCTCTGTAGCTTCTTCTCAGTCTCTTCGATTGTATGCCGGATATTGGAGATGCTTTGGTCGTCTACATATACGTGTCCAGCTTTTTTGCAAGCCCATCCTACCATGAAGATCGATTCCAACTCCTTCTTCATCATCCAAATGAAGTTATGATTGAGATAACCGTAGATTGACCAGATGTCGAACGCACCTTGATGGTTGGCTGTGAAAACGTAAGATTTCTTTTTGTCCACGTTCTCGCGTCCTACAACTTTAACCCTCACCAATGCGATAGCACAGCAGAATCTGCTCCAATAGTGAGCTGGCCAATAACCCCAAAATTCTGACTTTCCAATAGCACATCCTATCAGTGTGATGATAGCAGTTATAAACGTAGCTACTACGAATATAGGAGCTGCTATCACCCATTGATATATTCTATAAAGCACTTTCATTCAAGCGAAACAAAAGGATTCTCAATTCTAAATTATTCCTCAGTCGTAGGCGCAATAAGCTTATATCCCTTACCGTGGATATTTATAATCTCAATGCTCGGATCCCCCTTTAGAAGCTTACGGAGCTTGGTGATATAGACGTCCATAGAGCGTGCATTGAAGTAATTGTCGTCTACCCATATAGTCTTCAGGGCATAGTTGCGCTCAAGAATATCGTTGACATGTGAGCAAAGAAGTGCAAGAAGTTCCGATTCCTTTGTGGTGAGTTTCTGCGTAGAGTCGCCTGAAACGAGCACTTGCTTCTGGGTGTCGAAAGTAAACTTACCAATGCGGAAAAGAGTCACTTCACGGTCTTTCTTCCCTTTTACGCGACGCAGGATAGCGTCGATACGCACCACGAGTTCCTCCATTGAGAAAGGTTTTGTGATGTAGTCGTCAGCTCCCAACTTGAATCCTTCCAGCACATCATCCTTCAGGTTTTTAGCTGTGAGGAATATGATAGGCACTTCGCTGTTGACATTGCGAATTTCTTGGGCGAGGGTGAAGCCATCTTTCTTAGGCATCATCACGTCGAGCACACACAGATCGTACTTTCCCTTAAGGAAAGCTTTATATCCTTTTTCTCCGTCAGGGCAGAGGTCGGCGTTAAATCCTTTTGCCTGCAGAAACTCCCTAAGGAGCATCCCAAGGTTCTCATCGTCTTCACAGAGGAGTATTTTTATTTTTTCTTCCATGGCTTAATATTTTGAGTATTAAATTAAAATTATTTTTCTTATTATTAGTTCTATCTATTTCGCTAATTAGTCAAATTAGTCCAATTAGTCTTATTCGCCCAATTAGTCCAATTCGCCCAATAAGTCTACTTAGACCTTTATAATATTAACGTATGAACTGCAATTATTCCTTTCGATTTGTCAAATTTTTTTAATCTTTTTCCGAATCCTCTTTCTCCGCAAGTGGCAATTCGATGGTAAATTCCGAACCTTTCCCGAGTTCCGACTCCACATTGATGGTTCCGTTGAAAGCAGTCACCATCCTGTGTACGTAAGCAAGCCCGAGACCGAAGCCCTTTACATCATGCCGGTTGCCGGTGTGAACTCTGTAGAATTTCTCAAAGATTCTCTTCAAGTCTTCCTTACGCATCCCAATGCCGTTGTCGCGAATCTGGATTCTTAGCCGCTTGCCGTCGATGTCTGTAGTCCTTACTGTCAGTTCAGGCTCTATATCCTCGTTGCGATATTTCACGGCGTTGTCGAGAAGATTAAATATAACGTTAGTAAATTGCATCTCATCCACTTTGACCATAGCCTCGTCGGCATCGTTGATGAAACTCAGACTCCCTCCGAAGCGCTCAACTTTCAGCTTGAATGTAGAGACTACACTTGCGATAATCTTGTTGGCATCTACCATGTGGAAATTAAGGGCGCTGTTGCTGTTATTGTCAAACACCGACATCTGAAGCACTTTCTCCACTTGAAATCTCAAACGCTTCGACTCCGCATTTATAACTTCAGAGATATGATGAAGCGTAGCCGGGGATTTCCTGACGGAATCGTCGTTGAGCATTTGTGCTGCCAAAGATATTGTGGATATGGGAGTTTTCAATTCGTGGGTCATATTGTTTATGAAGTCGGTCTTCATTTCCCCGATTTTCTTTTGTCGGAAAGCCAAGATCATCGTGAAGATGAAAATGGCAAGCAGCAAGATAGAAAGAGCAAGCGTAGGAATCACGAATCGTACCGAAGAATATATATAGTTGGCTTTGGTAGGAAACTCCACTTTTAGCTCGTAGCGGCTGTTGGAGTTTGGGAAGAGCCGAGCTGTATATATTTGTTTTTCCGATTTGTCAGGGTCATAGTCGGGGGTGGAGTAAATGATGGTGTTTTTATCTGTGACTGCAAAACTGAAAGGTACGTCCAGTCCGTTGTTGGCAAGTTCCACATTTAATACTTTCTTAATGGTATCGGCATCCGCACGTTCCAACACCGGGCGGTGCGATCCGTCGTAAAGTATTGATAAGATCACTTCATTGAGCAGGCCTCGTTGGTAGACGTATTGCTCCCAGATGGATTGCTGAAGCTGTTGATATCTCTTTTCAAGTTTGGCTGTAGGTTGCCGGTAGGAGATCACTGGATCCTTTCCCGGCTCTGGAATAGGGAATATCTCTTCAGATGTCAGAAGTTCGGAAGAGTCTCCGCTGGGTTCGTCGTATGAATTGAGCATACGTATGTCTTGCTCCAGGAAGTGCAGAGTCTCTCGGCGTTCAAGGAGACCGACTGTGCCGTAGATAGAGCGCATGGCACCCTCAGAAAACTGTGCTTCCCGCATCTTTATCATATTTTCAAGATATGTGATTTGAAAATAGAGTAAAGCGCAGAATGTGATGCCCATCACCACTGTCAGCAGCCATATAATCGATTTTTTCATAAAAATTCTTAACGTTTTAATCAATTTTTTAACACATTACCCCCTCACTTGGTTCATTTCGGTATTTCATCAACTATCTGACCGCCCCGCACTCCCTGCCCCCCTGCATTCTTTGCGTAATCCAAGCGAAACAAATGCGGCATCCAGTTCAAAGAACCGGATGACGCATTATTTTATTTCATTAATTGTCCACCTGTCCTCCTGCTCTCCTGTTCTCCTATCAAAAAATTCCCCTGCGCTCATCGCCCCCCTGCGCTCTCTGCGTGATCGAAGGAATGGTTCTTACCTAATTTAAGTGAAATGGAGCCTGTCTTGATTTTTGGATTAGGAAGGAGTTCTGGCGCATACGCGGATGGCT
>CAZWJO010000038.1:0-26603 GCA_964634905.1 uncultured Sangeribacter sp.
CTACAGAGTGAACGGCATGAACTGTATCAGGAAGCTCTTGACAAATTGATGGGGATGGGGCTTTGCTACCCTTGCACCTGTACACGTGCTGAAATACTTGCCACTCAGGCCCCGCATGAGTCGGATGGTAGAGTAATATATAAAGGCAATTGCCGACCGGAAGAGATTGGGGAGACTTGGCTCAGATGGCGGATGCACGAGCCGTGCGTCCCTACAAGGAGACAGTTGAATCATTCGAGTTATTCTTCGTCAATTCGGATTTTTGTGCCGGATGAAGATATAAAATTTACGGATATGATTCAGGGACCTCAATGTGTGAATTTAGCGCAGCAATGTGGGGATTTCATCGTAAAGCGCTCGGATGGGGCTTGGGCTTATCAGTTGGCGGTAGTGGTGGATGATGCTTTGATGGGAGTGACGGAAGTGATGAGAGGGAAGGATTTGCTACTATCGACTGCCCAGCAAATATATCTTTATCGGCTTTTGGGATACACTTCACCGGAGTTTGCGCATTTGCCTTTGATCACTAATGAGAATGGAATCAGACTCTCTAAACGGGATAAATCTCTTTCTATGGAGTTTTTGAGGGAACATTATTCGCCTGAAGAGTTGCTTGGGATGGTGGCTTATCATGCAAGGATAAAGTCAACACAAGGACCTATTTCTCTTCAAGAACTTTTATCAATTTATCCAGCCATCCATCAATCGCCTCTACGAGGTTACTGAACATCTTTATTGAACGTAGGGACCCACGACTCGTGTGTCCGCCAAGAATAGAGACGATTAGCCATTTTGCGGACGCACGAGCCGTGCGTCCCTACAATACGATAATATATAACATTCTATGTCAGCTGAAGAATTGAGTTATGAAAAAAATATATTAAAAAATGTAAAAAATACACCCATTTTAAACCTTTTGGGGTGTGGCTTGTTCTAATAGTGTAAGTAAGAAATTAGTTTCATGATGTTAGGTTAGTAAAATGTATTATGGAAAGCACTTAGCTGCAATTGTCTGTGAAGATGATTGCAGTTTTTTTTTATCTCACACAGAGGACACCCAAAGAGAATTATTCTTGATAAATACATTCAATCTATAAGTATTTCACTCTGTGTATGCTCCGTGTGAGAAAAAAAATGAATCATATTTTTGGCGGATAAAGGGAAAATTTGTAATTTTGCAGAGATAACCAACGAATAGAGAAAATTGGATACAGACCCTTTACCTGCACATAGTCCAATGCTGGCCTTGAGCCAGCTTGCGCAAAGCGCCATATCATTTCATGCTCCAACAGATTGGACTTCATGGGGCATCATTGTGCTTATAGCACTTATTTGCCTATGCCTCTCGGCATTCGTATCTGGAAGTGAGATATCTTATTTTGGTCTTTCTCAATCCGAAATAGAAGAACTCGCAGAAGACGACTCTCCTAATGCTCAGAAAGCGATCAATTTAATCAAGAACCCGGAGAAACTATTAGCAACTATTCTGATAGCAAATAATTTTGTCAATATCACCATGGTTGTACTTCTCACTTTTGCCATAAATCAGGCTGTCAAGTTTCACTCATCATTGGTGGGATTCTTGCTTCAGACTGTTTTGCTTACTTTCCTTTTGTTGCTTTTTGGAGAGATCTTTCCAAAACTGGTAGCACGAGGTAGAAGTGTAAAATGGGTGTTGATGTCTGCGTCAGGCATCAGTATATTTTCGAAACTATTCACTCCCCTTTCATCTATATTGGTAAAATCTTCTACTATAATTAATAAGGTGGTGGCTAAGAAACAAGAGAATGTCACAACAGAAGAACTCGAAAAAGCCCTTGAAATCTCAGACCTCCAGGAAGGAAAGGATAAAGAGATGCTTGAAGGTATCCTGACATTTGGAGATAAAGGAGCAAGTGAGATCATGATATCGAGAGTTGATGTCACAGATATTGAATATCATGCAGATTTTAAGGAAGTTTTAGATGTAATCGTCAAGTCAGGATATAGCCGTATTCCTGTGTATGACCGCACGCAAGACACAATCAAAGGTATTCTTTATTCAAAAGACCTTCTCCCATATATTGGCTCCCAGGACGAAAAATTCCGTTGGCAAGCATTAATAAGGGATGCATATTTCGTGCCTGAGTCCCGTTCGTTAGACGATTTGCTCGAGGATTTCCGCAAAAAGAAGATTCACATGGCTATTGTCATTGACGAATATGGTGACACCCAAGGTATTGTCACTCTTGAAGATGTAATTGAGGAGATTGTCGGAGAGATTGATGATGAGTATGATGAAAGTCAGAATCTCTATCGAAAAATCGCACAAGACACTTACGTATTTGATGCCAAGATTCCAATAAGCGACTTCTGCAGAGTGACTGACATCGATGAGGAGGAACTTGGAGATATCGGTGATGCAGAGACTCTTGCTGGGTTAATGCTTGAAATCAAGGGGGATTTCCCTGAAAATAAGGAGTCTCTGCAACGCGGGCCATTCCGTTTCCTCATAATGCAGATGGAGAAGCATCGTATCACTAAGATAAGGGTATCTAAAATAATTTAGAATTTTTCTTAATTGAGAATTGAGAATTGAGAATTATTTTTTTCTTATATGTCTTATAAGTCTTATAATTTGAGAACTTGACAACCTGAAAACTTGACAACTAATATGGAAGATTTTATGTATGAGAGGGAGATAGCACCGTGTGGGATTGCTATCGAGGAGATTTATGGAGCGGAAGATAAGTCTGCAAAGGTCTGGAAGCTTTTTGCTATGCAGATTTTTTCTGAGGCTGAGGGGGATTACAGATTGATTGAGCATCTTGAGAATGGTGCTCCAATACTTGACGGTATTCCTCAACGTATTTCCATGACTCATACATCGCATTTTTTGATTGTGGCTTCAATTCCAAAAACTCCTGATATCAATTTAGCGGAATTCAATGTGCGAACTGCAATTGGGGTTGATGCTGAAAAGGCAGATCGAGCCCAAGTTATAAAGATACGGGAGAAGTTTCTGACTCAGGAGGAGATGCATTCGCTTCCTGAGGTAACGGAACCAGATAAAGCTTCTGACGAAACAATAAAGAGCTACATACTTGCCTGGACATGTAAGGAAGCTCTGTATAAAGCCGTGATGGGGGAGGCTTCAGATTGGAAGGAAGATTATCGGATACTGTCACTTCCAAAGATTGGTTCATGTCTTAAGGAAGCGACTTCTGAGAAATATGGCAAAGGGAAAATACTATTAAATGGGGAGGAGATAGAGATGTTTTTGTCTTCTTGGATGGCTGAGGGACATGTCGTCACTTTGGCTTTTTCAAATAAGATTGCGAGATATCAATGATTAACGATTAAAGATTATTATAACTGCTAAGTTAGATGGCTGGGAAGCTGTCTGCTCTATACCCTAATTTCAGACGGGTGGAAAACCATAATATCAGACGGGTGGAAAACCATCTTTTCCATACATGCCGATTCCGAAGAGTGCATAGTCGTAATACGCCGGGTCGTCGGGACGGTATTGGCGTAGGACGGAGGTGAGTTCTTCCACTGCTTTGCGATCGTCTTGTTTGCGGGTCAGGAGTCCGAGGTCGCGTGCTGTGTTGCCGACATGCACATCGAGAGGAATATAGAGTTTGGATTTCGGTATTGATTTCCAGACACCCATATCGACAATCCCATCATCTCTTACGAGCCAACGGAGAGCCATATTTATGCGTTTCAGGGCTGTTTGCTTCAGATTGTTTGGAAGGCCACGTTTTGCTGCTACTCCCCCATTTGCTTCAGTTATAATCTTTTGCATTTCCTCCACCAATTTCCAAGCCGGAGCAGGATCATCGGCAGCTTTGATTGCTGCACTGAAAGCATCCAGACTGTCATAACGACGGTATATTTCACGAAGACCGGTCAGAAGATGTTGCAAGTCTCTTGCGAAAAATGTGCGATGGATGTTTTGTGAGGGATCGAGGTCGAGATAATCCTCATCCATAACATAGTTATATGGGTCATGATCCATAAGAGTTAACAGTCGTTCGGCATCTCTACAAATCATCGTGCGTTTGCCCCATGCTATATGTGAGGCAAGGAGGGAGACTATTTCTATGTCTTGGAGTTTCTCGAATCTTCTTGGGAATTGGACCGGGTCGTCCTTGATGAAGTCGGGGCGGTTTATTAGAGCGGCTTGCTGGTCTAAGAAATCTTTCATAATTAATGATAAATGATTAATTATAAATGATAAATTAAAAATTTAGAATAGAGCTTTGGGTGTATGCGGCGCATAGTATGCGGACGCACGAGCCGTGCGTCCCTACAAAGTTATATGTTCTGGGTTGGATTCACGGTTGTTGCGGTCGAGGGCTGTTACGGCAAAGCGCATTCCCTTTACAGTGGATTCGTCGTCGTCCTCAGAGACGAGATACTCCTTACTTGGTGTCATCAGCATTATGGCCTCAACATTGTCAACATCGATTGGTTCATCATCAAGGAATGAATAGACTACAAATTTAACTTGATCCGTAGCTTTCTGATGCTGGCTTTCTGAATCCCAAGTTATGTAAATTTTTCCATCCTTTTTCGTCATTCTTAGATTCTTTACGGGAGCCGGCATTTCCTTCTGATTCCCGTATGCTGGAGGAATGGCAACTGTATTCTGATGTACGTATGCCAAGGAATCTGCCACACCCTTCATATTGCCAGTAACCCAATAGCCATGCCACCAAACATTGCCCTTGATATTAGGGAGGTCGCGCGACAGTTTTACCTTTGTGGCAAGTTCATTGGAATCTTTTGTCTTAGGATCGGCATTATTCATAGTACGCTGCACATCCTGGCCGATGAATAGGTCTACTCCATGGCAATTATCATTCCACCAATGGGCAAGATGGCGACTTGGCGCTGCTTTGAAGTCGAGAGTCCAATAAAGCTGAGGAGCGAGATAATCGACCCATCCATTTTTTGCCCAAAGCAATACATCGGCATAAAGCCCATCATAGTTTTGAAGACCATTGGAATCAGAGCCACGAGGGTCAGTCTTTTTATTTCTCCATATTCCAAAAGGACTGACTCCAAATCGCACCCACGGTTTGGTTTCCTTGATAGTCTTATTCATCTGCTCGATTAAGAGATCAACGTTGTGGCGACGCCAATCTTCGAGTTTCATTCCTTCTCCAAACTTCTTATATGAATTATCATCGGGAATTTTCACTCCAGCTACGGGATAGGGATAGAAATAGTCGTCTATATGGATTGCATCAATGTCATAGCGGGTTGTGATATCCTTTACCACTTCACAGATGTAATCACGATTTTCCTGATATGCAGGGTCAAAGAAAATCTTACCGTCATACTTAAAAAATCTCTCAGGATGTTTCTTTGATATATGATCAGCAGGCAAAACTTCTTTTGGAGAGCTTGTAACCCGATAAGGATTTAGCCAAGCATGAAGTTCCATTCCACGTTTATGAGCCTCTTCAATGGCAAATTCGAGCGGATCCCAAAGTGGAGCGGGAGCCACTCCTCGTTTTCCAGTAATCCAACTCGACCAAGGTTCGATGTCGCTTATATATGCAGCATCGGCTGTAGGACGGACTTGGAAGATCACGGCATTGCAACCTGTGCGGTGCAGACGATCAATCTGGTCGGCAATATACTCTTTCAGTTGGGCAGATCCCTTCTGCTGGGTATTCATATATTGTGTCTGTCCAATGATGTGTAGCCATGCTCCACGAAATTCCCGCTTGGGATTAGAGGCGAAGAGGGTAATAGGGAGCAATAGCAACAGTAAAGCTGCCGCCATTGCTATTCTTCTAAACAAAATCATTCAAAATTCAAAATTCAAAATTAATCTTCATAGAGTTCATCCCACCAAGATGGGTCATCTTGTAGGTGTTTGGCAAACCAAGCCATGATAGTTGCGTGCCAAGGGCGGCGCTTGTCGTGGTTTGATATTATATGATTTTCTCCGTCAACTGTCACGAATTCCACGTCGCGTCCGAGGATACGAAGAGCATTGAAAAGCTGAATGCTTTCGCCTATAGGAACGTTCGTATCCACTTTGCCGTGGAGAAGTAGCAAAGGAGTATGAATTTTATCTGCATTGAAAAGTGCCCCGTGCTTCGTGAAAAGGTCAGGATTATTCCAAGGATAAGATTCGGGGGCTGCCACTGCATTATATGAATAGCCCCAGTTTCCCTCACCCCAATAAGAGGTCACATTGGAAATTCCTGCATGTGAAGCGGCTGCCGCAAACAAATCTGTTTTTGTCTGAAGATATTCAGTCATGAATCCGCCGTAGCTTGCTCCGAGACAACCTATTTTCTTATCATTTATAAAGTCGTGAGTTTTGCAATATTCTTTTACGCCTTCGATGATATCATCAGCAGTGCGGTCGCCCCAGGCGTTGGCATGTCGTGCAGAGAATTCCTGACCATAACCGTATGCTCCAGAAGGATTGATGACAAGGGCGACATAACCACGGGAAGCAAATATCTGTGGGTCATAGACACTGAGGTATCTCTGACACGGCGAACAACCGCCATAATAATATACGATCAATGGATATTTCTTATTAGGTTCAAAATCAGGAGGTAGAACCTGCATGCAATCAATAGTGGTGCCATCAGAAGCCTTATAGCTCCAAGAGGAAGCCTCGCCCACTTGCAAATCAGCGTAATCACGTGAATATGGATCATCAATCAGTCTTGTCTTCCCAGACTTAAGGTCGAGCATCTCGCATCTTCCTGCATAATGATAGTCAGAACCGACGGCAGAGAGCCATTTCGTCTCGTCATCGCCTATTGAGAAGTTGGAGATGTAAGGCATTCCGAAATTCAACTTGGTGATCTCTCCTGATTTCGGGTTGAGTTTGTAGACATTCAAAGTAAAACCGTCTGAAGCTCTAAAATATACCTGGCCATCCGCACGGTTCCAAACCGGACTTCCATCAATTGAAGGAAGGAAATCTTTGGTCATCGGACGAATTGATTTATCTGAAATAGTAAGGATATATCCTTGCACATCATAGTCGTTGCTATATTTGTGTCCACCATTGTTTTTTCCAATTGCCTTAAATGATTCAGGTCCTCCTGTGATGAAGAGTTGCTTTCCATCGGGAGAATAAATGCAAGTACTAAATGAAGATTCACCCTTTGCCAAAGTGTCAGTGGCAAGAGTATTGAGATCCATTTCAATGATGTCTTGGAAATAGAATGGGAATACTGTCATATCTTCTGATGAAGACCCATAAATAATACGCTTTGAATCAGGAGAGATATCATATAAGGAGGTGGTATTTCCAGCGTATGTAAGAGGTTGTCTGATTCCAGTCTTCAGGTCATATTTCTCAAGATAATATCTGTTACGATGTCCGGCAAGGCGATCGTCTGGATCACGAAGACGGTTTACCGGTCCGGTATCTTTAGGACCTTCTACCAACTTGTATAAAATCAAAAATGAACCATCAGAACTGATAGTAAAGCTATTCTCGGGAAGTTCAGATGCCAATTGAGTCCTTTTTTGAGTCGCAGCATCAAGAGCATAGAGGGTATATGTGTCATTAGTAGACACAGTGTAACCAATTGAACTTCCCTTTGGAAGCCAGAATGCTCCTCTCGGAAGAGTAGCATTCACGATATTACCTGTAGCACATTCCAAAAGTTCTGACCATGAACGTCGGTTGTCATGACCATACATAGTGGAAAATGTAATGATCATATATTTTCCATCTGGAGAAATTGAAGTATGGCTTACACGTGTGCCAAGTGCAGATTCATCTACACGAAAACGTGTAGTTACTGATGGACCCATGGCCAATTCAACGTCTTCAAAACCATTGTCCGGTTCAAATTCCAATTGCAGGCATGGAGCTTCAGGGTCCTCTGGTTGAGAGATGAAAGTAATAAAGTAATCAGCAGTTTCTGCCGGCTCAAGTGTTATATTAGTCCGATCCCATGAAGGTATGGAATCAGCTTCATTCACAGTCAGAAGGCTTCCGTGTGCGTCTAAAAGTTCAGCGATGACATTTGATTTAAGACGCAACGTACCTTTTAGAAATCTATCAGGACGAAGACGAGTGGAAAGAGTCCGCAAAACGATTCCATCAGTTGCCTTAGGAAAACGGACACTAAGAGATGTGTCTGCCTTTACTTCGATCCAATCTGCGGAGGGTCTATCGAGTTTTCTGTTTACTGTCTTAAGCAATTTTTCGTTAGAAAAAGCGTTCTTTGCCTTAAGAGCCGAGTCAGCAGGCAAAACCGGGAGTGTCAAGTTTACCTCTGGAGAAACTTTAAACACATCAAACATAATAGATGCGTCATCGCCCTTCATTGTGGAGAATGAGAGGGCGACTGCAGACACGGCAACAGCCGTGGCAATTTTATATTTCATTATATCAATCGTTTATGAGATAGATCTTATTTTCCGGATATCTCGTATGCAGAAATAGCCTTAAGTTTCAAATTATAAATGAGTGTTGAGTAAGGAACTACTCTTGTACTTGAAGCTCCGTATGCTGCATTCATAGGAATGACGCATGTCACCGAGTCTCCAACATGCATATTAGTAAGCATAGTCCAAAACCCGACAACCATTTGATTTGGTTTACAACTATATATACTATCCGCACGATGATTATAACTTGCGTCCAAAAGCGTACCATTGACATAATATCCTTCATACACGACGTCGCATGTAGAATTATCCATTGGAACAAGATTCGCTGCAGTCAAGCTTCGGTCGTTGTGCCATTGGGCGAGAATATAAACTCCGGGAGCCCATACAGGAGAGATCTTTTCGAAAACTTTCATGCCATTGGCTCCGACAGTATCTTCCATCCTTGTCAGATAGGTCTCATTCTGGTAAATCCAATCCGTATAGTCATATTTATTGTCATTGTCACCGAGACACGAAGTAAAGACCGGAGCCATTACGAGAGCCACTGCCGCAAGACTTAGATATTTTTTTATTTTCATTTATAGAGCTTGTCTGTATTTTGCAAAGGATATATCTAGAAGAATCATGTTGAATCTAGATATATCCTCATAATTTTATTTTGTAAAAATTTAGAATTCCACTTTCGGGGCTTTGTTGGCGCCTGCTTCTGCCTTGAACTGCTCTTTCTCCTTGAACCCGAACCAACCGGCATAGATTGTAGTTGGGAACTTCTTGATGGAAGTGTTGTAGTCCTTCACGGCCTGAGTGTAGCGTTCGCGTTCGGTAGCGATACGATTTTCAGTGCCTTCAAGCTGGGTCTGGAGGTCGATGAAATTCTGGTTTGCCTTCAAGTCGGGATAGGCTTCCTTAACGGCATTGACATAGATGTCGAGAGCACCCTTAAGCTTGCTCTGAGCTTCCTGATAAGCTTGGATATTTTGCTGAGGATTTTCAACAGCTTCAGCAGCATTGTAAGCTTCGGTCAATCCGCTACGTGCCTGTGTCACTTTGATGAATGTCTCGCTCTCATGTTCGGAATAACCCTTGACAGTGTTTACGAGATTGGGGATGAGGTCAGCGCGCCTCTGATATTGGTTTTCAACCTGAGCCCATGCTTGGTCAACCCCCTGCTCCTTTTCCACTAAAGAGTTATAATTACAGCTTTGAAGAGTCGACATTGCGAAGATGGCGACTAAGGCTATTGCTATTTTGGTGATTATCTTTTTCATCTAATGAATTTTTTAAGGGCTTTAAGGGCATTAAAGGCATTAAAGCCCTTAAAGGCATTATAAAATATGAAGAATCAGAGGAGCTTCTTTAGGAGTGAATTGAGGGAAACTTTCTCTGCGAGTATTTTTTCGAGGTCGTCGGCATTGACACGTTCCTGATCCATAGAGTCGCGATAGCGGAGGGTCACGGTATTGTCTTCAAGTGTCTGATGGTCGACTGTGATGCAGAATGGAGTTCCGATTGCATCCTGACGGCGATAACGCTTTCCGATTGAATCCTTCTCGTCAACCTGACAAGTAAAGTCGAAGCGAAGTTTGTGCTGAATCTCACGAGCCTTCTCCGGAAGACCGTCTTTCTTCACAAGAGGAAGAACAGCACATTTCACCGGAGCAAGTGCCGGCGGGAAGTGAAGAACTACACGACGGTCGCCATTGCCAAGATCCTGATCCTCGTAGCAGCTACAGAAGACACTTAGGAACATACGATCGACACCAATAGAAGTCTCGATTACGTAAGGCACATAGCTCTGGTTGAGTTCCGGATCGAAATACTGAATTTTCTTACCGGAGAATTTCTCATGTTGGCTGAGGTCGAAGTTTGTGCGTGAATGAATGCCTTCCACTTCCTTGAAACCGAATGGCATTTCAAACTCAATGTCGGTGGCAGCATTAGCGTAGTGAGCCAATTTCTCATGGTCGTGATAGCGATATTTTGCATCGCCAAGTCCAAGAGCCTTGTGCCATTTGAGACGAGTTTGACGCCAATAATCAAACCATTTCATTTCCTCTCCCGGACGAACAAAGAATTGCATTTCCATCTGCTCAAACTCACGCATACGGAAGATGAACTGACGGGCAACGATTTCATTGCGGAACGCCTTACCAATCTGTGCGATACCGAATGGGATGCGCATACGCCCGGTCTTCTGCACGTTAAGATAGTTAACGAATATGCCTTGAGCAGTTTCAGGACGGAGATATACAGTCATTGCGCCGTCGGCAGTAGAACCCATCTCGGTCTTAAACATAAGGTTGAACTGACGCACGTCAGTCCAGTTTTTTGTGCCACTGATTGGGTCAACTATCTCATAATCAAGGATGATCTGCTTGAGTTCATTGAGATCGTTGGCATTCATTGCGTCTGAATAGCGCTGATGAAGTTCATCACGCTTAGCCTGATGTTCGAGTACACGAGCATTTGTGTTGCGGAATTGAGCTTCATCGAAAGCATCCCCGAAGCGTTTGGCAGCTTTTGCCACCTCTTTATTTATCTTATCGTCAATCTTGGCGATTTCATCTTCGATTAAGACATCGGCACGATAACGCTTCTTTGAGTCTCGGTTGTCGATCAGGGGGTCGTTGAAAGCGTCAACATGTCCGGATGCTTTCCATATTGTGGGGTGCATGAATATAGCGGAGTCGATGCCGACAATATTGTCGTGGAGCATAGTCATTGCTTCCCACCAGTAGCGTTTGATATTGTTTTTCAGTTCCACACCGTTCTGACCATAGTCATAAACAGCGCTTAGACCGTCATAGATTTCTGATGACTGAAATACGAAACCGTATTCTTTGGCATGAGCCACAATCGTCTTGAAGACATCTTCTTGTTTTGCCATATTCTTGTTGTGTTGTTTAATCGTTTTAGTATTAATACATAATTCATAATGCATAATTAAACGTCGCAGACATTCAATCAAAATTGCATATATGAAGATATTATGCTTCAGATATTATTCACTTAAGTTCATAATCGTTTAGTTTATTGGAGAAACTCAACGATTAAAGTGCAAAATTAATCATTTTTTTTCAAATAAATTGTTACTTTATATATTTTTTGCACTTTATGGCTTAAAAAAGTCGCACACAGAGGGAACACAGAAAAAAAAGTAAAATCTCTGTGTACCCTCTGTGAGGAATTTTTCATTATGCTGACATTTTTTTGTTGGTTATGGCGCATACGCAGGAGTCAGACCATACATTCTCTGAAGTTTCTACCATGTCAATTATGGTATAGATCGGCAAGATTATTCCCATCATGCTGATATTCGCTCCGATTCCTGACATAAGTGATAGAGTCAGGAAGTAGCAACCCATCGGCACACCTGCATTACCAACAGCAGAAATTACAGATATGAAGAGCCAAAGAATCATAGTAGCCCAGCTGATTTCCATACCATTGTTTTGCATTACGAACAGGGACGTGCAAAGAATGAAAGCAGCGCATCCGTTCATATTGATTGTGGTGCAAAGAGGAAGAACGAATCTTGAAATCTTCTTGTTTACACCAAGACGTTGCTCTGCATTCTCCATAGTGACTGGCAATGTCGCTGCACTACTTTTTGTAAAGAATGCCATTATGACAGCGGGCGACATTCCGCTGAAAGTCTTAATTGGATTAAGGCCGGACAGGAGCAAGAAAATTGGAAGAATCACAAACATCTGTATAAGATTGCCTGAAATGATCACCGCAACATATTTTCCTAAAGAATCAGCCATCACACCCGCACCGGCTTCAGCTATCAATTGAGCCGCAAATGCCACAATGCCGATAGGAAGGATAGCTATCAACCATCGAATAAGGGTGAAAAGGATTTCTTGTATTCCAGTAAGACCATTCACGATAATCTCCTTAGGCTTAGACTCCGGCATCTTAGAAATAGCTATTCCAACAGCAAAGCATATTAAAAGGAGAGCAAGGACATTTCCTTCAAGAAGCGGACGGACAATGTTGTCTGGCACCACATTGAGCACTTGGTCTGCGTATGTAGTCTCAGGCATTGAGACATCGGCTGCTTTTTCTGCGTCAATGACAGATAGTGGAATATTGCCCGGCGCAATCAATAAATAGAGTATAAGACCTATAGCGGCTGCTGAAAATGTGGTAAGAAGAGTATATGTGAGCGATGTTTTGAATATCTTTCCAAGTTCTTTGCCCCCTCCGAGAGAGGCAAGCGTAGTTATTACTGCCAATACGATTGTAGGAACTGCAAGTAGCCGGAAAAGACGAGTGTAAATAGTGGCGATATAGTTCATCACTGTGTCAATAGTCGGGATGTGGAGCAAGCCAAGTCCTACTCCAACTGCCATCGCTACAAGCCAAATGATTATCTGCTTCTTGTTCATTTTTCGAATTTATAATTATTGTTTTGATATATTAACAAAATATAAATAGCAAAAAGTTTTGACAGTAATAAAAAAGGACGCACGAACCGTACGTCACTACAATTTTATCTGAATATAATTGGAAAATCTTTTGGAAATCCTAAAAAAACGAGTCAATCTCTTTCAGGAAGGGTCAAAAATCACAAAATATTGCAAATTCTCAATTCTCAATTCTCAATTCTCAATTATTTTTTGTAATTTTGTGACTTAATTCAAAAAAACAGGCAATTTTGAGTAAGATAGGTATACAGGGAATACCCGGGTGTTTCCATGACATAGCTGCCCATGAGTGGTTTGCTGGCGAAGAAATTGAGACTGTAGGTTTCAGTTCCTTCGATGATATGTTTGTGGCTCTCGATGAAGATCCTGAAATGATGGCTGCGGTGGCAATTGAAAATACCATCGCCGGTGCGCTACTTCAGAATTTCGAATACCTTCGCAAGAGTGGACGAAAGATAATAGGAGAATGTAAAATCCGCGTCTCCCATTCGCTTTGTGCGCTTCCGGGAACTCCAATTAAAGATATCAAGGAAGTAAGATCACACTATATGGCACTGCTGCAGTGCCGTCAATTCTTATCTCATTATCCATATATAAAAAAGGTGGAGGATTTTGACACAGCAGGATGTGCAAAAAAAGTTGCTGAGGAGAATATGACTGCGACAGCCGCCATTGCTCCAGCTTACGCCGCCCATCTCTATGGACTTGAAGTATTAGCTAATGGCATTGAGGATGACAACCGTAACTTTACGAGATTTCTTATTGTAGGAAGAAAGGACTCCCCTGTCCCTCCTGACGCAGACAAGATTTCATTAGTGTTTACAGTGCCTCATGAAAAAGGAGCATTGTCGAAAGTTCTGACAATCCTCACATTCTACGACATCAACCTTACGATGCTTCAGTCAATGCCGGTAGTAGGACACGAATGGGAATATCGGTTTTACGCCGACCTAACTTTCGACGACGCGGAAAGATGCCGCCAGGCTTTGACAGCAGTCAAACCTCTGACAAGTGACTTTAAATTATTAGGAATCTACAGGAAATATAATCAATCAAGAATAGCTATTTAGCTATCATAGCTATTTTAACAATTCTGTAATAAATGAAAGGAAAAAAGATGATGGAAGATATCAAGCCTCTTTTCGATGAGGAGATAATAATGAAGGAGCCGATTATCATTGCGGGTCCTTGTTCGGCTGAAAGCGAGCAGCAAGTGCTTGAGACAGCTAAGGAATTGGCGTCCGGAGGAGTAAAAATCTTCCGCGCCGGAATCTGGAAACCACGCACGATGCCCGGATGCTTTGAGGGTGTGGGAGTTGCCGGACTCCCTTGGCTCCGAAAAGTCAAGGAAGAGACAGGCATGAAAGTTGGCACGGAAGTGGCAAGTAAAAACCATGTAATAAGTGCCATTGCAGCCGGAGTTGATATCCTCTGGATAGGTGCGCGTACTTCGGCAAGTCCTTTCGCAATGCAAGAGATAGCCGATGCACTTCAAGAACTTGGTGCTGACATACCTGTGCTGATCAAAAATCCGGTGAATCCTGACCTTGATTTGTGGATAGGTGCAGTGACCCGTATATATAATGCAGGGATTCGAAGAATTGGAGTAATCCACCGTGGATTTAGCAGCTATGGCAAGCACATCTACCGCAACCAGCCCATGTGGTCGCTTCCTTTTGAATTTGCAAGAAGGCTGCCTAACATCCCCGTCTTCTGCGATCCGAGCCATATCAGTGGTGCACACGATCTTGTAGCTCCTCTAAGTCGTCATGCCCTTGATATGGGATTCGATGGATTGATGATTGAAAGCCACTGCAACCCTTCAGTAGCCCTCAGCGATGCAAAGCAACAGCTACTTCCTTCTGAGCTCGTGGCTCTTGTAAAGGAACTTAAAGTAAGAGAAAAACCCCAAGGTACTCCAGAACTCGATTCACTCCGTACGGAAATCGACCATATTGATTCCGAACTTATCGATCTTCTTGCAAAGCGAATGGAAATCTCTAAGAAAATAGGGGAATACAAAAAAGCCCACAATATGATGGTAGTTCAGCTTGGACGCCACGACACAATAATGAAAGAGCGCACCGAAATGGGAGAAAAACTCGGATTGCCCAAAGAATTCACGGGCAAGATGATGAGCCTAATCCATGAGGAGAGTGTCCGCCGACAACTCTAAGTTTATAATTGAGAATTGAGAATTGAGAATTGAGAATTTTCAATCCTTAAAGCCTCTAAAGCCCTTAAAGCCCCTAAAGCCCTTAAAGCCCCTAAAGCCCTTAAAGAAAACAACAAAGTCAACTATCATGAAAGAAAACGACGACAACCTGACGACAGGAACCGGACTTCCGGAAAATGCATTCCGCGAACTTGCTGCGGACGAGCAGTTTACCCCGGTGATGCATCCGGCCCACGACCAGAAAGAGGCTACCCCCTATTCCGTGGGTGTCGGCCTGATTATGGCAGTGATTTTTTCAGCTGCAGCCGCTTACCTTGGTTTGAAGGTAGGCCAAGTGTTTGAAGCCGCAATTCCGATTGCAATCATTGCTGTCGGACTATCTAATGCACTTGGCAAAAAGAATTCACTCGGACAGAATGTGATAATCCAATCGATCGGAGCTTGCTCCGGTGTTATCGTAGCCGGTGCAATATTCACTCTTCCTGCACTTTTCATCCTTCAGGCAAAGTATCCTGATATTACTGTCCGGTTCTATCAGATATTCCTTAGTTCATTGCTTGGTGGCATTCTTGGTATTCTCTTCTTTATTCCTTTCCGTAAATATTTCGTTAAGGACATGCACGGTAAGTATCCTTTCCCTGAAGCTACCGCCACAACACAGGTGCTTATTTCAAGCCAACAGGCTGGTGCTGAAGAGGGAGGACAGGCAAAGACACTCATTATTGCTTCATTGATTGGTGGAATCTACGACTATATCGTTGCTACCTTCGGATGGTGGGCAGAGACAGTCACATCTGTCGCTTCCTCAGCCGGGCAAGCTGTCATGGAAAAGACTAAACTCGTGCTAAGCTGCAACACTGGAGCCGCCCTTCTCGGTCTTGGATATATCGTCGGATTGAAATATGCCTTTGTGATTTTTGCCGGTTCTATTTTCGTTTGGTGGATTATAATTCCGTTGATGGGCACTTACGGAGCTCCTGAATTTCAGGCGATGGATCCGCAGGATATCTTCAGTGGCTACGCCCGTATGATCGGAATCGGTGGTATTGCAATGGCTGGAGTAATTGGTATCATTAAGTCTTGGGGTATCATTACCCAGGCAGTTGGTCTTGCAAGCCGTGAACTTAAAGGAAAATCTTCTGCTGTGAAGGAAGTTCGCTGGCAGACAGATATTTCTATGAAGCATATCGTTCTTTTTATTGCGCTTGCATTGATTGCTGTGCTTCTGTTCTTCTGGTTTGGTGTGATACATACATTCTGGCAGGCTGTGATAGCGTTTGCAGTAGTTGTCATCATCGCATTCCTTTTCACAACTGTTGCTGCAAATGCAATCGCTATCGTAGGTAGCAATCCAGTGTCTGGCATGACTCTTATGACACTTATCATTGCTTCTGCCATCTTCGTTGCTATTGGCCTAAAAGGTACAAGTGGTATTGTGGCTTCAATGGTTATTGGTGGCGTAGTTTGTACGGCTCTTTCCATGGCTGGTGGTTTTGTGACCGACCTTAAGATTGGATATTGGCTTGGTTCAACTCCTAAAAAACAGGAGAGTTGGAAATTCCTCGGTACTCTTGTTTCTGCGGCTACAGTAGGCGGTGTTATCATGGTGCTCAATCAGGTTTATGGATTCACTGGCGAGGATGCACTTGTTGCGCCTCAGGCTAACGCAATGGCAAAGGTGATCGAGCCTCTTATGATGGGTGGTGATACACCATGGATTCTCTATATGGTAGGTGCAATCTTGGCATGCATACTCAACTGGCTCGGAGTACCTGCTCTTGCATTCTGTCTCGGTATGTTTATTCCTCTGCAGTTGAACACACCCATGCTGGTTGGTGGAGCGATAGCATATTATGTAAGTAATTCTTCTAAGGATCAGAAAGTGAATGATGCACGTCGCGACCGTGGCACGCTGATTTCTTCGGGCCTTATCGCTGGCGGTGCACTCTTTGGCGTGTTTGCGGCTATTACACGCTTCTGCGGCTTCGAATATCAGAATCCTCTTGGCTTAGAAACAACCCAGATACTCGGTTGTGTGGCATACGCAGCCCTCATCTGCTATCTCATCTGGGACAGCTGCAAGGCTAAGCCAATCCGATAACATTCAATTTTCGTTGACGAAAATTGAGGGTTACAAGGTTAAAAGCCCGAAAATCTTCAACATCATTGTAAGGACGTACGGCTCGTATGTCCTTTTTTGTAGAATTATTGGTTGATGCATGAGCCGTACAATGCCGTTCAAATAAGCCCGGAGGGCTGTCAATCTTGTTAACCCCGAGCGTATGCTCGGGGTAGATATGCCATCTTCTTTATCAAGCCCCGGAGGGGCGATACATTTATTTGAACCACATTATATGAGTCGTAAATCCCTAAAGGAGTATACGTGATAGCAATGGATTATTAAGTTTTTGTAACATATAAGCAAATATTACGGGATGCGTGTTATAGTGATAAAACACACAACACACACAAACCTTAACACCTTACCACTATGAAAACACGTCTCAACTATCTCGTCATCGCCTCTTGTATAGGTCTCTTCGCTCTCTCAGCTGATGCTATAAGTAGTAAAAGCGACCTCCCCGTTATGAATCAAGAAGTAGAAGTAGCAGGTTTGACTCAGAATGACACGCTCCCAGAGCTGAAACCTTATTACTCTTTTTCTTCTCCCGCCGGTGCGATAGAATTCATGATGAATTCTGAAGATTGCGAGCAATATGCACGCGGTATCCTTCCCCAAATGGCTAATGAAGAATTGAGCTATGTAGAGAAGCTTATCAATAGCGACCACGATGGTTTCATAGTGGTTGACAAAAGCCGAATGAAAGTGATTAAATTCAACAGATTTGGAGTTGAGGAAGAATGTTTCGGAATGGCTTGCGCCAAGAATTATGGTACGAAGCATGAGAAGGGCGACTGCCGAACTCCGGAAGGTTTCTTCTCAGTGAAACAGATCCAGAACAGCACAGACTGGCATTATGTTGATGATAATGGCGTTGTCAGCGAAAAGACCGGTGAATTTGGTCCTCGTTTCATTCGTCTCAATATACCGGGTATTACCTCTATAGGAATCCACGGCACAGCAGCTCCCTGGAGCATCGGAGGAAGACGTAGCCATGGTTGTATCCGCCTGGAAAATGAAAATATTATGAAACTTGTTGATATGGTTGAGCCAGGGATGCCTGTCATCATCACTCCCGGAAAGAAAGACATGGCAGTCAATAAGAGTGAAGGCTACGACATTCCTTCCATCTCCACTATAATCAACACACCTCTCGCAATGAATTAAAATGAACCCTAAGATACTCAAAAGCGTTGATAAAATGAGCTATAGCTCATTTTATCAACGCTTTTTTATATACCATATTATTCGCATAATATCATAAATGCAGTTTCAATTGAGTGTCTTCGACAAACAATTATACATTATGCATTATGAATTATGCATTAAAACTTAAAAGAATATGAATTATCTTACAGACGACAAACTCGTCATCATCGGAGCCGCCGGCATGATCGGCAGCAACATGGCCCAGACAGCCATCATGAAGAAACTTACCCCAAACATCTGCCTTTATGACCCATACGGGCCCGGACTCGAAGGAGTGGCTGAAGAACTGAAACAGTGTGGTTTCGAAGGTCTCAACCTTACATATACCACAGATGTTGCAGAGGCTCTTAAGGATGCTAAATATATCGTCAATTCAGGGGGTGCAGCTCGCAAGGCAGGTATGACACGCGAGGATCTTCTCAAAGGGAATGCAGAGATAGCAGAAGAGTTCGGCAAAAATGTCAAACAATATTGCCCGGATGTAAAGCATATCGTTGTGATTTTTAATCCAGCTGATATCACCGGTCTTATTACTCTACTCTATAGTGGTTTGAAGCCAAGCCAAGTTTCAACTCTTGCTGCTCTTGACAGCACTCGTCTACGTAACGAGCTGTCCAAACAACTAAATGTAGAGCCCGACAATATTATCAATTGCCGTACATACGGAGGTCATGGCGAACAGATGGCTGTATTTGCTTCTACCGCAAAAGTTAACGGCAAACCTCTCGTTGACTTCATTGGCACTGAACCCCTCACTCACGAGGCTTGGGAAGACCTAAAGCAAAGAGTGATACAAGGAGGAAAGAGAATTATCGAACTCCGAGGCAGAAGTTCATTCCAAAGTCCTGCTTATCTTTCTATCGAGATGATTGAGGCTGCAATGGGCGGGGCAATGTTCCGCTGGCCTGTCGGAACATACGTAAACAATGACCGTTTCTCCCATATCATGATGGCTATGGAGACAACCATTGACAAGAACGGCGTGACAGTGCAGCCTATAACCGGAACTCCGGAAGAAGAAAAGGAACTTGAACAAAGCTACAAGCACCTCTGCGCACTCCGTGACGAAGTGATAGATCTTGGCATTATGCCTCCTATCTCAGAGTGGAGCAAGATCAATCCCAACCTGTGAGTTGATGATGAATTATCAATGATAAATGATAAATTTTTATTACAGACTGAACTTTGTAATTGATAAGAAAGTTATAACGACAAACATTAATATGTGGATGCCGTGAAACGCATCCACATAACTAAGAAACACACATCCACTAAAACTTAGATAACTATGAAAGCACACAGAATCTTCACAATGATAGCAGTCGCTATCCTCTCAATAAGCACTATAACAGCACAAAATAGCGTTCCTGCTCCCGGTTCGGGAGGGGCGTTCACTCCCAATAATGGCAATAGTGCCCCGGCTCCAGGTGCTGGAGGAGCCTTCACACCCAACGTTCCGCAAGGACCAGGTCCTGGCGCACCTTTCGGTCCTAATGTCCCAATGTGGGGAACAAGCAACTCTATGATGAATGGGGGTCCCTGGGGACCAGGTGCCTTCTCCGGCCCTTACAACAATGGGCCCGGTTATAATTACGGACAGTCAAAAGTAATTGCTGTCGGTTATGACGCTCAAGGAGTTTGGGAAACTATTCCTATGGTAGTAAGTTGGCAATGGAATGGCTTCTATTATGATGTGGACGTCCAGAATGCATGGAATCCATGGACACAGATGTGGGAAGGTGGAGACCTCGACATTCCGGCATTCCAGACATCATATACCCTCAGAGGAGTGCCTTATTCCTGGTATGCCAACCTATCAACGGGCACCTATTACTTTAACCTCTAATTTAATGATAAATGATGAATTATTGATGATAAATTGATAATAGTCAATCCAGATAGAAATAACTAATTAAAACTTATTATAACCGAAATGTAGGGACGCACGGCTCGTGCGTCCGCTTTTATATATACTCAACTTACAAGCATAGTGCCATGGAAAGTAGGCATTCTCGCCTGCGCAACCTTTACGCAAAGAACTATGCGTGCATAAACAGCTCGAAAGCCAAAGAGTACAATTTTTTTTTGCAAATCTCCTTAATTATGCTTAATTTTGCATAAAAATCAAAATTCTACAGAAATATGGATTCAGAAAAGACAGCTCCCGTGCCAGAACAGAAAAGCAATCTCCGTCCCGACGGAAGCAAAAAGATAGTGCTGAGCGGCATCCGCTCTACCGGAAATCTTCACTTAGGCAATTATTATGGTGCGCTTCAGAAATTTGTCAAGATGCAGGATGACTATGATAGCCGCTACTTCATAGCCGACCTTCATGCACTGACCACCAATCCTGACCCAAAGGCTCTTCACGAAAGCGTGAAGCAGATTCTCGCAGAATATCTTGCGGCAGGTCTTGACCCTGACAAGAATATCCTCTATGTGCAGAGCGATATACCGGAAATATCCGAAATGTATTTGCTTTTGAATATGCACGTAGGTATCGGAGAACTTATGCGTACGGCATCTTTCAAAGACAAAGCTCGCAAAGCTCTTGGCATCACTTCTGACAGCGATGAGATTGAGAAGGAAATCATCGGCAATCAGAACAATAACGCCCGCGTCAATGCCGGACTCCTCACCTATCCCACCCTGATGGCTGTCGACATCCTTATCCACCATGCCGACTATGTTCCTGTAGGTAAAGACCAGGAGCAGCACCTTGAACTGACCCGCCGTTTCGGTCGCCGTTTCAACTCTTTCTATGGTGTGGATTATTTCAATGAACCGGTAAACTTCAACTTCGGAGGCGAAGCACTCAAAGTTCCCGGTCTTGACGGAAGTGGTAAGATGGGAAAGAGTGAAGGAAATTGCATCTATCTGATTGATGATGAAAAAACACTTCGTAAGAAAGTGATGAAAGCTGTCACTGATGCAGGTCCTACTGAACCAAACTCTCCTGTATCTCAACCGGTAGAAAATCTTTTCACTTTGATGGATCTCGTAAGCGGAAAGGACACAACCGATCATTTCCGTCAGGCGTATGCCAATTGCAGCATCCGCTATGGCGACCTCAAGAAGCAGCTTGCCGAGGATATGCTCAAAGTGACACTTCCTATCCGCCAGCGTATCCTTGATATCAGAGACAATGATGAATATCTTTCAAGGATAGTGAAACAAGGTGCTGAAAGGACACGTGAATATGCCGCAAAGACATTGAAAGATGTTCGCGAAATAATGGGTATCCGTAAGATATGAGAACCCTCTCTATACTCAGCCTTATGCTGATAATATTAAGCGGTTGCGGCAGCGGTCAGAAGGATGACCGCGCTGCAATCGCTGTCAGTTTCGAGCCTCAGGCTTGGATGCTCAAGCAAATTGTAGGAGATGATTTCGACATTGTCATTCTATTACCAGCCGGAAGCGACCCCGAGACATATCAACCATCCATCTCCACCATGAAAAATTTCGGAAGAGCGGAGGCATACTTCACCCTTGGCACTTCGGGATTTGAGAAGTCGCTAATTGACAATGTTAGTTCCAATTTTCCTGACTTGAAAGTAGTCGATTGCACTGAGGGGATAGAAAAAATCATGGGAACCCACGGCAATGAATCTGATGGCCACCATCACGACCATAATTCTGATTTTGACCCTCACATGCTTGCTTCTATCAGAAATTGTATCATAATGGCTGATAATATGACTCAGATTTTGATGGAAATCCATCCCAAAGAAGCTGAGTTATATCGGGAGAATGGAAAAAGACTTAAAGAAAGACTACAAGCCATGGACGACTCTATCAAGGCGATGAATCTAAATGGCAAGTCAATTGCCATTAGGCATCCTTCTCTATCTTATTTCGCTCGAGACTATGGTCTTTCTCAGATTTCTCTTCAAGCTTCAGGAAAAGAAGCATCTCCCTTACAAATTAGAAAACAATTGGAGGAAATAAAGAATGGTAACACTAAAGTCTTCATTATGGAGAAAGAACATGCATCTCCCGGCGATGAAGAGACAGCCCGTCAACTTGGGATTGAGACTTTAGAAGTGTCACTAAATTCATTTACTTGGCTCGAAGACCTAATGAAAACCGCAAATGAAATTAATCGGGATTGAAGACATAACAGTAAGATTTGATAGCAAAATTATCCTCAATAATGTCTCAATGAGCGTAGAAAAAGGGGATTTTATGGCTATCACCGGACCTAACGGAGGAGGGAAAACAACCTTGCTCCGCATTATGCTGCGTCTTCTGAAGCCAAATTCCGGGAAAGTTTGCTATTTTCATGATGGGGAGCTGACTAAGAGACTTCGCATAGGTTATCTTCCTCAGAAAAGCAATATAGACACCCGATTTCCGATTACAGTGGGAGAAGCCATAAAATCCGGGCAAATAAAGGGTCTTTTTCAAAAGAGAACTCCAAAGGATGAGGAAGATTTCGATCGGGTAGTTGAGATGTGCGGAGTCGGAGAATATCTTGACCGAACTGTAGGGGTGCTTTCCGGCGGCCAGCTTCAGCGTACTCTATTAGCACGTGCAATAGTCTCGAATCCTGAAGTAATAGTCCTTGACGAACCGCTAAGCTATGTCGACAAGACATTCGAGCGCCAAATCTATTCTATGATGGAAGAATTAGCTAAAGAACATACTATAGTGTTAGTCAGTCATGAGATGTCGGTAATTTCCGGAATGGCAAACCGCCACATCATCGTAGACCGAGGCATCCACGAATGCACCTCCCACCACCACTCCTTCACCGAATGCGACGACTGATTTTTAATTGAGAATTGAGATTTGAGAATTGAGAATTTTTCTGACTTGTCAGCATAGGCTGACAACCCGACAACCTGACATCCCGACAACTCGACAACCTGACAACCGACAACTATGATACTAAATTATATCTGGATTGGATTCCTTATTGTGGCTTTCTTGATGGCGGTCGGCACTACCCTAACGACCGGCTACACTACCATCTGGAGCGACATCATGAACGCATCTTTCACCCAAGCTGCTTTTGCCTTTGAGATTTCTCTCGGGCTGACCGGTGTCCTTTCTCTTTGGATGGGGATTATGAAAATTGGAGAAAAGGGAGGAGTCACTACTGCTATGGCAAAATTGGTAAGTCCATTTTTCAGCCGTCTATTTCCCGGCATTCCAAAGGATCATCCCGCTATGGGAGCCATATTCATGAATCTTTCAGCCAATATGCTTGGTCTTGACAATGCAGCCACTCCGATGGGACTCCGTGCTATGCAGGAGATGCAGACTCTCAATAAGCAGAAGGATACCGCTACGGATGCCATGATAATGTTTTTGGTTCTGAATAGCAGTGGACTTTGCCTTATCCCTGTGAGTATAATGATGTATCGCGCTCAGGGAGGGGCAGCTAATCCCACAGATATTTTCATCCCCATACTTCTTGCTACTGCAATTGCCACTCTCGTAGGTCTCATCGCTCTTTGCCTGAAACAAAGAATCCGGATGGACACAGTCCTATGGAGTTGGCTTGGAGGGATAGCTGCGATAGTTGGAGGCGTAGCATGGTGGTTTTCAACTCTACCTGCCAATAAAGTAGAGCACTACTCCACTTTCGCAGCTAATTTTCTTTTATTTAGCGTGATAATTATATTCATATTGGCTGGTATCAGAAAGAAAATCAATGTCTATGATAGCTTTATTGAAGGGGCTAAAGAGGGATTTAAGACGGCCGTAGGCATAATTCCTTATCTTGTAGCCATTTTGGTTGCAATAGGAATGTTCAGGGCTTCAGGAGCCCTTGATGCAGTGACAGGAGCAGTGGAATCAGCGTTGGGCGCATGTGGAGTAGACACACAATGGGTAGGAGCCCTCCCTACTATGCTAATGAAGCCGCTGAGCGGGAGCGGAAGTTGTGCAATGATGCTCGATGTAATGAAAGCGGAAGGAGCAGATGCCTTCGTCAGCCGTTTGGCAGCAGTAGTAAGAGGAAGCACAGACACAACATTCTATATTTTAGCTGTATATTTCGGTTCAGTTGGAGTAATGAAAACTCGTTACGCAGCCGGCTATGCCCTTCTCGCCGACATCACCGGGGCCATTGCCGCCGTCTTCATCGCATATCTCTTTTGGGGATGAAAATATTTTTTTCATAAAAAATGCACTCAATTAGTAATATTTTAAAAAATTTTCTTAAATTTGCATTTTCATATCAATCACTATATAACAACTTAATGTGATGAAAGCTAACTCTACAATTAAACTATTAGGAGCAGTCTTTTTACTTCAGACGGTTTCCCTAACGGCTCAAGCCAGGTTCCTTTCCCCGGAGCAGTCACTTAGTCGTGCAGAATCCTCCAGTACAATAAAAAGGATTCCTGGCAACTCAAGATTCACATTGGCTCATACAGAAAAAACTGATGGCGAAAGCTATCTCTATGTTTTCAATAAGGGTGACAATGGTTTTATCATTACATCTGCCGATGACAAAATGCCTGCTCTTCTCGGTTATTCTGACAATGGAGCTTTCAATTTTTCTGAAGCATCTCCTGAACTTAAATGGTGGCTGTCGCAGTATGCAGCTCAGGCAAATGCATCTTTAAAATTGGATATTTCTCCTGAAGGCAAATATCCAATTACTCGCTCAGGGAAAACCAATGTTCCTGAATTGCTTAAGACAAAATGGGATCAGGACTCTCCTTACAATTTGGATTGTCCTTCAGATGGAGATGGTCAATGCGTGACTGGATGTGTGGCTACCGCAATGGCTCAAGTGATTAAATATCATGGTTTTCCTACTATAGGAAATGGATCTTATTCATACATCTGGCAGGGGAGAGAACTTGGGTTTGATTATGGAGCCACAACTTTCGACTATGCCAATATGCTTGATGAATATTATAAAGTCGAAGCTTCTCAACAACAACAAGATGCAGTTGCAAAGTTGATGTATGCCTGTGGCGTTGGTGTAAATATGAATTATACATCAAGAGAAAGTGGAGCCTCAGATTCTTATGTGGCTTTTGCATTGACTGAATATTTCAATTATGATAAAAGTATCCAATATCTTAAAAGAGACTACTACACATCTGAAGATTGGGAAAACATTATATATGAAGAGTTATTAGCCAGTCGACCGGTTATCTATAGCGGTCAATCTTCTGGCGGAGGCCACGAGTTTGTATGTGATGGATATGAAAACGGATATTTTCATATCAACTGGGGTTGGAGTGGCTTTGGAAACGGATGGTTTCTTCTTTCAGCACTTGATCCAGGGCTGCAAGGTATAGGTGGTTTTGAAGGTGGCTACAATTTCGATCAAAACATCATTTGTGGTATTCAACCCAATATCGGTAAACCTCAAACAAGCTATCCTATTTATGCAACAAATGGTCTGCAAGTGCAACAAATTCATGGCAATTATGCCGTACAATTAGAAATATCAGGAGGAGGAGGTATCTGGAATTATTCACATGAAGAAATAAATACTTCATTTTATCTAAATGCAATCTCGTCGACAGGAGATGAATATCTTTCTTCCCAAGGTATGGATTTAAATTTCCCTGCATGCGAAGGGACTTCTGTGCAAGGATATTCCAATTTTGCTGTGTATCTCCCTTCTGTAGGAGAAGGAGATTATAAAGTATATTTAGTGTATAAAGGTCCACAAGGGAATTTATTGCCGGTACCTATTCCCTTGACCGCATCTCCTTATTTAAACATGAAAGTTGACGCTGATGGGAATATATCTTTTTCTAATGGAGAACCGGAACAGAAAGCAAAAATTGTCGTAACAGAGTTGTCGCCGGAAGAACCTGTTATGACTGGCCAACAAACTAATTTCAGAATAACTATCCAAAATACCGGGGACGTTAATTATTCAGGTCCCATATACTTAAGGATATACAATAAAGGATCGGAAGAAGTTCTCTACCAAACTGGAATTAATCTTGGTATAACATCAGGAGAAACCACAAATGGATATGTTCCAATAACTTTGGAGTTGCCAGAGGGATCCTACGATATGCGTTGCTATGATATGTATGATAATCCCTGTAGCGAAATCTTCCCTCTTGAAATTGGTATAAAAACAGTTGAGGCTATAAGTATCACTCTTGATTCGACTGAGACAACTTTGACAGAAGGTGAAACTTTTACTCTTAAAACTACAATTAATCCTGATAATACTACTGACAAGACTGTCATGTGGTCTTCTTCCGATGAGAAGGTCGCTACAGTCAAGGAGGGTGTTGTTACTGCTGTTGCTCCTGGCACCGCCGTAATCACCGCTACAACGGCAAACGGACTT
>CAZWJO010000039.1:0-18694 GCA_964634905.1 uncultured Sangeribacter sp.
CGCCTTACGAAGCGGAATCGAGTGATTCTGACTTTTTTATTGTGAAGTTTATGAAGCCGACGGCTGGGAAGCCGTCGGAAAGTATTATCTTATTTCGGCATCTTCATCCGAGTCCAAATTGCATCAGGAATTGCTTTCCAAGCCGTACATAAGGCTCCCCATCTTGCATCGATATACTCAGCCCTTGGATGCTTCACAATCGCCTTAATTATCTGTGGAACTACATACTCAAGTGTCATTTCCATGGGATAAGATTTCCCTTCTTCAAGTAGTGGCGTACGTATCCAACCCGGTCTTATATCTGTGAAAGTAATATCAACTTTCTCCTGATGTGCAAGCTGTTCAAGCGCAATCAAATAAGTCTGAGCACATTTCTTAGATGCCGAGTAGGCAGCCATCTCTCCAATTCCATTGGTGCCAGCTACACTCGTCAATGCAACTATCTGTCCCTTTCTTGCATTATCCCTAAAATATACGTAGGACGCACTTACCATCCGTGCAAAACCTGCTGCATTCGTAGCTATGACTTCAGCTTCCCGATTCGGATCAAGAGTCGGATTCGAGTAACCAATTCCAGCTACATGAAAATAGATGTCCATACCTCCCATTTTCTCAATCAGCTCTTCCATTTTCTTTGGCCCATCGTTATCTGTGACATCAATAGCCTCATATTCAACAAATTCAGGATATTTCTCTTTCAATGCTTTCAACTCTGTTGTATGCCGTGCAGCCAATCCTACTCTAACTCCTCTCGAAGCTAAAGCCTCAGCTACCGCAAGTCCTATGCCGGAAGAGGCTCCCATTATCAATATTCTTTTCATAAGTTGTTTTATTAATGTTATATAAGTCTAAACATTTGAAAAATAGTAAATGTTAATCACAACACTTTAAAAATTAATACTTATCAGGAGAGGTCTGACTTCCTCGAAAATGAAATTTCATTCTTTTAGCAAGTGAATTTCAATCTTAACTGAAGTAGGCTATATTATAGGATCAATAATAGCTATTGGATGATTAATTCTATTTTATAACATCTAATTGAATCTGAGGCGATCAGTTCATGACGACTTCGTTTTAATCCTGAAAGCCAAATAATCTCATTGTCTGATTTGCGGACTATGACCCTCAGTTGAGACTTAGACATTCTATCCAGTCGGGCGTCGCTTATTATATCACTCACAAGGCGACTCCCACGCATTCCTAATGGCAACATGCGGTCTCCTTTCTGGGGTTTACGTATAATATAATTAGTTAAATCTGATGGCAAATATACTATATTATGGGAGGGATTAGCTTTTATTTCTGATAGAGTTGCAGATGTAATTATCATTTCTGTACATGAAAATTGAGGTTCTGTTATCCCATGGTTAATGTCATTTATTCTTAGTCGATCTCTTTCTAATATTGCTTCATATCTTTCAGACAATTTCCATGTTCGCTCTCTGAAATCTTTTGAAAGAGCCTCCATTATCTCTTCCGCAGTCTTTGAATTGCCTCTAAATGGCTCAATAAACCTCAGGATAGTTCCTATTGTGACTCCTTCTGAATAAACCATTAGGACATCTGTTTCAGGACATAACTCACGTAACTGTCTTTTATAGAAATCCTCAATAATCTTCGATTCCTCTTTCATTATTGCTACAGTCTTAGACACGGATTTCCTTGCTCCTGGCCATTTGCTTTCAATTAGTGTCAATATATCACGACGAATGAAATTGCGTCGATATTCACTTGAAAGATTGCTTGAGTCAATTATAAAGGGTATTCCTAAAATCTTTAGATACTTTTCGATTTCCTTCCTACTTATCTCAAGCAGCGGACGTATTACCTTACCATTATCCTCCTCCATTCCTTTCAGTCCTCTGCTTCCACTCCCTCTCAATAGATTGAGAAATAAGGTCTCTATATCGTCGTCAGCATTATGTGCAACCGCAATTCTATCAAATCCTTCCTTCTCCATAATTCGAAAGAAATCGGCATATCTAAGCTCTCTACAAGCCATCTCGATGCTGATATCTGGATGTTCTTTTATGTATGCTTTGACATCATATTCTAAAGAATGAAGTTTAACCCCAAGTCCTTTACATAGGTTGGTTGTAAATTCAGAATCCCGATTGCTTTCATTCCCCCTAAGATGAAAATTACAATTCACAGCCTCAATCCTTAACCCAATACGTTTACTCACCCGACTGCAAGCTGTCAACAAAGCCACACTATCCGCCCCTCCGCTTACCGCAACCAAAATACTTCCAATACCCTTCTCCAAGAAGATCTTCTCGACCCTTCTCTCAAACCCTCTAACAATCCTCTCCATATTTTCTTAAATAATAATCATAAATCTCTTTTCTTAATGCCTCTAATCACACTAATCTTTACTCTCTAAATAACATTATAGAGAAAGCCACACCATCGTCATGGTGCGGCTTTACATTGATCTTTAATGATACCTTCCGCTTCTTACTTCTTGCTGCGGTTGCCATAACGGCTGCGGAATTTATCGACACGACCTGCAGTGTCGACGAGTTTCTGCTTACCGGTGAAGAATGGGTGAGAGCTGCTTGTGATTTCAAGCTTTACGAGAGGATACGTCTTTCCGTCGATTTCGATTGTCTCACGTGAAGCCACTGTAGAGCGTGTGATGAAGACTTCGTCGTTTGACATGTCTTTGAATGCAACTTCGCGGTAGCTTGAAGGATGAATGTCTTTTTTCATTTTAATTTTCTGCAGTTAATTATTTGTTCTTTTGTCTCGACAGGTCGCGATCCCATCGAATTGGCGATGCAAAATTACAAAAAAATTGCGACCTGAGCAAATATTTCAACTCCTTTTTGATTATGATGCAAGGAAAAGGATTAATAACTGGGCTACTATGACTCTCATAAACATTGTAAGCGGATAGACTGTAGAATATGCTACTGCGGGGGCATCATTATTCGCGACTTTGTTAGCGTATGCAAGTGCAGGTGGATCAGTATAATTTCCGCTCAGCATACCAATGATTGTCAAATAATTCATCTTGTATTTCCCTCGAGCTATGATTCCCACTACCAATAGCGGTATAAATGTGATGATGAGACCATATCCAACCCACATGGCACCTCTTACATTGAAGACAGTAGCTGCGAAGTCTTTACCGGCTGCTATACCAACTGATGCAAGGAAAAGGCAGATACCGATCTCTCGGAGAAGGAGATTTGCCGAAGAATTGGTATATGTTACAAGATGAAACTTTGTGCCGTATGCACTTATTATGATGGCTACTACAAGAGGTCCTCCGGCAAGACCAAGTTTCATAGGTACTGACATTCCTGGTAATAAAAATGGAATACTACCAACTATTATACCTAAGAAAATTCCAAGGAACATCGTGAAAAGATTTGGCTCATTAAGACGTTTCATGGAGTTTCCAAGACGATCTCCAAGACGCTCAATATCTTCCGGCTTTCCCACAACGGTAAGCCGGTCGCCTATTTGGAGTCGCAGATTAGCTGTCGCAAGAAGGTCAACCCCTGCACGAGTCACACGAGTGACATTGAGTTTGTAACCCATTCTCAAACGAAGGCTCCCAAGCTTGACTCCGTTATAGTCTGTCTTTGTCACAAGAATCTTACGTGAAACTACCGGACCTTGTACCATTTCCCATTTTTTCTCTACTTGAGGACCGATGAAACGGTTGAATGTTTCTTCGTCTTGAACAGAGCATACAAGAAGAACAAGGTCTCCTAATTCCAAAGTATCGGAGGAAGTCGGTATCATGACTGTTCCATCTGGCTTTTCTATTCGAGAAACTACAAAGTTAGCATTGATGATAGTATGGATCTTACGGATATCAAGTCCAGCCATAAGCTCATTTGTCACCTTGTATGTGACCACATGAGGAGCAAGCTGAGAATCTTTGGTTTCATTCTCAACCTCTTCTATTTCTTTTTTAACGTCTATCTTGAAGAAAACTTTAATAAGAATTAGGGAAACTATGATACCTACTACTCCGAGAGGATAAGCAGCTGCGTAGCCCATCGCCATGTCTTGCGAAACGGTGCTTGCATTCTCATTGATTTGCAAGACTGTCTGTTGTGCTGCACCAAGCCCGGGTGTATTTGTCACAGCGCCACTCATGATACCAACCATCTCTGGAAGTGAAGTCTGTCCGGATTCACCTCCTTGAATGTAGAAAATTGCGACAGCTATGATGGCATTAAGTAACACTCCTGAGACTGCAAGCATGTTCATCTTTATTCCTCCTTCTTTGAAAGAAGAAAAAAATCCAGGACCTACTTGCATACCTATAGAGAATATGAATAGTATAAGACCAAAGTCGCGAAGAAAATGCAAGATATCATGATGCACCATATAGCCGAAATGTCCAAGAAGGATTCCGACAAAGAGCACGAAGGTTACACCAAGAGACACACCACAGATCTTAAGCTTGCCCAAATAAATACCGGCAAATATTACAAAACTATAAAGCATTACCGCCGACGCGAGCGACATGTTGCCAGGCGATAAAAGTTCAATCAACCATTCCATTTATGGTCATTTTTATTATTAGAATCTAATTACTAAAGAAACTCAAAAAGAGGAGAAAAGTTACCAGCCGGGATTTCCCGGCTGGTAATAGAGGATGTTATTCGTATTCTATGAGGTCTTGGTTAGTGCCCACTACATCTCCATTCTGAACGAGAACTTGTTTTACAATGCCATCGATCTCTGATGATAGGTCATTTTCCATCTTCATGGCTTCGTATACAATTACCTTTTGTCCGGCTTTTACCTTATCTCCAGGTTTTACATCTATTTCTATAATAGTGCCACCCATCGGCGCCTTCAAGGTAGGTCCGGTCACTGGAGCATACTGAGAGTTATTTTGTAATTCAGCTTCTTCCAAAGCTGCTGCAGCTGCATTGGCTTCTTCAAATTCAACTTTTCTCTTATTCTTTAGGAAGCCTGTGGCAACAGCAGGAAGAAGTTCAAGAAGCAGATATTCCTCTTCATTTTGAGCGAGCTTGACGCCTCCAAATTCTTCGAGTACTGGATTATCTGGAGCCTTGAACTGACTTACATCGTAAGGATGTTCAATGGGACTGCCGGTGATTTGCTCTCGGAATGCCGGGTCGATTTCTACAGGTGTCTTACCGTATTCACCCTTCACAAGGCCCACAAACTGATTATTCTTATTAGAATAATCAGGAGCACCTTTACGTCGGTCGAGAGCAAGAGCAACAGCTTGTGAACCTACGATCTGACTTGTAGGAGTAACAAGAGGAACAAGTCCTGCGTCTCGACGCACTTTCGGGATAAGTGCCATTGCCTCATCGAGAACATCCTCTGCGTGGAGTGCACGTAAATTGGCCACCATATTAGAATACATACCACCAGGAACTTCTGCATTCTTAACAAGTTCATTTGGTTTTGGGAATCCGAAATAGGCTTCTATTTTATGGCAAGCATCAAGAAGTTCTTCTTCGCGATTGTTTGTAGCAGCTTCAATGGCGCGGTCGAATTCTGCATTTATTTCAGAGGGCATAGCTGCATAAGCCTCGTCAAAATCTTTTGGCCACTTATCTTTGTTAAGGTCGAAGGATGCCAGACTCTGGCGAGCCTCAACGAGAGCTTTACGAATCTTAGCTACTGCATCCATATTGACTTCAAGCTCTATTCCCAGTTTTTGGCAGAATATCCAAATTAGCTCAATCGCAGGAGCTGCAGATCCACCGCCAAACCACCAAATGTTAGTGTCAACAATATCCACTCCCTTGATGATTGCTGTGAGTACAGATGCTAATCCATAGCCGGGAGTACAATGAGTATGGAAATCAACGGGAACTTTAAGAGCTTGCTTCAATTTTGGCATGAGACTGAAGATACGGCTTGGATTTACAAGACCCGCCATATCTTTTAGAGTGATCATCTTTGCTCCGATACGTTCCATCTCTTTAGCTTTCTCTACGAAATAGTCGTCAGTAAAGATAAGTACTGGTGCTTCTGGTTTTTCATTCCCACCAAATAGGCGAGCAAAGAAACCTTTTTTTACGGGCTCTTTTGGTTCTTCTTTTGGATCTACTGTATAGCAAACAGCGGCATCAGCAATACCTCCAAGATCATTGATCATCTTGATGGAATCTTTGATATTGTTGATGTCGTTGAGAGCATCGAAAATTCGCATTACGTTAAGACCATTCTTGATTGCTTCCTTGTAAAATCCTTCCAGTACACTATTGGGATATGGTACATATCCGAAGAGGTTACGGCCACGGGAGAGTGCACTCAGTAGAGAGATGCCCTTCATGTATTCAGAACAAGCGCGAAGACGGTCCCAAGGACTTTCTCCAAGATATCTCATCACAGAGTCGGGGACTGCTCCACCCCATACTTCCATGATGTAAAATTTGGCATCCTGATAGAGAGGGAGAAGTTTGTCGATGTTTTCCTGCTTAAGGCGCGTTGCGAACAGCGACTGCTGCCCGTCGCGTAGAGTCAGGTCTCTTACTTTTAGCGTCTTTGCCATAGAAGTAAATTTAAGGGTTATTTATAATATATTATGTTTTGCATTTGACGTTATACGGAATTAGTCAGTCGAAGATACCTTCCACAGATTCAGTTTGGACTTCCACTTCTCCACTTTCCCAATGCTCTCCGCTGCATGCATCGAATGAGGCAGGGAATTCAAATTTTGAATCCTGACTATAAGGAAGGGTCTTGTCGGCATATACCTTTTGCATATAAAGACCATATACTGGAAGAGCTGCGCGCGCTCCTTGTCCAAGAGCCATAGTATTAAAGTGGATATACCGTTCATCTCCACCTACCCAAACTCCGGTCACAAGGTCTGGAGTGAATCCCATAAACCAGCTGTCGGAGTTGGAGTTGGTCGTACCAGTCTTACCACCCATCTGAGCAGAGATGCCGTAACGGCTACGAAGACTTGCGCCGGTGCCGCTTTCTACTACGCTCATCAGCATGGAGAGGATTTTCCAATAAGACTGTTCATTTGTCACTTCAGTTCGATGGGGAGTGGCATTGTATATAAGGTTGCCTTGGTTGTCCTCAATTCGGGTGACAAATACTGGATCCGTCCGTATACCTTTATTAGCAAATGTGGTGTATGCTCCTACCATATCGCGCACTGGAACATCAACTGTTCCAAGACAAAGCGGCATGTATGCCTCAATATGACCTGTAAGACCGAACACCCTCATCTTATTAGCCAAGTTGATTGGCTTCAGTTCGTTCACAAGGCGAGCAGATATCCAGTTGTTAGAGTTTGTAAGCGCCCAATGAAGTGTCACCATTTCTCCAACATGTCCTCCGCCACTATTTCTCGGACTCCAACCGTTAAAAGTGGGTTGAGTGTTGAGGAAGTGAGAACAGGGAGTGAAATCCTGTTCCATTGCGAGAGTATAGAGGAACGGCTTGGCTGTAGATCCTATCTGCCTCTTACCACGACTTACCATATCATATTGGAACCATTGGAAATCGGGACCACCTACGTATGCTTTCACGTTTCCTGTATGTGGATCCATACTCATCACTCCAGTACGAAGTATAGATTTCATATAGAGGAGGGAGTCTCTTGGAGTCATTGTGACTGTTTTACTACCAGGGACAGTCTTGCCATTCTCATCTTTAACGTATGCAAAAACTTCCATCTCAATCGGAGTATTAAAAGCGGCATCAATCTCTTCTTGCGAGTGTCCTGCAAGTTTCATCACGCGATAGCGTTCACTTTGGCGAATGGCATTACGTATGAGTTGTTCTACTCCTTTGGTAGATAGCTCTTCCTGATTGGTAGTATAGGGACCATTTTTCTGGCCTTTCTTTTCTTGGAAGAAAGCAGGTTGCAATGTCTCTCCAAGATGTTTCCTAACCGCCTCTTCAGCATATTCCTGCATGCGAAGGTCTATGGTGGAGTAAATCTTTAGTCCATCAGTATACAAGTTATAATATGTTCCATCAGGCTTCGGGTTTTTCTCAATCCAACCATAAAGAGGATTTTCTTCCCATTGAGTAGAATCGGTATTATAATTACCCATTGCAATGTCGTAAGCCATTTTGTTGGAATACTTAGATTTATCAGGACATTCCGGTTTTTTTGCGGTCATTAACCTTCTTATCTCCTCACGAAGGTAGGGAGCTGTTCCAACTTTATGGTCAACCTTATGATAATCAAGTCCGAGCGGAAGATTTTTGAGGGAGTCGCATTCTTCCTTGGAAATCTTACCGTCTTTCTGCATTTGCTCAAGCACTACATTACGTCGGTTGAGTGTGCGTTCTCCATGCCTAAGAGGATTGAAGTAGCTTGGATTCTTGAGCATTCCGACGAGCATGGCGGCTTCTTCACACTTTAAGTCGCCTGGTTCTTTTCCGAAATATACGTTGGCTGCGGTCTTGATACCAACAGCATTATTAAGAAAGTCGAAGCGATTTAGATACATGTTGAGGATCTCATCCTTTGTATAGAATCTCTCCAGTTTAAGTGCAATCATCCATTCTATAGGTTTTTGCATAGCACGTTTCAACATGTTTGAACTTGGTTGAGAATAAAGTTGTTTTGCGAGCTGCTGGGTTATTGTAGATGCGCCACCACTTGATTTATCACCCATCATTATGGTTTTAATCATGGTGCGTCCGAGGGCCATAAAGTCGATACCTGAATGAGATTCAAAGCGAACATCTTCTGTGGCAATCAGAGCATCGATTACATACGGCGATAGGGCATCGTAGTCGGTGTAGACACGATTACCCGCTCCCGCAAAATAGCGCCCAAGTTCTGTTGTACCATCAGAGGCATAAACTACACTTGCAAGTTTATCATGAGGATCCTCAAGTTCTTCTATCGGTGGCATATATCCAATGACCCCATTATATACAAGAAGCATGAAGATGGCAATGCATCCTCCCAATGCGAGAAAAACAATCCACATCCATTTGATGATTAGGCTTGCCCGGATCTTGTGAACGGGCTTTTTTTCTTCCGTCATCAATAATATGTCATCATCAGTCGTATGATTCTTTCTTCGATTTTTGAATATGTTCATGTGCGATACACTTCTATTTTAATCTGCAAATATAGTGATTTTAGTTGATATAGCAATAAAAAAAAAGATATTTAACGATTTTAATATTCAAATTAAGTATTCTAAAGTTGATGTTTAATGAATTATGGGTTTAAAATTTTTCATTGAAAGGAGAATCACTTTTGTATTCTTATTTAAAAGAATATTGAATTAATAAATTTTTTGACATGAAACTTTGTCAATTGGATGAGATTGATTAAATTTGCACTATGAGTAAAGATTATGATAATGATTCCATAGAGGATATCTTTACGAGGTTTCTTTCAGCAGGGAAATTTCGTAAGACTCCTGAACGGTTTGCTATCTTGCGCAAAGCCCTTGATATGAATTCTCATTTCGAGGTGGATGCTCTGCATATTGCCATTGAGAAAGATGGGTATCATGTCAGTCGTGCTACAGTCTATAATACTGTAGAGCTTCTCAATCAAGCTGGGATACTCCGAAAAAATGCTTTCGGACAGAATCCGGCTATTTATGAGGTGAATCGGGATAACCATATTCATCTGATATGTAAAAGGTGTGGGAAAATCCGGGAGATTGAGAATCCTCATATAGCATCCCAAGTGATGCAGCTTAATCCCGGCAACTTTCTGCCAGACAGTTATTCCATAACCCTTTATGGAATATGTGGAGAATGCTCCTTAAAAGATTAAAGATTAAAGATATAATAATCAGTTAAAAGCTAATATCATGGCTAAAGTAAAACCATTCAAGGGAGTGCGCCCCCCTCGCCATTTAGTGGAGGAAGTGGCATCGCGTCCGTATGACGTTCTTAACTCCGAAGAAGCACGTAAGGAGGCTGAAGGAAATGAAAAATCTCTTTATCACATCATCAAACCAGAGATTGATTTCGAACCTGGTTTCGATGAGCATCATCCTGATGTCTATGACAAAGCTGTGGAAAACTTCATGAATTTTCAGGAGAAGGGATGGCTTGTGCAAGATGAAAAGGAAAATTACTACATCTATGCTCAGACAATGGATGGGAGGACTCAATACGGTTTTGTAGTTGGAGCTTGGGTCGACGACTACATGAAAGGACGAATCAAGAAACATGAGCTAACACGACGCGACAAAGAAGAGGACAGAATGAAGCATGTTCGTTGCAACAATGCTAACATAGAGCCCGTATTCTTTGCTTTCCCTGATAATGAGAATCTTGAGCAGATAATAAGGGATGTTACCAAAGGAGAACCGGAGTATGATTTTGTAGCCCCTGATGGCTTCGGACATACCTTCTGGGTGATAGACGATGAGGCAACCATTGAAGCTATCACTAAGGAATTTGAGAAGATACCGTCTCTATATATAGCTGATGGGCATCATCGAAGCGCTGCTGCAGCTCTTGTGGGCAATGAGAAAGCTCAAAACAATCCTGAACACAAAGGAGATGAAGAATACAACTATTTCATGGCAGTTGCTTTTCCTGCTTCTCATTTACGTATTATTGACTACAATCGTGTAGTGAAAGACCTTAATGGATTAAGCGAAGATGAATTTCTTGCAAAGATAGCTGAAAACTTTATAGTTGAAGATAAGGGGACAGATGTCTACCATCCTCAGGGTCTCCATAACTTTGCGCTATATTTAGGTGGAAAGTGGTATTCGCTTACTGCTAAAGAGGGTACATACGATGATACCGATCCGATCGGAGTCCTTGACGTGACCGTTTCTTCTAACCTTATATTGCGAGATATCCTTGGTATCACTGACCTTAGAAGTGATAAGCGTATTGACTTTGTAGGAGGAATCCGCGGACTTGAGGAGTTGCAGCGAAGGGTTGACAATGGAGAGATGAAGATGGCGCTTGCGCTTTATCCAGTCACTATGGATCAGTTGATTGCAATAGCTGACAGTGGCAACATCATGCCCCCAAAGACAACATGGTTTGAGCCTAAGTTAAGGTCGGGTCTTGTGATTCATAAACTTGATTAATAGTGATTTATGTAATTAGATTAAGGTAATTAATATAATTATCGTTGTTCCCTTGAGTGTAGTACACTTAAGGGAATTTTTATATTAATTATTTGTGTTTTAAACAATTAAAAGGACGTACGAAACGTACGTCCCTACAGGGAATTGGGTGTGTCGGGACCCTCTTCTAAAATTAGCGGTTTGATTCTGCTATCCAAGCGGCCAGGCCGGCGTTGAAGCTGTCGGCTTCAATAAGGCTCTCCAGCGGTAGGTGGATACGATAGCGCCAATAGTGCTGTGAGTTAGCAGGGATATTAATGAGTTCATCGTGTGGATTGTCGCGTCGAAGTTGACTATCTGTACTTAGCCAGTCTTGAAGTGGCAGTATGCAGAGCATGGATGGAGACTTCAGATGTAGGTCTACGATTTTGCTGCAAATCCAAGGTTCGGCATAGAATGGTGCTTGACCTGGTTCTCTGAGCACATAATTAAAGAATCTTTGGGTAGCAGCTGGATCCTGTTCCCACCACGCACGTATGCCGTCCATATCGTGAGTTGAAGTGGTGCAAACACTGTAATATGGATAATTCCAGGTCTCACCGAATTCAACCTTAGGATCTTTAGGCATACGTTGGATTTCTAGAGAAAGAATGTGCAAGCGACGCATTACTTCCGGCACGCAATCTGGAATCATACCGAGGTCTTCAGCACAGGTGAGCATACCAGTAGAATCAAGGAGAGGTGGAAGTTTCCACATTGCCTTGCCATACCAGAAGTCATTCATTCTGTGATAGAAGAAGTCATTATAAAGACGGTTGAAGCACCAACGTTCGTAGTCTGTAAGAGCGCGGAACTGATATGTGAACTGAGCGGAGATTCTGGGGTGGTAGTGACCCTTTTGATATGGATCTTCTATAAAGAGTACGTCGTCAATCAGTCCCATGATCGCATTTTTGATACGAGTGTTCTTCTCATCGGGAGCAAGACGAGAGAAATGGTCAACGACTTTTCTCTGATTATCAACAAATTCTTTCAATTTATAGCGACCGGCGCTAATTTCTTCAAGATATTCGTGTTTCACTTCGTCGGTATATTCGCCAAAGAAGTCTCCGAGCACCCATTCCATAATATATGGGTTTGCTTGAATATCAGGATTGATCCAGAAATCATAGTTGTTTTTAAGTTCTTCCGGGGAGAAGGGGAGAGCTGGATTGAAATATCCAAGAAGCCCATGTACAGCATTCATTGGAATTTGCCAGATACGGAAGAAACCAAGGATATGGTCAATTCGGTATGCGTCGAAATATTCAGCCATTTTCTGGAAACGACGTTTCCACCAGAGGAATCCGTCTTTCGCCATCTCATCCCAGTTATATGTTGGGAATCCCCAGTTTTGTCCGAGAATTGAAAAATCATCCGGTGGGGCTCCGGCTTGGCAGTCCATATTGAATAAGCGAGGATCTTTCCAAGCGTCTACACTCTCACGGCCTATACCAATAGGAATGTCACCCTTAAGTACGATTCCATGCTGATGGGCATAGTCGCGCACCTCTCTCAATTGCCGGTCGAGATGATACTGCACATAGTAGTAAAATAGTATCTCGTCGAGATGATCAGCAATAAATTGCTCAACTTTCTCTTCATTATAGATGGCATATTCGCCCCACAGGGAATTATTAGCAGTATGGAAATGGTCGCGCAATACTGACCAAGCTGCGTAAGAACGAAGCCAGTATTCGTTTTTGTTTACAAATGCTTTATATTCAGCAGTTTCACGTGTAGCCTTACCTTGCTCGGCATATATTTCATGAAGATAAGCATTTTTGAGATTGTTAACTGCTTCATAATCAATTTGTGGCAAAGAATTGAGTTTGGCAATTTCTGCTGTATAGTAGTCACGTCGTTCCTTATCCTTAATAGCACCTACACCTTTCAGGCGAAGATACATAGGATGAAGTGCGAATGTAGAGTTTGCGCTGTATGGATAAGAGTCGGTCCATGTACCAGTCTTAGTCGTATCGTTTATGGGCAGAACTTGAATAATCTTCTGTCGTGTCTTCACACACCAATCTACCATCTTCTTGATATCGTAGAAGTCGCCTACACCTGCATCATCATTTGAGCGGAGAGAAAAAACAGGAATAGCAGTACCCGCCCCCTTCCAAGTCTTCCTTGGATTAACGAAACGAAGTCCATCGAAAATGAGAGCAGTTCCTTTTGTTTTTGGGAAGAAGTCGAGTCTACGATTGTCGCGGCCTTCCCAATCGACAACCTTACGCGTTTTTTTGTCAAGAATGACAAACTTGTATTCGAAAGGAAGTTTTACATCTTTCATGTCAAGCAACACTTCCCAAATAGGGTAGTGGGCATCGTTGAAAGTAAGAGCTTTCTCGGGATTCCAGCTACCAAGAGCTCTCGGTTCTCCACAGATAGCAAGCACCTCGTCGGGTTTCACCATTGGAGCTGTGACCTTAAATAGAATTGCGTTAGGTTTTGCAGAAATAGGTTGGTCACGGAAGTTGCGGCTCAGCATGCCGTCGACAAATGCGGAAGAATAATAAGGTTTGTCATCCGGGACATCTTGCCAGTAAGCGTGAATATCGAATGAAACAATGTCCTTTCCTACATTGAAGCGGTGAGGCGCACCCCATTCTTCACGCCATTGTTTTCCTTCAGCTTTTACGATGAAGCGGTAAGTGAAACTCTTCACTGAATCTGGAATATCGAAAGATATGGTCCAGATATCAGGGGCAGTCATTTCAAGCAAAGAAGCTTTCAATGGGTCGTCGCCACCAAGTTGTGGAATAGAACCACAGATATAGACAGCTTCACCCCATTGGGTATGGTAGTCGATATGGATCTTAATTCTCATGGCTTTTTGAGTTTTTCAGGTTTTCAGAATACAAGTTAAGTTAACCGCAGCGAGAACTACCGCAGTTGGTGCATCGAAGGCATCCTTCTTGATAAACAAGTGACTCGGCACCACAGTTCGGACATTTTCCACTTTCTACAGTGCCGTTAGGCACATATTTTTTCAAGGCGCGCTCCACCCCATTTTTCCACGTGTTAATGCTGTTGGAGTCAAGTTCCAATCCCTGAACGAGTTTTATCACTTGATCGATAGGCATGCCATATCGAAGTACACCTGAAATTAATTTTGCATAATTCCAGAATTCAGGTTTAAATTTTTCGCTCAATCCTTCGATTGTGGTCTTGTATCCGCGTTTATTGATGAATTGGAAGTCATAACGTTTGCGTCCATCCGGAAGCACTTGCTTAATGATCTTTCCGCGGTTGATGCTCTTAGGACAGAAAATTCCATCCTCGTCATCTGCGAGACCTGTGAATATTTCGTAAGGTTTTCCGTCGACAAGGCCAACGAAAGCAATCCATTTCTCTTTATTGTTTTGGAATCTCACAACATCAGCTTCAAGTTCCATAGGGCGTTTAGCCACATGGTCGGGAGTATGGATGAGAGAAGGCTTTTGTTCCTCCTTTTTCTTCACAGCTTCGAGCACATTGTTTCGGGAGCCGTCGCGGTAGACAGTGCATCCTTTGCATCCGGCTTTCCAAGCTTGCATATATAGTTCGCCGACAAGTTCTTCAGATACATCGGAAGGAAGGTTGATAGTCACAGAGATAGAATGGTCGACCCATTTTTGTACTGACCCTTGCATCCGGACCTTCTCCATCCAGTCAATATCATTGGAAGTGGCCTTATAGTAAGGGGATTGTTTAACAAGCTCATCCACTTCTTCTTGAGACATATTCTTTTTTGGTTCTAAGCCATTGATACGCATCCATTCGATAAATTTAGGGTGATATACGAGGAATTCTTCGTAAGCTTCACCCACTTCATCAACGAAATCCACATTCACATTCTGATCTCCGGGAACGATCTTGCGACGACGTTTATAAACGGGTAGGAAAACGGGTTCGAGTCCAGAAGTGGTTTGAGTCATAAGAGAGGTTGTGCCCGTTGGGGCAATTGTGAGGCATGCTATGTTTCGTCGGCCATATTTCACCATTCTGTCATAGAGGTCAGGATCTTCTTCTTTGAGGCGTAAGATGAAAGGATTGTTCTTTTCGCGTTCAGGATCGTATATTTCAAAAGCACCACGTTCTTTAGCAGCTTCGACAGAAGCTGAATAATATGCCAGGGCAAGTTGTTTGTGTACCTCTGTTGAGAATGCAGTTGCCTCGGGAGTTCCATAACGAAGTCCGAGGGCAGCCAGCATATCACCTTCGCCCGTTGTTCCGCAACCGGTGCGACGTCCGAGAAGGGTTTTATCCCGGATTTTTTCCCAAAGATGAAGTTCTGTGAATTTCACTTCCTCAGTTTCCGGATCTTTCTTTATTTTGGAAATAATTTGGTCAATCTTTTCCATTTCGAGATCGATTATATCATCCATTATCCTTTGAGCCTTCGCAACATGGTTTTTGAAGAGTTCAAAGTCGAATGAAGCTTCAGGAGTGAACGGATTTTTCACATAGCTATAGAGGTTGATGGCCGTCAAGCGGCAGCTATCGTAGGGGCAAAGAGGAATTTCACCACAAGGATTTGTTGAAATTGTCTCAAAACCAAGGTCGTCATAGCAATCGGGCACACTCTCCTTGATAATAGTGTCCCAGAAGAGGACACCTGGCTCGGCACTTTTCCAAGCGTTGTGAACGATCTTTTTCCATAAGGCAGTTGCGTCAATTTCGCGTGAGAAAATAGGATCGTTGGAATTGACCGGGAATTTCTGGACGTATGGAGTGCCACTTTCAGCGCAAAGCATGAAAGTGTCGTCAATTCTAACAGAAACATTGGCACCTGTGACTTTCCCTTGCTCCATCTTAGCATCAATGAAACCTTCGGAATCGGGATGCTTTATGCTGACAGTAAGCATCAGGGCACCGCGACGTCCGTCTTGTGCAACCTCACGGGTAGAATTGCTATATCGTTCCATGAAAGGCACGAGTCCAGTAGAAGTGATAGCGGAATTTTTAACAGGAGTTCCTTTGGGACGTAGGTGACTGAGGTCGTGACCAACACCGCCACGGCGTTTCATGAGTTGTACCTGCTCTTCATCTTCGCGAATGATACCACCATAGGAGTCAGGGTGTCCGTCAAGACCTATTACAAAACAATTAGAGAGGGAACCGACTTGGAAATTATTACCTATACCAGCCATAGGGCTACCTTGCGGAACGATGTATCGGAAATCTTTGATCACATCATATATTTCCTCTTCACTCATAGGGTTAGGGTATTTGTTTTCAATCCGTGCAATTTCCGATGCGATACGATGGTGCATATCGTCGGGAGTCCGTTCATATAGGTTACCGTAAGAATCTTTCAGTGCGTACTTGCTTGCCCAAACGCGAGCGGCAAGTTCGTCGCCATTGAAATACTCGAGGGCACCTTGGTAAGCCTCATCACTGGTGTATCGTTTTGCGTGGTCAGACATAGGGTTAAAAGTGTAATGTTGTTCAATATTTGTTGCAAAGTTCGTAAAAAATTTCCAAAAAACATAAACATTTTGGAATGAAATTTTTTGAAAATTTCTTAAAAGTGAATGTAATTATATATGAGATAATAGGAAATTAAATTTATTTACATAAAAAGTTTTCTATATTTATACTGGCTGACGTAGGAGCCGTTCAATGTGGTTCAAATAAAAAGTAACGCCCCTCCGGGGCTTGATAAAGAAGGGTACATATCTCCCCCGAGCTTACGCTCAGGGTTAACAAGATTGGCAGCCCTCCGGGCTTATTTGAACGGAATTGCACGAGCCGTGCGTCTCTACGAGTTGCTGGTAAGGAGTCAGTTAAGGAGGGCATGGAGGCGGTCTTCGTCGAGGATTGTGTAGATAAGTTTGCCGTTTGGTGTAAGGGATGGGTCAGGGAGCGACATCAGTTGACCGACAATGTTTTCCATTTCTGCTGGGGTCAATCGTCGTCCGCGCGTGATAGCTGCACTTCGGGCCATTATCAGAGCCATTCGCTCCATAATGTCTTCGATGGGATTGGTAGTGGTGCCAAAGGAGTCGGATTCCTCTCTAACAGATTCAAGGATTCTGAGGACTGTCTCTTTAGCATCGCTTTGGCTAATCATAGTTGGGACTGCAGCTATTTGCCATTTGTTGTCTTCTTCATATTCAAGAGAGAAACCAATAGCTGTAAGCTCTTGCTGAATTCGGGCGAGAGCATCCTGCTGTTCGAAATCAAGAGAGATTGTCTCAGGGAAAAGTACACGTTGGCTCGTCACCTCCATGCGACGAACATTTCTGAGGCAATCCTCATAAAGGATTTTTAAGTGAGCACGATGTTGGTCGATTATCATAACTCCACTTCGAGAAGTTGTGATAATGTACTTATCTGCATACTGAAAGCATTCCTTTCCAGGAAGTTTTATGTTTTCGTCAATAGAAGGGAGAACTCCCTCTATGGGACTCTTTCCACGAGCAGATTCTTCCTGACGATTCATAAACCGGTTGTAAAGGGTATCCCAATTACGTACGTTGCTCGATTTTTCTTGTCGGTTATAATAATTTGACCCCGGGTAAAAGTTAGAAGTTTGAAATCCATCCGATGTAAATTGCAGGTTGGAAGATTGGTTCATTTCAAACGGATTGTAGTCGGAAGGTACTTCTATTTCAGGGTTTTCGGGACCATTTTCAGAAGTGGGTTGAACCGGAACGAGATCTGTATCGAAGTCAATTTGAGGAGTAGCTGCAAATTTTCCGAGAGCAGCCTTAATACTGGCACCCAATATACTCAGAATTTCCTTTTCTCTTTCAAGTTTAACTTCATTCTTGCTTGGATGGATATTGATGTCAATTTCAGACGGATCGACTTGAATCTTTACAAAATAGCAAGGTTGGGTATCTGTAGCGATGAGATTATCGAAGCAACCTGTTATGACCTTGTGCATCTTTAGATGGTTGATGTGGCGTCCGTTGGCAATCAGATGCCAGAGAGCATTCCTACGACGGGCATATTCCGGGCGAGAAACATATCCATGAATCTTAACCAGATCAGTATCTACGTCAATTGGAATCAACTGCATATTAAGGTTATTTTTCCAAATATCGTTGATACGTTGTAGCATACTTCCAGGCCGAAGGTCAATAACTCTTGCACCAGTGTCGATGCTAATGCGGAGGTTATTGTTGACAAGAGCCATACGTTCAAATTCACGCATTATGTGTCCAAGTTCGCCCGCATCTGATTTTAGAAATTTGCGACGTGCAGGGAGATTGAAAAATAGATTACGTACACTTATCGATGTGCCTTTGTCGCACATATAGGGTTCCTGAGATTCTACATTAGACCCATATATAATAATCTTAGTTCCCATTTGAGCGTCTTCGGTGCGAGTACGTAGCTCCACTTGCGATATAGCGCAAATTGACGGCAGGGCCTCACCACGGAACCCCATAGTATGCAGAGAAAAGAGGTCTTCAGCAGATCTAATCTTAGAAGTAGCATGGCGTTCAAAGGCCATTCGAGCATCCGTCTCAGACATCCCCTTTCCATTATCGACCACTTGTATCAAAGTCTTCCCGGCATCCTTTATAAAAATCTTAATGTCTGTGGCTCCTGCATCAGCGGCGTTTTCCACCAGTTCCTTTATGACAGAAGCTGGCCTCTGGATAACTTCTCCAGCTGCAATCTGATTGGCTACTGAGTCGGGTAAGAGTCTGATTAGATCCATTATT